>DAIDKF010000145.1 GCA_027450185.1 Granulicella sp. | reverse complement strand
GAGGCGCCGTGGCCGTGGCGCCTGACTCTCGACGTGGGGGTGCACGTTCCCTTGCACTGCACCGCCAGCGGCAAGCTGTTTCTCGCCTCCATGAGCCGCGAACGGCGCGTTCGCGTGCTGGGCCAGCTCACCCTCAAGTCCCTCACCCCCAACACCCTGACCGACGCTGCCGCGCTGCGCGCGGACTGCGAACGCATCTCCCAGCAAGGCTATGCGGTGGACAACGAGGAGTTCATCCCCGGGCTGGTGGCGGTGGCGGTGCCGGTGATCGGCGCGCTGCTGATCTTCGCCTTCCTGGTCGGGCCGCCCGCGGCCGCGCAGGCGCTGACCCGGCGCCTGGGGCCCGGGGTGCTGCTGTCCATGCTGCTGGGCGTGGGACTGGCCTGCGCCGGACTGGGCGCCTCCTACGCCATCGGCTGGCCCGCCAGCACCTGGATCGCCGCATTGAGCTTCCTGCTGTACCTGGCTGCGCAGGGCTGGCGCGCACTGCGCGATCGCCTC
>DAIDKF010000144.1 GCA_027450185.1 Granulicella sp. | reverse complement strand
TCCCGCCGGCCTGGAGGCCTACTATCGCACGGCTAACCCCGCGGTGCTCACCACACAGGCTTCTCAGGAGCAGGCGGCAGCGCGTGAGCTGGTCAAGATTTACAGCGAGAATGTCTTCCCGGACATGAAGGTGACCTGGGGTACACACCCCAATCACATCGGTCACCAGAGCTATCCTGGCTGCTTCCGCTGCCATGATGGCGACCACACAGCCAAAGACGGCACCTCGATGAATCGAAGCCGAAAGTGCTGTCGGATCTCGGCATTCAACAGTAGCGAAGCGACTCCAAGCAAAAGAGAGGGCTGACTCGAAGGATGAGCCGGCCCTTTCTCGTCTTTATCTTCATGGGAGATTGGCCGTGATAGGCTGTTGCTTCGTCAGGAGGCGTCGCTTTGGCTAACCACCACGGACATCCTTCGCATTTCAATTTGTTGACGGCGGCCCATGAAACCATGATTGAGCATGGTTTTCAGCCGGAGTTCCCAGCAGGCACCGAGGCTC
>DAIDKF010000143.1 GCA_027450185.1 Granulicella sp. | reverse complement strand
GCCATATCTTCTATGCCCGGCCAGTTCCGGCAGAGCCTGGATAGCCTGCCCGGCGAGGCAGCCGCCCTGGAGGACCTGGGTGTCCCGGCGGTGCTGCTCTTCGGCCTGCCGTCCCTCAAGGATGAGATGGGTTCAGGGGCCTACGACCCGCAGGGCGTAATCCAGAAAGCGGTGCGTGCCGTTAAAGAGACCACCGGCCTGGTGGTGATAACCGACCTGTGCCTCTGCGAGTACACCTCTCACGGCCACTGCGGCCTGATCAGGGGCGAGAAGGTGCTCAACGACGAGACTCTGCCCCTTTTGGGAGAGACGGCCGCCAGCCACGCCCAGGCGGGAGCAGACATCGTGGCCCCCAGCGGCATGATGGACCACATGGTCCAGGCCATCCGCGCCGCCCTGGATATGGAGGGATACATAGACACGCCCATCCTCTCCTACGCCGCCAAATATGCCTCCACCTTCTACGGCCCATTCCGGGAGGCGGCTGAGTCGGGATACGCCTG
>DAIDKF010000142.1 GCA_027450185.1 Granulicella sp. | reverse complement strand
TCGCCATTGGTCGTGACATAGACGACAAAGACCAGAACCATGACAGTGACGACAAAATTCCAGTAGCCCTGTCCGGGCGCGCGCGTGATCATGGCGATGCGCTCCCGCTCGCCGCGCGAAGGCCTGTTCCGATGCCGACATTGCCGCCCGCCGCTGGCGCGCTCGATCCGCCCGAGCCGATGGATGCCGCCGCATCTTCGAATTTCGAAAGGAAAGTAGGCGCTTCGAAGGTCATGAAAACGATAACCAGCAAGACGAGAAACGCCTCTCCTGCGCGCGGCAATTCGACGGCGCGAAAGAGCGCGGCGACGAGGACAATGCCCGCGAACGCTTCCAGGAGCGAAACCGAACCGCCCGGAGCTTTCTTCGCGGCATTGCTCAAAAGATCGAGCGCCTGAGCATATTTCCCGTTGACGGCGAGAAGCCCAAGAAACCCGCCGAGGATGAGCAATGCAAGCGGCATTTTTCGATCCTATTCGTTCTTTGCGCCTGGATAAATCGGAA
>DAIDKF010000141.1 GCA_027450185.1 Granulicella sp. | reverse complement strand
ACGTCAGCCCGAAGAAGATGCGGTGATTGCCCTCGCGCTGCGCCTGGTTGTACTTGGCGCGAGCCTCTTCTGAGATCACATTGCCCATGTCGTGGACAACCGCCGGATCCCACGTCGCCGCCATCCCAATCGCCTGCGGAAACACCGTTGCGTATCCGGCGCGCGCCACTCCATGCAAAGCCTCATTCCACGTCTGATAGTCGGGAATCCCCAGCCGCGGAATCGCCGGAGCCCAGTCTTCGAGCTGCGACGCCTTCTCGTCCAGCGTCATCCGGTTCACCAGATCGTGCGCGCGCGCCTGTGGCGATAGCTGCGTGTCGAGATATGCGGGTTGCTGTGCGAAGACGCTCGCAGTCAATAAGGCGGCAGTCATAGGAAGCGAAATCAGCCATCGGCGCAAATACATATGCAAACTCCTCAGTTCATGGGTCCCGCAGTCGTTTCAGGCGGCCAGGCGCGGCTGCAAACGCAGCCAGGGGGCACAGGAATCAACCGCCATGCAGACGG
>DAIDKF010000140.1 GCA_027450185.1 Granulicella sp. | reverse complement strand
GTCCTGGCCTCGCTTGGATTGATTGCCGACAGCCTGCGAATGCTGCCACGGAAAGACCAGGCGAAACGCACATGGAGCGCGACCGAATGGGCGAAAGAGCGTCAGGGCTGGATATTCATTACCTCACAACCAAGCGAGCGTGAAGCCCTGCGTCCATTGAATAGCCTCTGGATTGACCTGCTGGTATTGCGCCTCTTGAATGCGCCGACCGAGGACCAGCGCCCGGTGTGGTTCGTGCTGGACGAGCTGGCGAGTCTGCAACGGCTCCCGCAGTTGCACACGGCCATTACGGAGAACCGGAAATCGAAAAATCCGCTGGTGCTTGGCTTTCAGGGAAAGGCACAGCTCGAAGTCATCTACGGCCACATTGCCGAGGTGATGCTATCGCAGCCAGCCACCAAAATCTTTCTCAAGACCACCGAGCCGAAGGCCGCCGAATGGGTGAGCGCCGCCATCGGCAAAGTAGAGATCGAACGAATGCGGGAGACACATTTCGACGGCTCCCGCGC
>DAIDKF010000139.1 GCA_027450185.1 Granulicella sp. | reverse complement strand
AGTGGCAAGGGCGGTCGCAAACTGCTGCCCATTGATACCCTCGCCAACTTGATGGGCGCCGACGGAAAAGCCTCCATCATCTACCTCAAAGCTGACAATCCCGCCAACGACCAGGCCATCATCAACGAAATCCACTCCACCAGGGGCCTGGAGAACTATCGCGTGCTCACCATGTCCGACCTGGTCTCTCTCTATACTCCGTCCAAGTTCCCGGGCTTCAACCTCGCCCTCAACGTCGTCATCTCCATTGCCGTCATCGTCGGCTTCCTCGTCATCTTCCAGTCCATGTACACGGCGGTGCTGGAGCGTACCCGCGAGATCGGCATCCTTAAGTCCATGGGGGCTTCCAAGCCTGCCATTGTCGGCGTTGTCCTCCGTGAGACCGCTGTGCTGGCCTGCGCCGGCGTGCTGGTGGGGTTCGCCTGCACCTACGGCGTGCGATCGTTTCTGCTCGCCAGATTTCCCACCTTCTCCTTTCAAATGACACCCGAGTGGCTGGGCTGGGGCGCG
>DAIDKF010000138.1 GCA_027450185.1 Granulicella sp. | reverse complement strand
TCGAGTTCCCGGCTGAGGGCCAGGTCGAAGGCTCTGCGGGCGACGGCCTTCTCCGCCAGGGTCCACTTCCAATCGCGCGGCGACTCCCGCCTGGGGGCGACTGCCGGGCTGTGTGCACTGCTCATACTCGCTTCTCCCTTGGCGGCATTTTAGCTCCGGCTGCTCCCAACCAGAGCGTCGGCGGGCCGTCGCTGGCGTGGCAGCAACCCGCGGTTCCGTGTCCCGGCCGTCATCCCAAGAACGGCGCTGCCTACGGCAGCGGGTGTACGCTGCGACACGTCACCCCCAAATGGGATGCTGCCGGTAAACGTGACCCATGCCCGCGTTCACTGGCGTCAACGCGCTCGAAATCAATCACTTGGCAATTCCGCGAGTCCGGCACGGTTTCAGCGTTTACGCGGGTAAACAGATGGGGCGCTCCAGAGCGCCCGTCGTGTAAACGCGCTGATAGACAAGGGCTTCCAGCAATCAGGCGCTTGACGGCCAAAATCATAGGGTGCAAGCTAATTTT
>DAIDKF010000137.1 GCA_027450185.1 Granulicella sp. | reverse complement strand
ATCAATCGCCGGAATGTAGTTGGCTCCCTGCCGGAAGGCACCGCTGTGGCCCGTCAGCGCGCTGCGCGGGTTCGACGGATTCTTGATACCCAGAATCGGGTTCAGCAGGTTCGGGAAGTTGCCGTAGTACAGGCTGGCCACCGCACCGTAGAACTCATACAGGCTGTACGGCTGGCCGCTCTGCAGCGTCGTAATGCCGGAAAGCCTCCAGTCGTTCAACACGTACGAAAGCCATCCGTGACCCTTCACCGGGTTCGGCAGCTCGAACAGATAGTTCATCGTGAACACGTTCGTGCGGTCGAAGTCCGACAGCGCATAGGAGCTGCGCAGGTTGTTCGGGTTGTTGCCCGTGAAGAACAGGCCGATGTCGCTCTGCTCGTCATGCGCACGGCTGAAGGTGTAGCTGATGCCGGCCTGGAAGTGGTGCGAAAGCCGCTTCTCCAGGTGCGTCTCCAGTCCGTCGTAGGCCGAGGTTCCGGCCGCCTTGAACAGGGCCGCATTCGGGCTGTAGCC
>DAIDKF010000136.1 GCA_027450185.1 Granulicella sp. | reverse complement strand
AGATGCGTTTTCCGTCCATCGACACAAACCGAGCACGGGAATTTGTGCAGCAGGCTGCTGCACAGTAGCCGCATGGGAAACACCAGATTGTGTCCCAAGGCACAACGGTTGCTCACTGCCTTTTATGTAGCCAAAAGGCTCTCTTATTCCTCTGGTGAATAAGAGAGCCTTTCTTAGTTATTGGACAAGCTGAATCGAACGCTCCTACGTTGGCGCATATCACAACCGATTCCCGGTTGAAAGAGGTGCCTCATGCAGATCAAACACAAGTTCGATTCGCGGCTCGCCAATCGGTGGGCTGAACGCTTCTCCAAACAACGCCTCAACCAAGCCACGCGGGTGCTGGCACCAACGCTTCTCGCGCTCTCAATAACGACCGTTGCTCATGCCCAAGGGACGATGGATTTCTCCGGCGCACAGACATTGATGGGCACGTTCAAAACTTTTGCCATGTACGCCGGGGCTGTCATCTGTCTTGGCGGCCTGATCTTCGCCGGTATTCGGATGATGAGC
>DAIDKF010000135.1 GCA_027450185.1 Granulicella sp. | reverse complement strand
CACGCCGGCGAGCGGGTGCGGGTGCGCAACGTGCTCGGCGCCGGCGATGCCTTCCTGGCCGGGCTGCTCGGCAGCCTGCTGCGAGGGCAGGACTGGGCCGAGGCGGCGCGCGTGGCCAATGCCTGCGGCGCCATCGTGGTGTCGCGCCACGCCTGTTCGGCGGCCATGCCCACGCCGGCCGAACTGGAGCACTGGTTCGCACGCGCCCACCACGCGGACGTGGACGCCGATGCCGAACTCGCCCACCTGCACAGGGTCAGCGTGGCGCGAGCGCGCTGGGAGGAGTTGCATGTGATGGCCTTCGACCACCGCAGCCAGTTCCTGGACCTGGCGCGCGAGGCCGGCGCCGACGAGGCGCGCATTCCCGCGCTCAAGCAACTGCTGCTGGGCGCGGTGGCCCGCGTGGAAGCGCGCAGCGACCTGCGCGGGCGCATCGGGGTGCTCATCGACGGCGGCGACTACGGAGCCGACGCGTTGGTGCACGCCACCGGCCGCGGCTGGTGGGTGGGGCGCCC
>DAIDKF010000134.1 GCA_027450185.1 Granulicella sp. | reverse complement strand
CACGATGGTCACTCTGCGGCGATACCTTCATGGATGGCTGGGTTACTTCGGCCGATGCCAGACACCTTCCGTGCTAACGGCGCTGGGACAATGGACGCGTCGTCGTCTGCGGGCGCTAATCTGGCGCCGGTGGAAGACGAGCGACCGCCGCTTCCGTGAGCTGCTGCGCCGCGGCCTGAACCGCGACACAGCCCTTAAGCTCGTCGGGTCCTCCGACGGGCCTTGGCACCTCAGTCGGACGCCAGCGCTAAGTATCGCGCTGCCGAACGCCTGGTTTGCCTCGCACGGCCTCCCTTCCTTCCTTTGTCGCACCTGACCCATGCTCACCGAACCGCCGGATGCGGACCCGCATGTCCGGTGGTGTGACAGGGAAAGCCTGTGAAGGCCGACCTATGTCGATCGCCCCCACCCCGGGCTCAGCGCCGCCTCGACAACGCAAGCTTGAGCGCCAACCCGCCAAAAACGCCCGCCATCAGCCAGCGCTGGACGCCCGCCCAGAACGGCCGCCCCTGAAACCAGC
>DAIDKF010000133.1 GCA_027450185.1 Granulicella sp. | reverse complement strand
GTTGCGAAGCATGGGGCTGAGAATGGCTTGGGTCAGCAGGAACGCGCCGGTCAGGTTCGTCTCCAGCACGTCGTTCCAGTCGGGCCGCTTCATGCGGAGCACCAGGCCATCCCGGGTGATCCCGGCGTTGTTGACCAGGATTTCGACCTTGCCGAATCGCTCCAGGATAGCCTTGGCTCCGGCGGCGATCGACTCATCATTGGACACGTCCAGCGCGAAGGCCTCAGCGGTGCCGCCCGCGGCGCGAATCTCGGCGGCCACGTCCGCCAGCTTTGACTCATTGCGAGCCGCCAGCGCAACGGTTGCGCCTGCCTTCGCCAACTCCAGCGCACACGCGCGGCCGATTCCCTGCGAAGCGCCGGTTACCAGCGCAATCCGTCCCTGCAAACCTGTCATCTCGCTCACTTTCCACGGGGCGGCAGCCGCCGCCAATTCATGCATTCCGAGGGTAATTATAGGGAGCGCGCGGCCTAGCGTGCTGAATTCGGCCCTGATCCGGGCTCCTACGTTGACGGCACCG
>DAIDKF010000132.1 GCA_027450185.1 Granulicella sp. | reverse complement strand
CTGGCCCCACCTGAAGGCGGAGCCCGTTAACTTGTTCAGGGGGTTTTCCCCGGAAGCGAGGACGGCTTGGCCACAAGGAGGAGCAAGGTGGAGCTATACGAGCAGATCCGGCGAGAGTACGAGCATGGCGCCGGGACGGTCCGTGCAGTAGCACGGAAGTTGGGAGTACATCGGCGGGAGGTGCGCCGGGCCTTGGCCAGCGCCGTGCCTCCCGAGCGGAAGAAGCCGGAACGGGAGCGGCCGAAGCTGGCGCCTGCATTGCCGTTTATCGATGCGATACTGGAAGCCGATCGCCGGGCCCCGCGCAAGCAGCGGCATACGGCACGCCGTATCTGGAGGCGGTTGCACCAGGAGTTGCAGGGGATCTGTGTTGCCGAGTCGACGGTGCGCGAGTACGTGCGGCATCGCAAGTCTGCGATGGGCCTGCTGGGGCACGAGATTTTCGTACCTCAGTCGTACCAGTTCGGGGGCGAGGCCTAGGTGGATTGGTACGAGATCTGGGCTGAGTTTGATGGCGAGCCG
>DAIDKF010000131.1 GCA_027450185.1 Granulicella sp. | reverse complement strand
ATGCGTTTTCCCTAACAGGAGGTACTTGCGTCCATGCTTAAAGTCGGCCCCGTTGCCGCCATCGCTGGAGTCTTCGCCACTGCGCTCTTTGTTCTGGCAGCGCGCTCGCAGTCGACGGGCAATGTATCCATCGCGCCGCCGCCTACACCCCGGCAAACCTCGTCGGCCCCGGTACTGCCGCTCAATCCTGCGCTTCCCACGGTCTTTATCGTCGGTGACTCCACGGCGCGCAATCAGGCCAATCTGGGCTGGGGCGACCACGTTGCGCACTTCTTCGACACGGCGCGCATCAACGTGGCCAACCGCGCCATCGCCGGCCGCAGCAGCCGCACCTACATCGAGGAAGGCACATGGGACAAGGTGCTCAAGCAGATGAAGCCCGGCGATTACGTTCTGATCCAGATGGGCCACAACGACAGCGGTGCGCTAGGCGGCCCCAAAGCCAGAGGCAGCCTGAAGGGCCTGGGTGACGAAACCCAGGATGTGACGCTGCCCGGCGGGCGCTTGGATACGGTGCACACCTAC
>DAIDKF010000130.1:268-525 GCA_027450185.1 Granulicella sp. | reverse complement strand
AGGCACGAGCGGATTCGAACCGCTGACCTCTACCGTGTCAAGGTAGCGCTCTAACCAACTGAGCTACGCGCCTATGCGTTTTCAACGACTTCTACTAAACCACTGATTCTACTAGCCACATCCACTTTCCATAAAATCGCCTGTGTCGCCCTCTTCCACCCGATATAACGAATTTCCGAGGAATATGGACAGTATACGGACAGTAAATTTTGCCCAGAGCTGTCTATTGAAGCGAACGCAGGACGAAGTGTTCGGGA
>DAIDKF010000130.1:0-258 GCA_027450185.1 Granulicella sp. | reverse complement strand
CGGGAAGCCTCTGCTTGTGTCATTGTAGCAAAAGTTGAGGCCCAAATGAATGGGCCGGAGCACATTGGGGAGACGGTCCGCGACCTCCGCTGGGGCACGTTACCGTCAGGAAGGCCTCACTCCCCGACCTTCAGTTCGGGATACGCCGTTGCGAGATCTGGCGGGACGGGGTTGTTATTCATATGCAGCAGTCGTTTCAGATCGATGGCGTTGACCGCAGCTTGACCTTTGAAATGATTGTTGGTGGCCGCGATCACC
>DAIDKF010000129.1 GCA_027450185.1 Granulicella sp. | reverse complement strand
CCAAAACCCGCCGCCACCTGACCGAGTTCTGGATGATCGAGCCGGAGGTCGCCTTCTGCGATCTCGACGGACTGCTCGAGCTGGCCGAGAACTTCGTCTCCCACATTGCCCAGAGCGTCCTCACCCGTCGCAGTGCCGAGTTGCTCACGCTTGGCCGCGACCTCGACCGCATCCGCGCCATTCAGGCCCCATTCCCGCGCCTCAGCTACGATGAGGCGGCATCCATGCTCCAGCAGGCCCACAAGGACGGCCACCTCGAGCATGCCTTCCAGTACGGCGACGACTTCGGCTCCCCGGATGAGACCTGGCTCAGCAGCCAGTTTGACCGCCCCGTCATGGTCCATCGCTACCCGGCCGCCGTCAAGGCCTTTTACATGCAGCCGGATCCGGCCAATCCCAACCTCGCCCTCTGCGTCGATGTGCTGGCTCCGGAAGGCTACGGCGAGATCATCGGCGGCTCCCAGCGCGTGGATGACTACGATCTGCTCAAGAGCCGCATTGAGGCCCACAATCTGCCCATCGAGGCC
>DAIDKF010000128.1 GCA_027450185.1 Granulicella sp. | reverse complement strand
CTGGCTCCGCGACAGAAAGCGCCAGTCCAGCGTGCGTGCGGAACCGGCTCGCCGAGCCTTGAGGCGCGTGGCACGGTCAGTTGGGCCGGCTCGCCGAGCCTGAGGGCTGCCCACGATCCCGCTGGGAAGGAACTGGCAATCGGGTAATTCTGCTATTCTAAATATTCGAAGGAACGAATATTCAATTGAAGTGGGATCTTAAACTATGCCCCAGGCGCTGCGTCGTTTTAAAGCGGAAATCTTTCAGGCACTGGCCCATCCCACCAGAATCGCGATCATCGAGCTGTTGGGGGAAAAGGAGCTCTCTGCCGGGGAGCTGATCGAGAAGCTTGGCATGGAGCAGGCCAACATCTCCCAGCACCTCGCCGTCCTGCGCTCCCGGCAATTACTGGTGAATCGGAAGGCAGGGAATCAGGTCTTCTATTCGGTGCGGGATCCGATCTTGCTTGAGGTGCTTGCTCTGATGCGCACGTACTTCCAGAAGCATTTGAAAGAAACCACGGAGCTACTGGGAGAAATGAGTCAATC
>DAIDKF010000127.1 GCA_027450185.1 Granulicella sp. | reverse complement strand
CTGCGGCGAAGGTTGCGGGCAGTGATCTGGAAGCAGTGGAAGCGTGGAACGGTGCGGTATCGGAAGCTATGCGAACGAGGTGTCAAGAGAGATCTGGCGGCGCACTCTGCTGGAAACCCTCGTGGACCATGGCGTATAGCCAACAGTCCCGCAATGAACACCGCGTATCCGCCGACGCACTTCGACTCGATCGGTCTTCCACGGTTGCTAGTCGTGGACTAGCTCAATCCTCCGAACCGCCGGATGCGGACCCGCTTGTCCGGTGGTGTGGCAGGGGAGGAGAGGTGACTCTCCCCCCTATGCCGATTTTTTGGCAAGCGCTTTATCGGATCGTATCGAGTGCCGCGCGGATGCTTCTGGTCACGCGTGGCATTATAGCGCCGACAGATGCTTCTGTCTTCGCAAGCTTTTCACAACACTTTATCAAGGCGGGCCTCATCGATTCCGTCCATCAGAAGGTTGTCGATATCGCACGATCACAAGACTCCGCATCGCTGCTCGGAAATGAAGCCGCGGTCTTCGCCCTCGCAG
>DAIDKF010000126.1 GCA_027450185.1 Granulicella sp. | reverse complement strand
ATGTTCACCACCACATACGGCGAGTCGGTCAGCTCTACGCCCAACTGCGACATCGGCGAGCCGATCGGCCCCATCGAGAAGGGCAGCACGTACATCGTCCGGCCGCGCATCGCGCCGGTAAACAGCTGCTTGAGCCGACGCCGCATCACGAATGGATCTTCCCAGTTGTTGGTGGGCCCGGCGTTGTCATGCGCGAGCGAGCACAGGAAGGTGCGGTCTTCAACGCGCGCCACATCCGATGGGTCGGTTCGCGCGGAATAGCAGCCTGGCCACAGTTCCTGATTCAGCCTCGTGAAGGTGCCCGAGGCCACCAGTTGCTCGGAGAGCATCCGGTTTTCGGCCTCCGATCCATCCACCCAGTGGATGGCGTCCGGCTGCGTCAGCTCGGCCATCTTTTCCACCCATCGGATCAGGTTTTTATTGGTGGTCTTGGCTGGGACAGTGCGCGTACTCATGGTATGAACTCCGTGCGAATAAAAGCGATGGATGATCCGGTGCCGTTGTGTGGGCACACTCGCGTCTGGTCGGTGTGTCGC
>DAIDKF010000125.1:286-536 GCA_027450185.1 Granulicella sp. | reverse complement strand
CTGCCCTTCCGGTTTGGCACGGTCTTCCAGGACGATGAGAGCCTGCGCAAGTCGATCCGCTCGAACCAGCGGCAGTTCCAGACGAATCTGGAACGGCTGATGGGCAAGACGGAGATGCACCTGAAGGTGATGGTGGACGATTGCTGCAAGGAGCTGGGCGTTGCCCCGTGCAGCGAGACGGTGGGCAAGGGGTACCTGTCCAACCTGCGGGAGACGGCATCGCGACAGCGCGAGCGGCAGACGCGGGCAC
>DAIDKF010000125.1:0-276 GCA_027450185.1 Granulicella sp. | reverse complement strand
TGGAGAATGGCAAGATGCTGCTGGATATTGCGCACCTGATTGACCGCCGGTGCGTGGAGCGCTACCAGAACAAATATGCCTCCACGGTGCAGATGATGAAGGAGTGCCAGTTGCAGCTGTCCGGGCCGTGGCCGCCGTATCACTTTGTGCAGCGGCTGACGCGGGGCGCGGCGCAGACGCCGGCGCCGGCTGAGCGTGCGGTGGCTTCAGCGATGGCTGCGGTGTAGGGCTACCTGTCGAGAGAGTCGAAGGCAGAGAAAATCCAGATGCAGGGAA
>DAIDKF010000124.1 GCA_027450185.1 Granulicella sp. | reverse complement strand
AGCAGTTCGCGCTCGTAGACCATCTCCTTCGGCAGGTGGTCGTGCAGGGCCAGAAACAGCTCCTCGTGGCCGATCACCTCTTTGCGCCACTGCACGCGATCGACCCTCTGCAACTCGTCGAAGGTTTCGCGCGGAAACTCAAGTCCGCGCCAATCGATGTCTTCGTAGCTCGGCGTCCAGCCGATCGGCGTTTCGCGTCCATGCGTGCGGCCGTTGGCGCGCTCCACAATCCACTTCAGAATGCGCATGTTTTCGCCGAAGCCGGGCCACAGAAACCGCCCGTCTTCGCCCTTGCGAAACCAGTTCACGTGAAAGACGCGCGGCGTGGTGGCCAGCGTGCGCTGCATCTTGATCCAGTGCCGGAAGTAGTCGCCCATGTGGTAGCCGCAGAAGGGCAGGGAAACTCCCGAAGGGGAAGAAGATGATTTGTTTCCTAACGAATAACAACGGGGAGAGCAATCTCCCCTCTTAAAATCAAAGCAATATGAGCGGAAGAATAAAGAATAATGATAGGCAGGAAAGACTGCTATACCCGATAA
>DAIDKF010000123.1 GCA_027450185.1 Granulicella sp. | reverse complement strand
GCCTCACCGGCCAAGGTCGAACTCGGCAAGATGCTGTATTTCGACCCACGCCTGTCCGCGAGCCACGCCATCAGTTGCGCCTCCTGCCACAATATCGGCCTCGGTGGCGCCGACGCCGAGCCGACCTCCATCGGCCATCGCTGGCAGCACGGCGGGCGCAATGCACCGACGGTGCTGAACGCGGTGTTCAACACAGCCCAGTTCTGGGACGGCCGCGCGAAGGATCTGGAGGAACAGGCTGGCGGCCCGATGGTCAATCCGGTCGAGATGGCCTCGCCGCCCACGCATGTCGCCGAGCAGTTGAAGGACATCCCCGGCTATCATGCCGAATTCGCCAAAGCGTTCCCAGATCAGGCGGACCCGGTCACGCTGGCCAACGCGCAGAAAGCCATCGCGGTGTTCGAGGCGACGCTGATCACGCCGGATGCGCCCTTCGACCGCTTCCTCAAGGGCGACGCCTCGGCGCTCTCGCCGGATCAGCAGGCCGGACTGGCGCTGTTCATGGACAAGGGCTGCGCGAGCTGCCACAACGGCGTCAAT
>DAIDKF010000122.1 GCA_027450185.1 Granulicella sp. | reverse complement strand
AGCTGGCCGCGGCGCCACCTCAGGAGCCGGCAGATAAGGGAGCGCCGAAGGGCTTTGTGGTGCTGGCGATAGGGCTGCCGGGCTCGGGCAAGACGACGTGGTTTGGGCGGCGGGGCGTGACTCCTCTCTCCAGCGACATGCTGCGCGGGATTCTCTTCGACGACGTGGAGGAACAGCGCTTTCAGGGGCTGGTGTTTTCCACGCTGCGGTCATTGCTGCGGGCGCGGCTGATTGCGAAGATGCCGTGGAACTATGTGGATGCGACGAATCTGTCGGCGCACGAGCGGCGGCAATGGATCAAGATGGCGAAGAGCTTTGGCTACGAGGTGCAGGCGGTGTTTTTCGATGTGCCGCTGGAGGTGTGCCTGGAGCGGAACCGCTCGCGCGACCGGATGGTGAGCGAGGACGTGATGCGCAAGATGGCCGAGAAGCTGAAGCCGCCGGCGTTTGAAGAGGGCTTTGAAAAGATCACCGTGGTGCGGGTGAAGGGCGGGGCGTAGGTTCGTTTCAGAATTGCCTGAACTGTCGGTGTCGTCGACCG
>DAIDKF010000121.1:260-541 GCA_027450185.1 Granulicella sp. | reverse complement strand
AGATTCGTGAAGTGGATCAAACACCTCCTCCCTTCGTCCCGTTCCGCAAGGGCGATCTTCTGCATGGGAGGCGCTTTTCGTGCTTTTCTCTCTGGCGATTTCCTCAGTCGGCCTCAGCGACGGTCGCGAGCTTCTGCACCTTGCTGTGCTTCAGCGAGTAGCCGAAGTAGATCATCAGCCCTATAACCAGCCAGCTGATCATCACCACCCACGTAATCAGCGCCAACTGCGTCATCAGGTACAACGCCGACACAATTCCCAGGAACGGCACCAGCGGAACC
>DAIDKF010000121.1:0-250 GCA_027450185.1 Granulicella sp. | reverse complement strand
CAGCGGCGTCTTGAACGGCCGGTGCAAGTCGGGATGCCGCACCCGTAGCACCCATACGCCTGCGCTCACAATCGCGAACGCCAGCAGCGTCCCGATGTTCACCAGATCGGCCAGTCGGTCAATGGGCAGAAACGCCGGCGCAAGCGCCGCGAACAGGCCGAACACAATCGTCGTGATCCACGGCGTGCGGAACTTCGGATGAATGGCCGAAGCCCACTTCCACACCAGCCCGTCCTTCGACATCGAATAG
>DAIDKF010000120.1:292-542 GCA_027450185.1 Granulicella sp. | reverse complement strand
AAGTCGCGAACAAAGTTTTGTGGAGACGGGTGCTCGGGCTGAAGACGGAGGGGTGGCCCACTCAAGCAAAAGTCGCTTAAGTGGGCCACCCGCCGCTGATGGAAACCCTGCAGCTAGAGGTGGAGGATGCCGGAGCGGATGAGCCAGAGCGAGGTGGTGGCGACGACGATCCAGAGGAGGATGCCCTGCAGGAGTGGGCGGAAGCCGACCTCGCGGAGGGTGTTGCGGTGGATGCCGGTGCCGATGAGGA
>DAIDKF010000120.1:0-282 GCA_027450185.1 Granulicella sp. | reverse complement strand
AGAGGGTGACGGTGAGGCCGACGACGCCGAGGTGGTTGAGCGTGGGAAAGAGGAAGTGGAGTGCGGGCAGGTAGGTGTTGGCGACGGCGGCCAGGCAGAAGAAGAGGATGAACCAGGGCCACTGGATCTGCGCCTTGCTGGAGCGATGGGCGGTGGCGGTGGCAATGCTGACGGGGACGATCCAGAGGGCGCGGGCCAGCTTGACGGTGGTGCCGACGGCCAGGGCGATGGCGCCGTATTTGGCGGCGGCACCGACGACGGAGCTGGTGTCATGGATGGCGA
>DAIDKF010000119.1 GCA_027450185.1 Granulicella sp. | reverse complement strand
CATCACATGTTCACGGTGGGCATGGGACCGGAAGCGAATGCATTCTTCACGTTCTCGACGATGGTGGTGGCCGTGCCCACGGGCATCAAGATCTTCAACTGGCTGGCGACGATGTGGGGCGGCAATATCCGGTTCGCAACGCCGATGATCTTTTCGCTGGGCTTCCTCTTTCAGTTTCTGATTGCGGGACTTACGGGCGTGATGCTGGCGGTGTCGCCGTTTGACTGGCAGCTCGGCAACTCGTACTTCGTGGTGGCGCACTTCCACTATGTGCTGGTGGGCGCGATTCTTTTCATGATCTTTGCGGCGTTCTATTACTGGTACCCGAAGATCACGGGCAGGATGCTCTCAGAGAAGCTGGGAAAGTGGCATTTCTGGCTACTGGTCTTCGGCTTTCACATGACCTTCGACTTCATGCACGTGCCTGGCCTGCTGGGGATGCCGCGGCGTGTTTACACCTACGAGGCAGACCGCGGCTGGGGCGACTGGAACATGATCGTGAGCATCGGAGCCATCTTCCAGACCATCTCCGTGCTGGTGTTTGT
>DAIDKF010000118.1:320-549 GCA_027450185.1 Granulicella sp. | reverse complement strand
CCAGCGCCGGCACGCCTCCGCTCTGGAAGGTCTCGATGAGCTGCACCACCAGCTTGCGCCCGCGCACCACCGGGCTGTCCGCGGTGATCAGCTGCAGCCAGGCCGGCGTGGCGTGGCGCCGGCCCCGCGGGTCGTGCCCCATGTTGGGCGCGCCGCCGAAACCCGTCAGGCGGTTCAGCGTGACGGTGGAGGAATTGGCGTCGCCGTCCATCTGCAGCGTGGAGCCGAT
>DAIDKF010000118.1:0-310 GCA_027450185.1 Granulicella sp. | reverse complement strand
CGATCACATGCTCGATCTGGTCCGGGAGGTGTACGGCGACGCGGTGAACATCGTGCGCCTGTCGCCATAGCCACAGCGCGAGCCATTCGCACTGGCGATCTTGTGCGCATCGAAGGAGCGCAGGCTGCCGTCGCGGCCGACGAAAAAGATGTCCGGGCGCGCCTCGATGTAGCGCTCCATGCCCACCTCGCTGCCGAAGCAGTGCACGCTTTCCACCCAGCCGCTCTCGATGGCCGGAATCAGCGTGGGGTGCGGGTTGAGGGCCCAGTTGCGGCAGATCTTTCCCTTCAGGCCCAGGGATTGGCCGTAG
>DAIDKF010000117.1 GCA_027450185.1 Granulicella sp. | reverse complement strand
CAAGATCATTCACCAATATGAGCGGCTGCTTCGCCTCGCCCTCGCCCATCCCTTGTGGCTGGCGGGCTTCGCCCTGCTCCTTGTCGCGGCATCATACTTCAGCTACAACGCCCTCGGCTCCGACATGCTTCCCAAGATGGACGAGGGCGAGTTCGTCATCGATTACGTAATGCCGGCCGGCGCATCTCTCGATGAAACCAATCGCGTCGTCGGCCACGTGGTTCAGATCCTTCGCTCCACACCTGAGGTGGTCGCTACGTCGCGCCGCACCGGCTATCAGCTCGGCCTCGCCGCCGTTACCGAGGCCAACACCGGGGACATCTCCGTTCGCCTCAGCAATCACCGCAGCCGCAGCGTCTTCCAGATCATGGATGACCTGCAAGCCAAAATCAGCGCGGAAGAGCCCATGCTCGACGTCGACTTTCACCAGACGCTCGAAGACATGATCGGCGACCTGACCAATGCCCCCCAGCCCGTGGTGGTAAAGCTCTTCTCGGAAGATTCCGCCCTCTTGCGCCACTGGGCCCCCATCGTCGCCGACAAAATCTCC
>DAIDKF010000116.1 GCA_027450185.1 Granulicella sp. | reverse complement strand
GAGTTTCATCTGTTCAAGCTCGCGGAGAATTTCTGGCTTCTCTACGGCAACACCAAACCACCACCACCGAACCATCGGACGCACATCGTTGGGAGGAAGAATGAAGCCCTGGTAGATCTCCCCAATCTTCTTTGAGCCAGGAGTGATTATCTCCTGAGCAACGGTCATAGTGGCAGAAACGAGAAGGATGACGACGGTCATTAACATGCGTCGCCGAATGAGGTCTTTCCAGGTGCGTGTCTGGTGTCTTGTGTTCTTCTCTTCCGTCGTACCCACCGGGATAACCTCGCTGAAATCTTATTAGATTATGAGAATGGTAGCTACATCAGCTGACTGCACAGCATCCACCATTTATCGCGTTATGAATTGGGCACACAAGAGCAGCTAAGCTCTGCCTTTCGTTCCCAGGTGGACCAAATCGACGATCACAACTTAGTTAGACACAATTCGCAACTACTGACGACGGAAAGTAAGGCTTCTGCGACCGCGCACTCCCTTATAGAAACCATCAGCAGGGCAACAACCGGTATTGGTGAACCACGACACGAAA
>DAIDKF010000115.1 GCA_027450185.1 Granulicella sp. | reverse complement strand
GCCCGCGGGGCTGATCCTGGCCATGGTCGTCGTCGACCATTTCCTGGTCAAGGACAAGCCCGAGCAGGCGGGCTTCCCCAAGATCAACACCGACGACGCCACCAGCCACAGGCTCGGGCGCGTGCCCCAGGAGCGGCGGCGCTGCCGGATCGCGTACAGCGCCGCCTGACTGCCGAACACCATCGCGATGAAGGCCAGCGTCCGCAGCGGCGCCGCCTCCAGCCGCAGCACGAACGCCCCGGTCGCCAGCACGCCGGTGCAGAACGCCAACTGGCACAGGCCGATCACCGCCCCGGCAATCGTCAGGTTGCCGATGCGCCACGCATTCGGCGCCACGGAGGGCCGCACGTTGTCGGTGGTCAACGACATCGCGAGGAAGTCGCCGGCGATCATCAGGATCACCATCAGCAGCGGCGTCAGCACGGCATGGCCCGTCATCAGCAGGCCGACGATCAGGAACAGCACGCCGACGATCTTCTTGATGATGGAGTTCAGCGTGTAGGTCAGGATGCGCTGGAAGGTGATCCGGCCTTCCTTGACCGCGGCTACGAT
>DAIDKF010000114.1 GCA_027450185.1 Granulicella sp. | reverse complement strand
CGCGTCGACCATCAAGGTCAGCGCGGTCGAGATGTCGGCGACCGAGGCGCCCAACGGCATCACGGTGGTGCTGCGCAGCGACCCCTCGGCCTGATCAGCCGCTTGCGGCGAGCGGGTGCGGCTTGCACTCGGTGGGTGTGAGTGCTAACCATTGGCTTAGCACTCTCCCCCGGAGAGTGACAGAAACACCGGCCGTCGGGTGAGGGTCGCCGTGCGCGGGACGTGACCGCGCGTGGCGCTCCGTCCGTCGCGGGCACCGGGCGGCCACCCGCTGAACCCCAGACAAAGGATCGCCAGACCCATGGCCAAGATCATCGCCTTCGACGAGGAGGCCCGCCGCAGCATGGAGCGCGGCCTGAACATCCTCGCCGACACCGTCAAGGTCACGCTCGGTCCCAAGGGCCGCAACGTCGTGCTCGACAAGAAGTGGGGCGCGCCGACGATCACCAACGACGGCGTCTCCATCGCCAAGGAGATCGACCTCGAGGACCCGTACGAGAAGATCGGCGCCGAGCTCGTCAAGGAGGTCGCCAAGAAGACCGACGACGTCGCGGGC
>DAIDKF010000113.1 GCA_027450185.1 Granulicella sp. | reverse complement strand
CGGCCAGCTCACCTCAATTGCCGCCTATCGCCAAGACATCCGCAAGAACCTCGGGCTGGCGTGGCCCATGGCGCTGGCTGGACTCTTCGGCGGCACCGCAGGCGCAATCGTGCTGCTGATGACGCCGCAGATGACCTTTCTTCATCTGGTGCCGTGGCTGCTGCTGGTGGCGGCGCTCATCTTTGCCGTGAGCGGACCGGTCTCGCGGAAGCTCGATTCACTGCGCAAGGCGCGCGCCAGCCTGGCCGCTCCGACGGCACATGCCATCCGCCGGGTTCCGCTGTGCGTGGCTACGGCGGTGGTCTGCTTTTACATCGGCTACTTTGGCGCGGGCGCAGGCTTTGTGCTGATTACGCTGCTGTCACTGTTTGGCATGGAAGACCTGCATGAGATTAACGCGCTGAAGGTGGTCTCCACCACCATGGCCAACGGGATCGCGTTTCTCATCTTCGTCTTCAACGGCCAGGTTGTGTGGCGCTACTGCCTGCTGGCGATGCTTACGGCCGGAATCGGCGGTTACACATCGGCCAGCCTTGCGCGCAAAGTGCCGCAGCCCG
>DAIDKF010000112.1 GCA_027450185.1 Granulicella sp. | reverse complement strand
ACCGGCATCGACACCCAGAAAATAACTCATGTTCGCTGGAATCTTTCCATCTGGAATTTGTCCGCCTGCACCGGGCTACGTGCAGGCGCAGGCGGAGCAAGGATTAGTTGCGCTTGGGCAGGACGGTCCAGATGGCCGGATCTTCCTCACCGAGCACCCAGGAACAAAAGCCCTCAAGACCAAGCTGCTTGACCAGGTTGTAGCGCTCCTCAAAGGTGCGCTTGTCGGTGTAGAAGACCCACTCGCGCATCTGGTCGCGGTAGAACCAGAAGTAGGCGGTGCGGTCCTGCTCGTCCCACTGAATCTGCGCCTTGTAGCTCTGCGCAAGCAACATGGCGTTCGGCGCGCCAATGTAGGCTGCACCGTGGCTGGGCTTGTCCTCGTCCTTGTCGTGGATCGGGCCATCGGTGTACCAATGGTAGCCGTAGACCGGAATGCCAAGCGAGAGCTTTTCCTTGGGCACAAACCTGAGCGCGTAGTTCACATTGTCCACGGTCCATTGCCAGCCTGCCACGGGCCCGGGCATCGTCCAGCGGGTGTGCTGGTCGTAGGTCATCAGGC
>DAIDKF010000111.1 GCA_027450185.1 Granulicella sp. | reverse complement strand
CGTGCTGCTTGCCGTCGAGTTGCTCCTCTTCGAATGGCGCCCGCGTTCCTTCGTTCCTGTTGCCGTCGCCGCTACCGTCGCTGGTGTGCTGCGCCGCTACTTCATCCCTGCCGAGCCCCTCTTCCCCATGCCGCCTTTCGCGTATGCCATCCCTCCATCCGCTCTGGTTGCGGCGCTCGCGATCGGTGTGGTCGCGGGGATCCTTGCCACTTTACTCAGCCGCGCCGTCTATGCCAGCGAAGACCTCTTTGAAAACCACCTGCCTATTCACTGGATGTGGTGGCCGGCAATCGGCAGCGTTGTTGTCGGTATCGGGGGCCTTATCTTTCCGCGCGCACTCGGCACCGGCTATGACGTCATCGCCTCTCTGGTCAACGGCGACTCGGCGTTGAATCTCATCCTAGGCGTTCTTATCGTCAAGAGCATCATCTGGTCCTTTTCGCTCGGCTCCGGCACCTCCGGCGGAATCCTCGCGCCCCTGCTGATGATCGGCGGTGCGCTCGGTGCGCTCTTTGCGCCTGTTCTGCCCACACTTCAACCGGGCGCATGGCCTCTGGTCGCC
>DAIDKF010000110.1 GCA_027450185.1 Granulicella sp. | reverse complement strand
GACAGCGAGCAGGCCGGCCTGCTCGCCAGGGCGCAGGAGATCGACAACCTGGAGCGTCAGCAGCGCGCCCAGCAATTGCTGGCCGAGCAGGCGCAGGACGCGGCGGCGCTGGCGGAGGCCGAGTTCGGGCGCGCCCAGGAGCAGCTCTCCCAGGCCGGTCGCGAGCTGCAGTCACTGACCCAGCAGTCCCACGCCGTGCAGGTGGAGCGACTGAAGCTGCAGCAACAGCAGCAGGAGGCCAGCGCCCGCGCCGAGCGTCTGGACGCAGATCTGGCCGAGTCCGCCGCGCAGGAGGAAGAGCTGCAGATGCAACTGGCCGAGAGCGAGGCGCGCTTCGAGCAGCTCGATGCCGAGGTGGGCAACAGCCAGCAGCAGCATGCCGACCTCGATACCGCGGCCATGCGCGAGCAGTCCGAGCTGAGCCAGGCGCGTGCCCTGCTGCGCAACCTGGAGCAGGAACAGGCCGAGAGCGCCTACGCGGTGCGCAGCCTGCACCAGCGCATGGCCGACGCGCAGCGCATGGATGGCACCGCGCAGCAACAGATCGACGCCGCGCAGGAGCGTCT
>DAIDKF010000109.1 GCA_027450185.1 Granulicella sp. | reverse complement strand
CCGAACTCATGGCCGGCGCCGCCATCGCCCCCGCGCCCCTCGTCGATCTCGTCGAGCGCACCGAATCGCTTGAAGTCGAGCTCGCCGCCACGCTGCTCTACTCCGCCAGCCACTACTCATACCGTCAGGTCCGCGATACCGTCGCCGGGCTCCCCGCCTCTCGTGTCTCGGAGATCATCGAGCTGGGCCTGCGCCATCGCGGCCGCCACGACGAAGCCCTCCGCGCCTTCCACGCCGGCGCCGCCCTGCGCTTCGACATCCTCATGGACATCGGCGGCTTCCGCGACATGCACCGCCACCGCCGCGCCACGCAGATCATGCAGAGCTTCACTACCGCGCATGGCTTCGATACACCGGAGTCGGGCGACGCCGCGGGCCTCGCCGAAGCCGGCATCATCGACGAATACCAGGCCACCATGCGCAATGCCCACCAAGCCTCCGCGCGCATCGCCGCGGGCTCTTCACCGGAAGCGGAGCAGTCAGCACTCTATGTCCTGCCGCTCGCCACGCGCGTGCGCTGCCTCTTCAAAATGGACTGGGCCGAGGCGCAGTACATCAGCGAACTCC
>DAIDKF010000108.1 GCA_027450185.1 Granulicella sp. | reverse complement strand
GACCAAGCGCGGTAAGCTGGTAGCCGAAAAGGTCGACTGGCAGGAACTGCGCTCGGCTGCCTCCGGCCTTCGCATGCACGTTCTGGAGAATCTGGGCGCATACCTGGAAGAATTCGAGCGCAACTGCACGGCGCGCGGCGGAATGGTGCATTGGGCCAAGGACGCCGAAGAGGCGCGCCAGATCGTGCTCGGCATTCTGCGCGAGGAGCAGGCCAAAGAGGTCATCAAGATCAAGACCATGACCTCGGCCGAGATTCAGTTGAATCCCTTTCTCGAAGCTCAGGGCATTCAAGCCTACGAGACGGATCTGGCCGAAATCATTCTTCAGCTGGGCAAGCAGGAGCCTTCGCACATTGTGGTTCCGGCCCTGCACGTGAACCGCGCCCAGGTGCGCGAGATCTTTGCCGAGCGGATGCATCTGAAGGATCTGTCGGACGAGCCGCGCGAGCTGACCAACGCCGCCCGTCAGTACCTGCGGCAGAAGTTTCTGTCGATTCCGACGGCGATCAGCGGCGCCAATTTTCTGGTGGCCGAGACCGGCTCGGTGGCCGTGGTCGAGTCGGAGGGCA
>DAIDKF010000107.1 GCA_027450185.1 Granulicella sp. | reverse complement strand
ACGTCAACGTCGCCAATATGTTTGGCGAAACCAATGGCATGTCGATCGCGTTCAATACGAACTCACCGGCCGCCTCCACCACCGGTTGGAAGTCCGCCACAGTTCCGGTGAACTCCAGCGCCTCCAGCTACCTCCAGGGACAGACACTCGGCAGCCCGCAGATGGCGCAACTCGCCATGATCGAGATGTCTGACTCGGTGTCGCCGGACTGCATTACAGCGGTAGGCTCCTACCGGTCAGCGCGGACGCAGAACTCAACCGCCAACAGCACCCTGATAGCCAATCAGCTGGACGGCTCCAGTGCCACCAACAGCGAGGTTCAACAACTGAATCTGCTGAACGCCGCCGAAGCCCAGAAGATGGCCGAGATGCGGTCGCAAGGAACGATCCAGACGTGCATTGCGTCGCAGATGGCCGTCGCCAACATGCAGCAGCGCAACGCCGCTGCCACCGACCTCAACACTGCCGTCTTCGTGCAAACCCAGCACGCCACGCACGACATGAGCGCTGCAAGCGAAGACAACACCTGGCAGATGTATCTGCCGTAACCGGAGAGTCATGCTGAAACTT
>DAIDKF010000106.1 GCA_027450185.1 Granulicella sp. | reverse complement strand
CCCCGGAAGCGCAACGGTTTACGCCGACATTGCGCGTGCGCAGAGCTTCGGTAAATGAGTCTGCGGAACCGTCCGTAAAGAAGCCCGTTTCCGCAGCGTCTCCGGCGCCCCAAGCACCGGCATCTGCGGCGGCTTCGAAAGCATGAGCCTCCTCACAAACCCGTGGCAGAACCACTGCGGTGCTGCGCACCGGAAGAATGTTGACACTCCATCCCTCGGAGGGTGTCGTTTTAGCCGAAAGCGGATTACTGTTGTCATCCGTTTTGGGATCAATGACTTAACGAGGGGCTGATTACAGCTGTAATCCGTTGATTTCAGTTGTAATCGGCCTCTTTTGGAGGTTCCATGCCCATCGCGACCGCACCAAATGTCCTCGCCCCTCAGAGCCGTCCGCAGCGGTCGCGAGGGCGCAGCGCCCGTGACTCTTGCGTCAGTTCCCGCGTGACCGAGGAGGAACTGCGGTGCCTGGAGAAAGCTGCCGCCGACAACGGAAAAGCTGTGAGCGAATGGGCGCGTGAAGTACTGATCGAAGCTGCCCAGCGCACCGGCCCAGATGTAGTCCTGGTGGAACTC
>DAIDKF010000105.1 GCA_027450185.1 Granulicella sp. | reverse complement strand
CCAATGAGTCGGTGTCCGAGGACTTCAATCCCTGGACCCATGTCTCGTCCCTAATCGAACGAGCGGGACACCTGCTCCAACTCGACGAGGGGATGATCAAGCGCATCATCACCCCCGAGAGGATCCTGGAGGTGGCGGTCCCGGTGCGCATGGATTCGGGCAACGTCGAGATGTTCACCGGCTGGCGCATCCAGCACGACACGTCGCGCGGCCCGGGCAAGGGGGGCATCCGGTTCCACCAGAGCGTCAACGTCGACGAGATCGCCGCGTTGAGTGCCGACATGTCGATCAAGTGCGCCGTCGTCAACATTCCCTACGGCGGCGCCAAGGGTGGCGTAACGTGCGATCCGAAGCATATGTCGCAGCGCGAGCTTGAACGGCTTACCCGGCGCTACACCAGCGCGATCTTGCCGTTGATTGGTCCCGAGCAGGACATTCCCGCGCCGGACGTATACACGAACGCGCAAACCATGGCCTGGATCATGGACACCTACAGTATGACGAAGGGGTACGCGATTCCGGGGGTGGTGACCGGAAAGCCGATCTGCCTTGGCGGCTCGCTGGGCCGCAACGAGGC
>DAIDKF010000104.1 GCA_027450185.1 Granulicella sp. | reverse complement strand
AACAATCAGGGCCGCGAGATAGCTTCCATGGGTCTGGCCGCGGGCGACTACCTCAATCACGGCCGCGTCGATCTCATCGCTACCGATTTCTCTGACGACTTCAAGGCGCTCTACCGCAACGATGGCGACGCCAGCTTTACGGAGGTGGGCGATCAGGCGGGCATTGCACAGATGGCAATTCCGTTCCTGGGCTGGGGCGTGGGCCTGCCTGACTACGATAACGATGGCTGGAAAGACATCCTCATGGTCAACGGACACGTGTATCCCGAGGTGGATCAGCATGACTGGGGCACAACGTTCAAGCAGCGTCCGTTGTTGTTTCGCAACACGCACGATGGGCGATTTGCGTACGTGCCGCCACGCAAGGGATCGGGCCTGGCCACACTCACGTCGGGCCGCGGAGCCGCGTTCGGAGACCTGTTCAATGACGGCAAGCTCGACGTGGTGATCAATCCGATTGACGGGCCGGCTGTGCTGCTCAGAAATGTGAATCCCGATCATCATCACTGGGTTGAGCTCAAGCTGATCGGCGGCAGAGATGAGGCCACCGGCAAAGAGAGTCCGCGCGATAGATCGG
>DAIDKF010000103.1 GCA_027450185.1 Granulicella sp. | reverse complement strand
TGCCCACCAGCTCGGCGTTGGTCAGCACGGTGATCGTCGGCCGCTGCGCCACCTGGGCGACCAGGGCGGCGATCTGGTCGCGCCCCGGGGTGTCGTGCGGGAACGTCGGCCCGAGGCGGCCGATCCAGCCGCCGAGCTCGGCCTCGCGCTCGACGACGACGACCGACAGCCCGATGTCGGCCAGGCCGATCGCGGTCCGCAGGCCGGTCACGCCGCCGCCCACCACCATGGTGGCCGGCACCGTCTCCACCCGGAGCGGGTGCAGCGGGGTGGACAGGCGGGTCTTCGCGATGCCCGCCTTGACCAGCGCGATCGCCCGGGCGGTGGCGCCCTCGTGGTCGTCGGTGTGCGCCCAGGAGTCCTGCTCGCGGATGTTCACCTGCGTGTAGGCGTACGGGTTGAGGTCGGCCCGCCGCGAGACACCGCGGAACGTGGTGGTGTGCAGCTTGGGCGAGCAGGACGCCACGACGAGCCCGTCGAGGTGCTGGTCCTGGATGTCGCGCACCATCGTGTGCTGCTGCCCGTCCGCGCACGCGAACAGCGTCGTCTCGGCCACCACGACGTCCGGGTCGTCGGCGAC
>DAIDKF010000102.1 GCA_027450185.1 Granulicella sp. | reverse complement strand
GACAAAGACAATAATCCAAATCCACGTATGCAATTCAGGTTCTCCGATTACGATGCAGATCTTTCCACCTCGACCAGCGTGGAATAAAACGTAGGGCCGCCACCGATGTCCGTCAGGCGCTCGCTGGTGAGCACATTCACGTTCTCGCCCTGCGGATGAAGCTTGGCCCAGTCCAGCCGTCCCGCTACAACGCCCGCCGGCAGATGTGGGTTGAACAGCGCCGTCAGTGGGAGCGAGCCGCGCTCGTTGAACACCCGCACCGCATCGCCCTCTCCGATTCCCCGCGACTCTGCATCCAGCGGATGCATCTCCAGCCGATGCTCGTGCCGCGACTCCATCTTGCGATGACCATCCAGGTTCGCAAACGTCGAGTTCATGTAGTTGTCGTTCTTGCGCGCCAGCAGTTCCAGCGGAAACCTCCGCGCTGCTTCGCTCCAGCGCGATTCGGCCGGAGCCACGAATCCCGGCAGCGGATCGAGCGCCTGCGCCGCGAGCGCATCCGAATAAAACTCGACCTTGCCCGACGGTGTCGGCACACTCCCCGCGGCGAACGGCTGAAACGGGTTCTGCTGCGGTTCCC
>DAIDKF010000101.1:319-581 GCA_027450185.1 Granulicella sp. | reverse complement strand
GTGCTGTTGGTGGTGGACTTGACGTAGAGATCGTCGAGCGAGCCCAGCCGGTGCAGTTGCTGCGGCGTCGCTTCGAGGATCAGCGGATAAGTGCCGACCTGGGTGAAATACTGGCTGATCTGGCGCTGGCCGTAGGCGTCGTCCAGGGTGTCGTCGATGGACTGGATGGAAACGCCCAGCTTCGCCGCCGTGGCGCGGTCGATGGCAATGCCCAGTTGCGGCGCGGCATCCTGCAGATCGCTGGCCACGCCTTCGATCTCAG
>DAIDKF010000101.1:0-309 GCA_027450185.1 Granulicella sp. | reverse complement strand
CAGCTTCGCCAGGCTCATGCACAGCGCGTCCGCGACAGGCACGCCCCGGTCCAGCGAGAGGCCGCGCGCCGCGCGCCACAACGGCGCGAGCTGCTCGCCGACGGATGGCGGCTTGCTCGCGACAGGATCCACCCTCTGCAACCCGGCCTCGGTCAGCAGGCGGATCAGCAGCCGCGCGAGCTGCGGCCGCCCACGGTGATGTCCTGCACCGCGTGCAGGTGCAGCGCGGCGTCGCCAATGTCGCGCAAGGCGTGATTGAGGCGTTCGATCACGCGCGGCGCCGCCAGCTTCCGTTCCGAATGCGGTTTC
>DAIDKF010000100.1 GCA_027450185.1 Granulicella sp. | reverse complement strand
GCCTGCCCGCAACCAGCCCGCTCGTCCGCACTCCATTCTGCAAATCAAAGGGGTGCTGCATCAGGCCGGTAGCCACCGTCAGGCCAGGCATCCGCTTTTCCATCACGTCGGTCCCCTGCAGCAATCCTAGCGTGCAGCCCTGCCAGCATGCAGCGGTACCGGACGTTCGTCTGCTCAAACCCCGCCACTGCAAACAATCGGCATAGGGGGAGCGGAAGGCCGCTCTCCCCTGCCACACCACCGGACAAGCGGGTCCGCATCCGGCGGTTCGAGAAGTTGAGGTTAACAGAGACGGGGGATTCCCAACTCATTGGCCCATCTGAGGTCCAGCACCTTATGCAGGAGCTTTCCGCTGTTGCCCCACCAGCGGCGGGTATTGGCCGCCACCCGCGCCGCCACATCGGATGAAGCTCCACGCTTGCGCAGCTCACGATAAGTGGTTGTGCCCCGCGCCCATTGTTTGAGTTGGATAGCCCGCAGCCGATGGCGCACCCATTTGTCCAGATCGCTCCAGACACCTGGGGTATCCGCCAGCCGGAAGTATGCCTTCCAACCCAGCACATAAACACGCAGTTGCTTGACC
>DAIDKF010000099.1 GCA_027450185.1 Granulicella sp. | reverse complement strand
TTGCTGGAGGGGGCGGCCGGGGTATTCGGCGGGGCGGCGGCGGAGGGCGCGGCGCCTGGGCCGGACCTGAAGGGTCTTCACGCGAAGATCGGGCAACTGGCGCTGGAAAACGATTTTTTAGTCGGCGCGCTCAGCAAGGCCGGATTGCTGAGCGCAAAGAAATGATCGACCGGAGCCACGACCTTCCCGTGAAGCGTCAGGCGGAGGTGCTGCGGCTTGCCCGCAGCACCGTCTACTACCTGCCGCGGCCGGTGTCATCGGCCGATCTGGCAATCATGCGCCGGCTCGACGAGTTGCACCTGAACTACCCTTTTGCCGGCAGCCGGATGCTGCGGGATTTCCTGCGGGCCGAGGGTGTCGAGATCGGGCGGGCTCACGTCGTTACGCTGATGCGCCGTATGGGGATCGAGGCGATCTACCGGCGGCCGAACACATCGAAGCCGGTGCCCGGACACCAAGTCTTTCCGTACCTGCTGCGCGGAGTGAAGGTCGAACGGCCGAACCAGGCGTGGGCGATGGACATCAGCTACATCCCGATGGCCCGCGGCTTCGTTTATCTCGCCGCCGTGGTCGACTGGTTCAGTCGCAAG
>DAIDKF010000098.1 GCA_027450185.1 Granulicella sp. | reverse complement strand
CGCCATTTGCCTTTAGCAGAGTGCCGAAGGAGTGACGAAAGGTATGCCAACCGATGTTCTTGTGGATGCCGGCTTCTCGTGCCACCGGCTTGATGTAACGCCGCATGAGATTGTCCGGCCAGTAAGGCTGTTGGCCTCGCATGGAAGGACTGGCGAAGACCCAATCATCGGGCATCGGATACGGACTTTGGCGACGCCACCGATTGAGATCCTCGGCCATGTACTCATCCATGGGGACGGGTTTAGCGGAGGCCTCGGTTTTGCAATCACCGACGACCTGATGCCAGATCGCACGGGTGACACGGAGTTCAAGATTCTCAAAATCAACATCGCGCCAGCGCAGTGCCAACAGCTCGCTGACTCGAAGGCCGGTTGCCGCGTCGAGCAGGACCAAGGTGCGTTCCCGGACGGACAACTTGCTGAGGAGAAGTTGCAACTCCGTGAGTTCGAGAACATCGGGCACCTTCTCCCGCTTCGCGCTTTGGCGGACGAGCTTGATCGGGTTGCGGTCAACCCACTCGTAACGCATCGCGTGATGAAAGAGAGCGCTCATGAGATTCCGAATCTTCGCCTTTGTTCCTCTTGCCCGCTTG
>DAIDKF010000097.1 GCA_027450185.1 Granulicella sp. | reverse complement strand
TGCAACAGAGCGAAGTCTCCCGCCTGGAAAAGCGCGCTGAAGTCAAACTCGGAACGCTGCGGAACTATGTCAGCGCCCTGGGCGGGCACATCGAAATTCGCGCCGTCTTCCCGGATAAGAAAGTCGAACTCGCACTCACCGAATAGCGCCGACCTGAAAGACGGCCTCCTCACCGGACTGCTCCGTCTGTTGTGGCTGCGGGAGTACCGGGTGCAATCGGATCAACCGAGACACGGTTTTCGTGGAACTCGGTAATGGTCAATCCCAAAGGGTTGATGAACTCATATTGTGGGTAAATCTTGGCCTGATCGCTGACCTGCTTGGGATTCAAATAGTAGGTCAGACTGAGCATCCAATGCTCGGTCCTCGGCTCCCGCGAATGGCTGGGCGAGTAGAGCCTGTCCAGAGCCAAAAGCGCCGTCCCACGCGCCATGATTGCGCCCTGTACGGTCTCCTGGGACATGGACGTGATGGTGACGTTCTTCACCTCTACATCACTCTGTTCGATCTGCCCGCTTACGACCTGCGAGACAAGGTGATTCTGGTTGTCTTCCGTCATCAACTGCGAGGCAAGGTTGCCGGACAGAAAGTAGTAGTTGAGCGG
>DAIDKF010000096.1 GCA_027450185.1 Granulicella sp. | reverse complement strand
AGGTCCCCGGCAGACAACCGGGTTGATAGGCGGGGGGTGTAAGCGTGGTGACACGTTGAGCTGACCCGTACTAAGTGACCGAGGGCTTTAGAACTATCAGGCGCGGCACACGCGCATCTTCTTGCCACCCGGGTGTATATCACCAGGAGTGTAGTGAGAGTTAGCGAGTGTGGATGTCGTAGACGATTAGTTAAGCAGCATATCATCCGTGCAATTTAGTACGAGAGAGTATGTCGCATAAAGTAGACCTCATACCCCTGCAAAGTCTATTCCCGTTGTAAAGAGAGAATTTATAAGCATACCAGGTTTCTGGTGGCTATTGCGGCGGTGCCCCACCCGTTCCCATCCCGAACACGGAAGTGAAACCCGTTCGCGCCGACGATACTCGAGGGGCAACCTTCCGGGAAAATAGGTCGCCGCCAGAATAAAATCCAACGAGCCCTCACAATGTAGTGGGGGCTCGTTGTGTTTGTGGCACCCTCTCGGTAGTACGGGGTTGATACCCCGTGCCGACACGCAAAAGTCGACTTCGTGGACTAAATTCCGCACTGGCGGTCGGCAGTTAGCAGCAGCGGGAGAGTATCCTGCTCGGCACGCTGTACCAC
>DAIDKF010000095.1 GCA_027450185.1 Granulicella sp. | reverse complement strand
CTGGGAACCAGCACGTTCAGCGTCTGAGGATCGATGTCCTTTTCCACGCGCAGCTTCTCCGGGCCGAAGCGCACGACCTCGATGTCGAGATAGTCGTCGGTGAAGTTGAGCTCCTGTTGCAGCGGCACGTAGCTATCGTGCTCCTTCAGGAGGGCGCGCAGAATATTCGCCAGCTTGACCGTCATCTGCCGCGCCAGTTCCGGCCGTGTGCGCACCAGGGAGGCGATGGAGTTCAGCGTATTGAAGAGGAAGTGCGGGTTGATCTGGCGCTGCAACGCATCGAGCCGAGCCTCCAGCAGCAGCCGCTTTTGTTCCTCAAGCGTAAGCTCCAGGCGAAGCGCATTCCACACTTTAAGGGCGATGCCAACAACCACGGGTGCCGACAACCACACCAGCACCTGCAAGCCCCATTCGTCGCTGCTGAGGGCGAAGAGACGATTGGGGTCCATCCGGTGCAGCCACTCGCGCAGGATCTCAAAGACGATGATGGCGAACAGCATCAGGAACTGGCGATCCACACGTAGTTGGCGGTCGACACGCAACTGGCGAAGGTTGCGGCGTATCCAGCGGTAAAGGCTGAGATCGACGAAAGGCGTGAATTCCCAGAT
>DAIDKF010000094.1 GCA_027450185.1 Granulicella sp. | reverse complement strand
CTCGGCGGGCTTGTGGCCGAGCCGGTCGCGCAGGCCCACGGCGTCCACGACCTCGTCGAGCAGCGCGCGGTCCACCGGGCGCCGTGCGATGTCGAGCGGCAGCGTGATGTTCTCCGCCGCGGTGAGCGTGGGGACGAGGTTGAACGCCTGGAAGATGAAGCCGATGCGGGTGCGGCGCAGCCTGGTCAGCCGGCGCTCCGACATCGAGGACACCTCGAGGCCGTCGACGTGCACCGTGCCGCTCGTCGGCCGGTCCAGGCCGGCCAGGCAGTGCATGAGCGTGGACTTGCCCGACCCGGAGGGGCCCATGATCGCGGTGAGCTCACCGCGGGCCAGGTCGACGTCGACGCCCCGCAGGGCGTGCACCTGGGCCTCCCCGGTGCCGTAGACCTTGGTCAGGCCGCGGGCGGAGGCGATGGTGGTGGGGTCGGCCGCCTCGCGGGCGGCCTCGAGCTCTGCTGTCGTGGTCACGCGGCCATCGTGGTGGGGGACTCACAGCGGGCGCATCGGGAATCACCCTGGGTGTGCCCTGATCTGCGCGCGTCTGACCTGCGGCGACGTCGGGGTGATCCCCCCGGCCGAACGTCCCGTGCACCCCGGCTGGCCAGCGTCTG
>DAIDKF010000093.1 GCA_027450185.1 Granulicella sp. | reverse complement strand
CCCCTGCCCGTATACTGACGTGCATGTTCAAGGCCAATCGACTCTTCCCCATCGGTGCCCTCCTGGTCGCTTTTTCCGCAGCTCTCGCCGCCCAGGCCGTTGCCCCCGCGGAGCAACACGAAGACAAGAACGTCGAAGGAGCGCAGCCCGCAGCCAAGAGTGGGCAGCAAACCGGCTCGCCGCACCCCATGCAGCTGGATGCGCAGCACCGCCCCATCACCGCGGGCGGCTTCGTCCAGAGCGGTCCGATCGTCTTCGAGGATGACTCGGAGAAAGCAGGTCTGACCAAATGGACGCACAAAATGGGAACGCCGGCGAAGAACTACATCGTCGAGACCAAAGGCTCGGGCGTTTGCCTTCTCGACTACGACAATGACGGCTGGCTGGACATCTACCTGGTAAATGGTTCGACCTTTAATGCCCTGGACGGCAAGGAGACTCCGCCGCACGCAGCCTTGTTCCACAACAATCACGATGGAACGTTCACTGAGGTAGCCTCAAAGGCCGGTGTCACCAACGATCGCTGGGGCTTTGGATGCGCCGTTGCCGACTACGACAACGACGGCTGGCCGGACATCTACGTATCCAACTGGGGCAGTAACCGGCTCTACCGCA
>DAIDKF010000092.1 GCA_027450185.1 Granulicella sp. | reverse complement strand
GCGATCTATTATCTGGAAGCAATGGAAACGCGGCAGGTTGCAGTTCCGAAGGTTATGCGCACGGGGAGTGAGTCAGAACCTGGCCGCACAAACGGCTGGGAGTGATCACGGCCCATGGCGTCTGGCCCACAGTCCGGCAATGCAATATGCGTTTCCAAACAACTACTTCGACTCACTTGGGCTTCCAAGGCTGTTCGGTGGGATATAGCTCAATCCATCCGAACCGCCGGATGCGGACCCGCTTGTCCGGTGGTGTGGGAGGGGAGGAGAGGCGACTCTCCCCCCTATCCCGATCCCAACCTTCGCTTTGTTCCAGGTGAAAAAATACCGCTGTCTTTAGTTCGCGTCAACTCAAAACCACAATATCTTGTGGTTGCACCCAAATTGGGTGCTGTTGCGGTCGCCAACCGGCGCGCGATGCAGGGAGACAATGCCAAACGTTTCGGCTTGACAAAGTCCGATCCCAAAGGTGGAGAATGAAAAACGAAAGATCCGGAGATCTGTTGCACGTGCATACGACCAATCGGCGAGGGACCGTGCATACTACGAATATGACGATTCAGCGGCATTCTTCGCGTAGGGACACAGCGGGGAAGCGATATTGCTCGCCGCCCGA
>DAIDKF010000091.1 GCA_027450185.1 Granulicella sp. | reverse complement strand
GTTCCCAAAAGTTGGCAGGGTTTCGAGACGGCGATCGTCCGGGACGCGCAGAGCCAGTGCTGGAATACCGCCCTTACGACGAATAGACGTCGGACAGGCCAGCCACATAAAAAGATTGATGGTATCTGTGATGGTACTTTAGTTCTCGTTGTCTATAAGCTATTAATTCTAAAAATAGATTGGCTCCTCAGGTAGGACTCGAACCTACAACCCTTCGGTTAACAGCCGAATGCTCCGGCTTTTTGCGACTCTGAAAAGCCTAGCAGGAGCACATCTGAGGACAGGATGCGCTAAGGTATTCATAGCAAAAGCACATAAGCCCATCTGCCAACCGCTGAAATATGAAGGACTTGTGGCCGCGCCAACAAGATTCACAGCAGATGTCCTGACTTCCCTCCTCTTCACCGATTGCTATCGGTATGCTCACGATTATCACCCATTTTGAAAGAGCAGGTGCACAAATCTCTTCACAGTGTTTTGGGAATCGAATCGTACGGATTTGCGCGATTTGGATGCTCTGTTTGCCATGGGCGGATGGGCAGTGAGGACGGCGAGTTCTTCGTCAATGCAGCCAGCTCGGAAGCACTGGTTCGGCGCCCGCATCAGAGTAGAATGCAG
>DAIDKF010000090.1 GCA_027450185.1 Granulicella sp. | reverse complement strand
CGAGCGCGGCAAACGAGAGCAACACCTGGGACGGCTACTTGCCATGACCGGAAACATGATGCTGCAGACAATGCAAAAGAAGATCCTGCTGGCGATTCTGGCCGCGTTGCTGGCTATCGCCGGAGCTGTGGGTTACCAGCGGCACGAAGCGGCAAAGGCGGCTTTGGAGCGCCAGCGGGAGTATGAGCAATTCCGGCAACAGGTGGAGAAGGACAAAAAGAAACACAGCTCCGCCGCTGTGAACGAAGGCAAGACCTGGCAGAAATACATTCCCTGAAGAGGGACAGGAGATTGGGACATGAATTCCGTGATCTTGCTGGCACAGGCATTACCGAGCGCAAGTTCCGGCGTCGATTGGCTGTACCAGTTCACCAATAACCTGACCAATCTCACGACGCAGAACGGCGGCGCGCTGACTCAATTCGGGTTAACGGAATTGAGCTGCATTGCGCTCTTCACACTCATCAGCATGGTCATCAACTGGAATACGTCGGGGATGACGCTGCGCTTCCATACGCACCCCGTCCGGGCAGGCGATCTGACGAACTTCATGCTCCGCCTGATCGTCTGCTCCCTGCTTTTGAACTACTGGGTGAATCCGTTCCCCGGTGCGAGCTTCGGCATCAA
>DAIDKF010000089.1 GCA_027450185.1 Granulicella sp. | reverse complement strand
AGTAGAGCCAGCAGCGCATTGCTGATAGAAAATGCCTTCGAGACAAATGCCAGCCCGATATGGTCAAACGGGTAACGGGCAAAGGTGCGTGGGTACAACTTCAGTCCGGCAATTTCCTCACGTAATGCTTGCATATAAGCACGGACACGATTGACTTCATCCAGATTGTCAATGGCTGGCATAGACAGATCATAGCGAACGTATCTCCATTCAGATGGCTTACGTCGGGAAGGATGATTCGCCCTTCCCGCGCTGCAAACGACGATCATGCTGTCGTTTTCCGCTTTCCATCCATGCGGGGCCTGTTCCTGCCCCGCAACGCCCGTCCCTAAAACCATGCAGAAGTAGACCGAAATTTCTTCTTTTATCAAGTGCCCCCGCTTCATGCGGCTTTATGGCAGAGCCGGTCGGAACCCGTCAAGGCTCTCCGCTTTCGCTGCGATGAACGGGCACAGAACGCCCGGCCTTGACTGAACCCGCCTCGCCCCTGCCCGCCGCGCAAGACATGAAGCGGGGGCACTCAACAAAAGAAATTTGGTTGAGAGTCAGACGCCCTCCTTCAGAATCTCGCCCCACGCGGGCAACACAGGAGAGCACATCATGTCGTATCGCACACGCACCACAGCCAGA
>DAIDKF010000088.1:282-630 GCA_027450185.1 Granulicella sp. | reverse complement strand
CGGTCATAGAACACGGCTTCGGCATGGGACACAGCCTCTAACCTACCTGCCCCGAATAGTGAGAGCGTAGCCCAACCTGGCCGCGTGTCAAGGCCGCAGCCGCTACGCGGTGCCTTCGGCAGCCTTGACACTCTGACCTGACGGTTGGGCAAAAATCAGCCAGCTATTCCGGGGCAGGTAGGAAAGGACAAAGATAAAACTCTTGGCTTTGCAGAAGTGGCGCAAGCTATCATCTTTGCATGGCAAAAACTCCCACCAATAATAGTGTCTTGCGCCCAAGAAATGCACAGAAATCGAGAAATCGCCTGCACAGCTCCTACACAGCCAAAAACAGGCTATTTATCTCTC
>DAIDKF010000088.1:0-272 GCA_027450185.1 Granulicella sp. | reverse complement strand
TTGCGCCGTCCGGCTGTACAATCGGAGGAAGATTCCCCGACGAACGAGGTGCTTCCCATGGGTGAGGTCTCGGTCTTCCGGCTGTACACGTTGCGTCTCTGCTACCTGATTCTCGCGGCGGGCCTTGGCATCTTCATGGGACCGTCCGTCTTCCATCACACGCCGGAGTTCGCGATTGAGCACGGGATTCAGCTCTCGCTGCTGGCGGGGCTGGGACTGGCCGCGGTGCTTGGCTTGCGGTATCCGGTTCAGATGATCCCGCTGCTTCTCTT
>DAIDKF010000087.1:0-257 GCA_027450185.1 Granulicella sp. | reverse complement strand
TTCGGTACGCACGGGAATCTGTATTGTGGGGCGATTGTGGGGCTGCAACACAGGAATATAATATTCTTGCGTTTCAGCATGTCTGCTTAAACTACAAGAACGCCCCGTCTCCGGGGCGTTCAAAGGTCGCTCAGTGAGCGGAGCCTTACGACGAAAGCTTACTAAGAATAGTCGGGCAATCGCCGCTCAAGTACACTAGCTATTTTGTACCGTATTGTATCTGTGAAGTCAATGGAGATTGTTCATGTCAGAAAATG
>DAIDKF010000086.1 GCA_027450185.1 Granulicella sp. | reverse complement strand
CAGCCGGGAAATCGCAACTGCGACCCAGACTGCCCAAAGGGCAGCTTGAACCGCCGTTACGAGCTATCGCCTAAATGCCGATATGATTGTTGAAGGGGGATTTATCTGTCGAATCCTTGATACTTTGGCCTTGCTTGCTTTGATTCGGACCCATGACGTCGCACTACCAGCAGTGGCCTCTGGTCCAGTACGATGTAGCCGAGGCGGGTGACAGCGCTGCCGACGACGTCGATCACTGCATAGCCGTGCTGCCGGATCGCCCAAGAGCGAACTCTATACAGGCGTTTCCTACGACATGCAGGAAGGCTCTATTACGTAACGATTACGTAATAGCCTTCCGCGATTCTTCTAAGTTGTTGATTTTATGGTGGGCACAGCAGGATTCGAACCTACGACTTCCACCGTGTGAATCTAACAATATATGGTTTTTCAATAACTTGCAAGACCCCGGTGGCCTCCTAAGTCCTTGTAAGCACATGCAAGCTTAAGAACCGACGTATCACACAACGTACTCGAAATTAGGCGAAGTCCCTAGTTGCAATTCGCTCCACCTCATAGAGGACGGGCCGTCTGATCGTTGCGCAGCCGACGTCGGTTACATCTAGCTTGCAACGTAATGCTATTCGTAGCATCATAC
>DAIDKF010000085.1 GCA_027450185.1 Granulicella sp. | reverse complement strand
AGGTGGCAAGAAGATGCTCATGTCTTACCAAGAGTCGTCGGAACTGACCGAACCACGCGTTGGTCCGCTCGATGATCCAGCGGCGCTTGTAGCGGCGCAGTTTCCGTCCGTCTTCGTAACGCCGCTGCTTGTTGTTCTTTCGATACGGGGCTATCAATTCAATGCCTCGCTTCTTCAGTCGTTCGCGCAAGGGATCCGAGTCGTAGGCCCGGTCGGCGATTACCCGTTTCGGCTTTTGCCGCGGGCGGCCTTTGGTTCTGGGAACGCAGACTTCTTTGAGCGTGGCTTCCGCAAGCGTAGCTTCTCCCGGAGAGGCACTTTCAAGCCGAACTCCCAACGGAAGACCTTGACCGTCGACCAGTACCATCCACTTCGTTCCCTTGCCGCGCTTGGTTTTACCGACTGCGGAGCCCCCTTTTTAGCCGGCGCAAAGCTGCCGTCCAGAAAGGCCTCGTCCCATCGCAGCAACCCTTCTCCATCCAATGCGCCGAGCAATGTACGCCAGGCGTCAAGCCAAACATCTTGTTCTTCCCACTGCTTCAAACGCCGCCAGCAGGTCGCCGGCGAGGGATACTTGTCGGGCAGAAACCGCCAAGCCGCCCCGGTCCACAACACCCAGAGAATGCCTTCCAGACAGTCCCGGTTGG
>DAIDKF010000084.1 GCA_027450185.1 Granulicella sp. | reverse complement strand
AAACGCATCGCCAAGGAACTCTCCAGCCAGGTGACCATTGCAAATATTGAGGATATCGCTTCCATCAAGGCGGCGGGGGAGGGGTTATGATGTTTGCGGATCAGGTGGCCTTAGTCACCGGTGCATCCCGCGGTATCGGCAGGTCGATTGCCCTGAAGCTCGCTGGCGAGGGCGCCTTTGTCATTGCCACGGCAACCTCGGAGGGCGGCGCGAGCGCCACGGTCGAGGCGATCGCAGCGCTTGGCGGGAAGGCTAGGGCCGTCAAGCTGGACGTTTCCCGGCCCGATGAGGTGGAGGCCCTGTTCCAGGCCATTGTGGCCGAACAGGGCCGGTTGGACATCCTGGTCAACAACGCCGGCATCACCAGGGACGGCCTGCTGTTGCGGATGAAGGAGGAAGAGTGGGATTCGGTGCTGGACACCAATCTCAAGGGTGCCTTTCTCTGCACAAAGGCGGCAGCCAAGGTCATGACCAAGGCCCGCTATGGCCGTATCGTCAATATCAGTTCGGTGGTCGGCGAGATGGGCAATCCCGGCCAGGTCAATTATTGCGCCAGCAAGGCCGGCATGTTCGGCTTGACCAAGTCCGTGGCCCGTGAACTGGCCAAACGCAACGTTACGGTCAATGCCGTGGCACCCGGCTTCATCGAAACCG
>DAIDKF010000083.1 GCA_027450185.1 Granulicella sp. | reverse complement strand
AGGCTGGCGCGCCACGCTCAGCTTCAGGGGCGGATCGTCGCGCCTGGTCTCTATCACCACCGCCCCGCTCGTCTCCGATCACACTGAGATTTGCGATCCTCTGGTACGCTATCTCGTTCTACTGAGGCCCGCGGACGAGGAGGGCGTTTGCCCCAGCGCGCCTGTCTTTTACTCCGGCGTGGTGGCGTGCTCACCTGCCATGTTGAGCATCTTCCGCCTCGTTGAAAACCTGCAGCACAGCGAGTCCACCGTACTCATTACCGGCGAGAGCGGCACCGGCAAAGAGGTGGTGGCGCGCGCCATTCATCAACATTCCATGCGCAGCAGCGGACCGTTTGTGGCGGTCAACTGCGGCGCCTTGCCCGCCGACCTGCTGGAGTCGGAGCTTTTCGGCCATGTGCGTGGCGCTTTTACCGGCGCGGTGCGCGATCGCGTCGGTCGCTTTGAGCTCGCCGCACACGGCACCCTGTTTCTGGACGAGATCGGCGACCTGCCTCTCTCGCTCCAGGTCAAACTCCTGCGCGTGCTTGAAGAAAAGCAATATGAACGGGTGGGCGAGAGCGTGTCGCGCACCACTCACGCCCGGATCATCGCGGCTACCAACGTCGACCTCCGCATTGCGCTGCGCCAGGGCAGAATGCGCGAAGACCTCTT
>DAIDKF010000082.1 GCA_027450185.1 Granulicella sp. | reverse complement strand
GGCCTGCTGCAATCGACGCTGATCGTGCTTCCCGCCGAGGAGAAAGTAGCGAACGTCTTCGCCGGCGATACGGTGGATTGGGTCTTCGATGGAGGCAAGGTCGCTTCAAGGTTCATCAGCGTAAAGCCGAAGGTTGCCGACCACACAACGGACATCCACATCATCTCGGACCACGGCAACGAGTACACGCTGGAGTTGCGCGAAGTATCCAGTGATGCGGACGCGCACTTCGACTCAAAGGTCTTCCTGAATCCCGGTGACCAGAGCGCTAAGGACCGACTCGCACAGCTCCCTGTCTTCGTCCCCGCAGCAGAGCTCGACAAGGCGAAACAGGAGGCTGCGACAGCGCAGGCAGCGCAGACAGCCGCACTGAAGGCGACCGAAGCTAAGAACGAGCAGTACCGCAGCCAGTATCCGGGGACGCTGCACTTCGACTTCACCTGGGATGAGAAGCGCGGCAAGGAGCTTGGACTCAAACAGATCTGGCGTGATGACCGTTTCACCTACCTGCAGGGTCAGTTCCAGGAGACGCCTGCGTGGCCTGCCCGGTAATTTGTACCAGCGAGATTATTAGTGTAGCGCAACGGGAGAGGGAGGTATCTGCCCGCCGCAGTAGTAGGCGGTGTGGGAAAGTGGGAAGCGTTCTTTGCTTTCCACT
>DAIDKF010000081.1:345-659 GCA_027450185.1 Granulicella sp. | reverse complement strand
TGAGCGATCCTGGCGATCATGTGAGTTGAATTTCGCAGTGGCGAACTACGAGAATACAGCGATGCCAAAAGGGAATGCGCGTAGTTTGGCTCTATAACACTGCCGTACATGGATCACGGGGTGGTCGTGTTGATTCATGTCGGCAATCAGAGCATGGCCTATAGAGGATTGAGGACCTTCGCCCAGGCAGATGTTGGACGGGTGGCTGCGTTGGCCAGGCCTTCGAGTGCTGCCAACTGAACAGCGAAGTTGCCTAGCGTTGAACACTCCGCTCCGGCGCGGATCACAGTGAGACCAGTTACTTCGGCGGTGAG
>DAIDKF010000081.1:0-335 GCA_027450185.1 Granulicella sp. | reverse complement strand
CGCCACCCATTACATAAAGGCGGCGCAGGTGTTTCCCTGTGAGAACGGCGACGCTTCGTAGCACTTGAGCATAGCGTGCTGCAAGACTGTGGAAGAGAAAAGAGGCGAGTTCTGCTGCGTGTGCATGCGTCGGGTCGAACTCAGGCAAGCTGCGGCGACGAAGCTGGGCGTTGATGCGCTCGGGCATGTGGCCCGGCAGCAGCAGGTCCGCGTCGTCAACATCCAACGTGTATCCACGAGAAGCAAACGTCTCGGCGCCACGGACAATACTCTCAATGGTGAGAGCCTTGCGATCATCACCTTCCATGAGACCTATCTGCTCATTCCAGGCTTCC
>DAIDKF010000080.1 GCA_027450185.1 Granulicella sp. | reverse complement strand
GGGGAATCGTCCATGACCACAACATGGCCCATTCCCGCTGCAGTAGCACTGCCGGCAAGCGTGCCGCCACTAACTACACCGACTTGCCAGCCGAGCAATGCGCACTCACGCGCGACAGCACTTCCGACGATGCCAGCACCCACAACGAGAATGTCGAATGACTTCATCTCAGAGCTTTATCCCGGTAGAAAACGGATCGCCGTCTTCAAACAACAGTTTTGATTCTCCTGTTATCCATGCGCGCCCGCGAATACTAGGGTGCACATGGCCGTCATGACCTTTACGGATCGAGCCCTCGAAGACGGTACCGAGGATGCCTTCCTGTCTCCATGGCATCTCAGGCACCAGCTCGCCGTCGTCATACAGGCAAGCCATTTTCGCGCTAGTACCGGTGCCGCAGGGAGAGCGATCGAACGATGCGCCGGGACAGAGGACGAAGTTGCGCGAAGAGTTTTCGGAGGAGTAAGGGGCGGAGAAGAACTCGATGTGATCGATGTACGCACCTTCCGCGCCTGTGATGCCGCTTGCGTCCAGCGCGTTACGAATCGCTGTTGTGGTGGCTATCAGCTCGGTGCGGTTTTCAAGCGTCAAAAGGCAGGGGGGATTCGCAATCAGAAAGAACCAGTTCCCTCCCCACGCGATATCTCCGGTAAAACTCCCA
>DAIDKF010000079.1 GCA_027450185.1 Granulicella sp. | reverse complement strand
GCCCTTCTTTTCATCCCAGGTGAAATCAAAGTGCAGCGAGCCAGGGTACTGGCTGCGGTAGGTCTCTTCCTTGGCCTGCTCCGCCTTGAGAGTGGCGGTCTGGGCGGCTTGCGCAGCAGCGGCCTCCTGCTTGGCCTTTTCGAGTTCTGCGGCAGGTACAAACACCGGCAACTGCGTCAGCTTGTCCTTAGCGGCCTTATCGCCCGGCTCAATCAAGACCTTCGAGTCATAGTGCGTGTCGTCGTCAGCAGAGACTTCACGCAGCTCCAAGGTGTACTCATTGCCATGATCGGAGACGATATGAATGTCCGTCGATCCACCAGCCGTCTTCGGCTTCACGCTGATGAAGCGGGAGGCCACATGGCCGCCATCGAAGACCCAGTCCACCGTGTCCCCGGCGAAGACATTGGCGACCTTCTCTTCGGCGGGAAGGACAATCAACGTCGATTGCAGCAGGCCCGCGCGGATTACAGGAGGTGTCTGCGACTCCGAAACTGTCACCGTGCGCGGTGCGTTGGGCTGAAGCGGACGCGCAGGCCCAGCCGCATGCAGGGAGACTGAGGCAAGTGCGAAGTGGAGTGCTACGACGATGGGGATAGGCGGCTTCATGTGTTCTGTCCTTTCTGTGTGAACTACTCCATCTCACCTTCGGCAAAGCGGGC
>DAIDKF010000078.1 GCA_027450185.1 Granulicella sp. | reverse complement strand
GCATGTTGACCAGCAACATCCGCGTGGCGACGAGCTCCACCAGAACGACGTCAGGGCCGGTGCGCTGAGCGGTTTCGAGCAATACCTCACGCGCCCACTCGCTCACCGCTTTTCCGCTGTCGGCCGCAGCTTTTTCGAGATACCGCAACTCCTCTTGGGTCACGCGGGAACTGACGCAAAAGGCACGCGCGCTACGCCCCCGCGACCGCCGCAGACGACTCTCAGTGACGAGGACATTAGGTGTGGTTGCGAGGGGCATGAAACCTCCAAAAGAGGCTGATTACATTTGAAATCAAAGGATTACAGTTGTAATCAGCCATCTGCTAAGTCATTGATCCCTAGGCGGATGACAACAGTAATCCACTTTCGGCTAAAACGACACCCTTCGAGGGATGGAGTGTCAACATTCTTCCGGTGCGCAGCACCGTTGTGGCCCTGCCACGGAACTTGCAGCGGGATTATGGCTTCGATCCTGCCACGATTGCAGGTGCTTGTGCCGGTGAGGATGCTGAGGAGACAGGTTTGCGTGCAGGCCGTTCGGAGGCATCACTTCCATTGCCGCGACGGACACGAAGTGTGGGCGTAATCCGCTGCGCTTCCGGGGTGCGAAGGAACTCCTGAAACTCGCGGTCTTTGGAGAAGACATACGCAAGCGCCTGCTCGAC
>DAIDKF010000077.1 GCA_027450185.1 Granulicella sp. | reverse complement strand
CTGCGGGCAGGACGTGCGCATCGACGTGGGTTGCGTGTTCGAGGGCCGGGTGGAACTGGCCGATGGCGTGCACGTGGGCCCGCATTGCGTGCTGCGCGACTGCAGCATCGGCGCCGACAGTCGCATCGAGGCCTTCTCCCACCTGGACGGCGCCCGTTGCGACGAGGGCGCGCGCATCGGCCCCTACGCCCGGCTGCGTCCGGGTACCGAGCTGGCACGCGACGTGCACATCGGCAATTTCACGGAAGTGAAGAACAGCCGCATCGGCGACGGCAGCAAGGCCAACCACCTGAGCTACGTCGGCGACACCACGGTGGGCGAGCGCGTGAACATCGGCGCCGGCACCATCACCTGCAACTACGACGGCGCGGCCAAGCACCGCACCGTCATCGAGGACGACGCCTTCATCGGCTCCGACACCCAGCTGGTGGCGCCGGTGCGCGTGGGCAAGGGCGCCACGCTGGGGGCGGGCACCACGCTGACGCGCGACGCGCCGGCGGGGCAGCTCACCGTGTCACGCGCCCGCCAGCTCAGCATCACGAACTGGACCCGTCCGCAGAAAAAACCCTCCAACGAAAGCTGAGCCATGTGTGGAATCGTCGGCGCCGCAGCGCGCCACAACATCGTCCCGGTCCTGCTCGAAGGGCTGCAGCGCCTCGAATACCGCGGCTACGACTCC
>DAIDKF010000076.1 GCA_027450185.1 Granulicella sp. | reverse complement strand
GCCGGGTTCACAATCGCCGACCAGCCGGAACTGATCAAAGAGAACATCGGCTACATGAGCCAGCGCTTCTCGCTCTACGAGGACCTGACCGTGGAGGAGAACATCGCCTTCTACGCCGGGGTCTATCGCCTGACAGGCGACAAGCGGCGCGAGCGGAGCGAATGGGTGATCGCCATGGCCGGCCTGGCGGAGCGGCGCCGCTCCCTGGCGGGCGAACTCTCAGGCGGCTGGCGCCAGCGCCTGGCCCTGGGGTGCGCCATCCTGCACGAGCCCCCCATCGTCTTCCTGGACGAGCCCACCTCCGGCGTCGATCCCCTGTCCCGCCGCAAGTTCTGGGAGCTGATCCGCACCCTTGCGGAGGGAGGGGTGACGGTGTTCGTCACCACCCACTACATGGACGAGGCCGAATATTGCGACCGGCTGGCCCTGATCTACCGGGGCGAACTGGTGGCGGTGGGCAGGCCGGAGGAGTTGAAGCGGGATCGGATGGCACCCGGGGGGCAGATGCCCACCCTGGAGGACGTGTTCATCGGCCTGATCGAGGAGCGGGACCGGAAAGTGGATTAGCAAATCGTTTCGGCCACGGGGCATTTGCCTGGAGACCTGTTTTTTTTTGCGGGAGGGCGGGGTTAAATGGTGGCGCGGGTGTGATTCTCGGTTGGATAATAAATAAGCTTGCAGATTCAC
>DAIDKF010000075.1 GCA_027450185.1 Granulicella sp. | reverse complement strand
AGCGGTGGATTTGTGCGCATAAGTTTGCGCGCCGAAGAGAGCTGGGGAGCCGGTTGAGTCTACTCGCCGGCGGATGATGGCGTAGGTCAGCTCCTGAACGTTTCAGGTCGATTCTTCTTACGCAATGTATTGCGCAGGCATGCGTGCCGGTATTGGTGTGTGCCTCCCACTCAGGTTCCGGTTGAGGCGACGAGGGAAAGAGCGCTTCCTGGAATCAAGAGAAAGTTTGTATTTTGAACACCGACTTCAGTCAGTTTTCCATTTCGGCCGCCCTTTTGGCGCGGCTTAACCATAACAAGTTCACTACGCCCACCCCGGTGCAGGCGGGAGCACTTCCCCCGGCCCTAGAAGGCCGCGACGTTCTGGCTACCGCGCAGACCGGCACGGGCAAGACCCTCAGCTTCCTCATTCCCATTGTGGAGATGCTGTTGAAGACCGAGAGCCGCACCGCCAACGCATTGGTTCTGCTGCCTACGCGTGAGCTGGCCATGCAGGTGGAGAAGGCATACCGCACCATCCGTCCGAACAACGGCCACATGGTGGCACTGGTGGTAGGCGGAATGGCCGAGGGGCCGCAGCTCGACACCATCCGGCGCGGGGCGCGCTTGATTGTCGCCACCCCGGGACGGCTCGAGGATTTCATCAAGCGTCGTCTGGTCAAGCTTGATCAGGTCAAGATGCTGGTGTTCGACGAAGTG
>DAIDKF010000074.1 GCA_027450185.1 Granulicella sp. | reverse complement strand
CACTGATGTCGCGGTTTTGACGCACTGCAATACTGGGTAAGAGCGCACTCCTCCAGTTGATCCTAAAGGTGCTTTGATCGTGTATGCTAACCATCTCGCCTCTCCAGGTCCCTCGCTACGTCCGGCTACGGCACTGCCCTGGGAGTGATCCGCTCGCTCTCCTCCAAGAACGTCCTACGCCACGCCTACTGCTCAGAGACAAGACCCTACAACCAAGGCTCCCGCCTGACGGCCTTTGAATTGGTTCACGATAAGATTCCTGCTACACTGATCACGGATTCCATGGCAGCTGCATTGCTGGCAGACGCCAAGGTCGGAGTCAACGCCATTGTGGTGGGCGCAGACCGCGTCGCAGCCAACGGAGACACGGCCAACAAGATCGGCACATACAGTCTGGCCGTTCTGGCCAAGTACCACGGAGTGAAGTTCCTGGTCGCTGCGCCCCGCACCACTATCGATCTGGCCACCAAGTCAGGCAGCGATATCGTGATTGAGCAACGTCCGGCCTCGGAGATGACCAGCATCAAGGGTCCTCGCGCTGGAGCCATCGCGGCCGATAACAACGTCACTCTGGAGACTGTCTGCATCGCTGCCCCGGGAATCAATGTGTGGAACCCTGCCTTTGACATCACGCCGGCGGCCCTGATCGATGGTATTATCACGGAGGTGGGGGTGGTCGAGAAGGGAGCCGATGGTCAATTCCA
>DAIDKF010000073.1:257-706 GCA_027450185.1 Granulicella sp. | reverse complement strand
GGCAAGGCCTTGTAGAGCGCCACGGCTTGCTTGCCGAGGTAGCCCCGCTCCAGGACCGACTCAAAATCCCGCACCCGAAGCTTGGCCCGCATCACCCGATTCAGCAGCACTTCGATATCCCGTGCGGCAAACGCCGCATCGATCGTCGCGTGCAACTGCGTGTATCCCTGCTGGTCCTGAACAGCGATTCCTGCCTGCTCGAACATCTTTCCCATGTCCGATCCCCTTGGAAATCCTTACCTAATCTCTGGAGCGGGAGACGGGACTCGAACCCGCGACCAACAGCTTGGAAGGCTGTGACTCTACCACTGAGTTACTCCCGCAAAACTCAGTGATCAGCGATCAGTCTTCGGTGATCAGAATCCGCCCGCCAATCCGCTGGGCTCGCTGACCACTGATCACTGACCACTGACCACATGCATCTCTGGAGCTGATGACCGGGATTGAAC
>DAIDKF010000073.1:0-247 GCA_027450185.1 Granulicella sp. | reverse complement strand
TTTTCAGCCTCGGTTCGCAGTTTTCCGTTCGTGCCCCCGAGCAGTCCGCTCTCCGCATCGAAACTGACCACTGATCCCTGACCACTGATCACTGGCTTGCTACTCTCCGCGCCTCACCCGATCCGCCTGGCGCGCTACATAAGTCCGAAACGCAAACAATCCGAGGATCAAAATCGGGATCCATCGAATCTCGACCGGCCGGCTGCCAACCATTACCGTGCCCTCGCCAATCGTAAACCAGGCCAGA
>DAIDKF010000072.1:278-707 GCA_027450185.1 Granulicella sp. | reverse complement strand
CCATGTTCTCACTGCGCGCCTGGGCATCGATCGCGAACAACTCGTTGATCAGCTCCACCGCGCGGATCGAAGCAGCATCCTGCTTGTTGAGTTTGACCGCATCGACGAAATACCTTCTGGCATGAGCCCAACAGGCCGCGTGCACCATCTTCGGACCGCCCACTCGATCGTAGGCAGCATATCCATCGGTTTGCAGAAGGCCTTCGAAGTTTCCCAGGAAGTTCAGCGGCCCCTCCCGCTTGCGGCTCATCTGAAAATCAAAGACCGTCATGCCGCCAGGCGCTCCGTACTGCCACAGGTAGGCCTGATGATTTGTTCCGCCACCGTCGTGCGTCTGTACATCCACCGGTGTTTCATCTGCCTGGATGTAGCTGCCGGCCAGTAACTGGCTCCGTATTGCTCCAGAAACCGGCATCAACATCTCTCCGA
>DAIDKF010000072.1:0-268 GCA_027450185.1 Granulicella sp. | reverse complement strand
AAAGTGGGTTGTGGTCGCAGTATTTGTTCACCACCGTATCGACGATCACCTTATCCGATACCAGGCTTTTATCGATGATCCGCGCCGGTAGTGGCGCCGCCATCACACCTTGTTCAGGGCAGCTCTTGCAGGCCCGCTTCTCGCGCCTGGTCACCAGGACGAAATACCGCGCCGGCTCGACATCCAGCACTTCGCTGACTTCGTAGCCGATCACGGTAGTCTCTACACCGCATTTGCCGCACTTGCACTGCTCCGGCGTGCAGGAAAT
>DAIDKF010000071.1 GCA_027450185.1 Granulicella sp. | reverse complement strand
ATCGCGGCGCTGCTGGAGCGGGCCGGCTGGGCGGTGAACATCAAGCGGGTCGAACGGATCTGGCGGCAGGAGGGGCTGAAAGTCCCGAGCAAACAGCCGAAGAAAAGCCGGCTCTGGCTGAACGACGGCTCCTGCGTCCGGCTGCGGCCGCAGCGTCCCAATCATGTCTGGTCCTATGACTTCGTCGAGGACCGCACGCACAATGGACGGAAATACCGCATGCTCAACATCATTGACGAGTTCACCCGGGAATGCCTGGCCATGCGCGTCGATCGCCGGCTCAACTCGACCGACGTCATCGACGCGCTCACCGATCTGTTCATTCTGCGCGGCGCGCCGGCTTACATTCGTTCCGACAACGGCCCCGAGTTCATCGCCAAGGCGGTGCGCAAATGGATCGCCGCCGTCGGGGCGCAGACCGCCTATATCGCGCCGGGCAGCCCCTGGGAGAACGGCTATTGCGAAAGCTTCAACTCCAAGCTCCGCGACGAACTGCTCAACGGCGAGATTTTCTATACGCTCAACGAGGCCCGGATTGTGATCGAAAGCTGGCGCCGCCACTATAACGAAGTCAGGCCGCATTCGGCTCTGGGCTATAAAGCGCCGGCTCCCGAAACCGTTCTATGGCCGGTTGCGCCATCCGGACCAGCTTCGCCGGCCACACCGACATTGGCGCCAACCCCTCTCATGCACTAACATTCAACTCGGACCACCCA
>DAIDKF010000070.1 GCA_027450185.1 Granulicella sp. | reverse complement strand
TTTCCGGAAGATGATGGAGGACTGGAAGAGGTGAGGGCGAGGCGGGAGGTCGCTACGCATAACGGGCAGACGTATTTTGTGAGCTTTCAAAGTGCGAAGCATACCCCGTTTTTTCGTAACGAGTCCTGGGCGCAGATGTTGGTTCAGGTGATCGAGCAGTATCGGACGGAGTATGCACTTCATGATTTTGTGGTGATGCATGATCATGCGCACCTGCTGATGACCCCCAAGGGAGCGTTGGAGAGGTCCGTGCAGTTGATCAAGGGCGGATATTCGTATCGAGCTCGCCGGGAGTTCTTGTGGAAGGGGCCGATCTGGCAGGATGGGTTCTCCGATCATCGGCTTCGCGACGCGGAGGATGGCGAGGTCCACCTCAGGTATATCGCGAAGAATGTGGCGTCGCTGCCGGGCGGGGAGACCCGGTTTTGTGGCGCGCGGGCTGGGTTGGCACTGGACGCATTCCCGCAGTGGCTAAAGCCACTTTCCATGGAGAGTGGTAACGGCGGGGCTGAAGCCCCGCCCCTTCAAAGCGGGCGAACGCTCCTTCAAAGCGGACGAACGCCGCTTCAAAGTGGACGAACGTCGCTTCAAGGCGGACCCATATTCGTTGACGGCACGACAAATTTTGAAAGCGCATCGCGCACGCGGGAGACAAGGTAAGAGATGCCACGTAGGAATGACATTGCGAAGATTCTGGTGATCGGCTCGGGGCCGATTGTGA
>DAIDKF010000069.1 GCA_027450185.1 Granulicella sp. | reverse complement strand
GGTCACGCGTCTACGGTGATTGGATGGATGCGCCGCGTGTGTGTCGAGCAGCGCCCGGTGAACGTGCTTACATGCCCTTGCCGGTTGGCAGTTCGGCCAGCACATCGGTCGAAGAGGTGGCCGGGTTGACCTTGGTCCAAACGTGCGCGATGTGGCCTTTGGGATCGATCAGGAAGGTATTGCTCAGGGCAAAGGCGGTGCCGTTGTGGTCGGCAAGCGAGCCATAGGCGGTGGTCACGCTGTGGTCGGTGTCGGCCAGCAGGCGAAAGGTGAGTCCCTCCCTGGTGCAGAACTGCTGGTGGCTATCGGCCGAGTCGACGCTGACGCCGAGGATGACCGCGTGGCGGGCCTCGAACTGCTTCAGGTCGCGCTGGAAGTTGTGCGCCTCGATGGTGCAGCCCGAGGTCATGTCCTTGGGGTAGAAGTAGAGCACGACCCACTTGCCGCGGAAGGACTTGAGCGAGATGCGGGAGCCAGCTGGCCGACGGTGGGCAGCGGCGATTGTGCAGGCAGAGTGGCAACCGATGCCAGAGCTGCGATCAGTACGGAGCAAAGTGCCAAGGCGATGCGATTCACAGCGGACCTCCAGAGATGACTGGCGGGCCGGGGAGGGCTCGCCTGCACTCAGTATCCGCGCGGAACCGCCACAATGGCAATGCCGGCCTGGTCGGCGCGCGCAATCATCCCGTCGCGGTCGAAGAGCAGGGTGCGCGTGGCCTCGAC
>DAIDKF010000068.1 GCA_027450185.1 Granulicella sp. | reverse complement strand
CCATACGTACCAAGGTCCACCTCCTGACCGAGTTTCAGCGCCTGGATTGCTCGTATGGCCGACTCCGGATTCGATCCTGCCATTAAGGCGACGATGATTCCGTCAAAGCCATCGTTCCCGACAGGAATCTCCGTTACATGCTCTTCGTCTTTGGGCCGTGAAGCGGTAAACCGAAGACGCTGTGATGTTGCTCCGCTGTGGCTTCTGTTTCCCGTTAGCAGACGGGCCAGTAAACGGTATCGATTTCCCATCGAAGAATCGTATCAGCCGAACGGCGGAAACCTACGGAATCGGTTTCGCTGTGACTAACGGTGCTTCGCACCGGAAGAATATTGACACTCCATCCCTTGCAGGGTGGTGCTAGGGAACCTTCCAAGCCACTCGCGGTAACGCGCTCCGCATCTATCGTTTGCAGGAATCAGGGTTTCCGCCGGGAACCGCGAGGAACCCTGCGGGATTGGAGGTCAATAGCGATGGCAATCCTCGGAAAAGAGAACTTGGAGGCGGAAGCCGCTAGGCGGGCAAAGTTCCGTCTCAACCACGTCGGCACGAAGCTCAATGAAGCGGAGCTGCGAGCGTTCGAGGCGCTGGTCGAAAAGCGGCGGCAGACGCAGGGTGAATTCATTCGCGACCTCATCGCCGCCGAGGTGCGCCGCGACCAGGAGGGCGAGACTCCCAGCCCCGAAATGGTGGAGATCGTCGCGGTGCGGTTGCTGCTCATGAATATGTT
>DAIDKF010000067.1 GCA_027450185.1 Granulicella sp. | reverse complement strand
CTGGAGACAATGGTCAAGATGAGCCCACTGCTCAGCTATTCGCTCGAGATCCTCCAACCCGACGACGAGACCGCCCTGCTCGGCGCAGGCGTCAGCGCCCTGCGCGCTCTTACCTGGTAACGCACCGCCCGGCCAACCCGCACACGATGTCGTTGATCCCCACCGCCTCGCGCGTCGCTTCCGCGCACAGCAAAGAGCTCGGTTTAAGGTAAACTTGCCTTAGCTCAATCCCCCGCGGAGGGATGGGTGAGCGGTTGATACCGGCGGTCTTGAAAACCGTTGTGCCTGAAAGGGTACCGGGGGTTCGAATCCCTCTCCCTCCGCCAATTAGCCTTCCAAGGTTGCCCTACCAAGTCCTGTCTGAAGCAAAAACAAACTGAAAACAGATGACTTATTGTTCTTCCTTGTCCAACTGACCACGATGGAAGCCATGTTCCTCCGGGGGTACATTGGGGGTATGTTGGCCTTTCCGCTGGGGTTTCATCTCAAGCAGGTCATTGGCAGCATTCCCGAGGCGCTCACTGAAACCGCAATCCGCAAAGTAAAGACTGCGGCCACCGCGCATCATTTGAGCGATGGTGGCCTTGCTCCACTTCCCACCCCTGACCGCTGCTCCGTTTCCTCGGCCAGATGCCGCTTGAATCCCACCGCCTGCTCGGAGTGGAACGTCTTGAAATCCCGATATCGACTGTCGTCTTCAAACCAGCTCAGCGCCTTCGCGGCGATATCCACTGAC
>DAIDKF010000066.1 GCA_027450185.1 Granulicella sp. | reverse complement strand
GTTGTAGGCCGCTGTCCGGTAGATTCGATTCCACGCAAACTCGAAGTTGTTCCCCTGAAAGTATGAGGCGTGATAGGTCTTATTCGATCCTGAAGGCAGTTTTGTCGTGTCATTCGAGATGTTGTAGACCAGATTCCCGAAGGCCATGTTGTTGTTTCCGCCCGTAAGCGCTCCAGCGGGTCCGGAGCAATCAGGACACTCAATCGTGTTGCCCACAAACCTGTCGTACGAGTCTGGATTGAGTCCTCCACCGTTTGGCTGACTGCCTATGAGCGTAAGCCCGGCGTACACGGAATAGAAAGAAGCGCCCGTATTTCGAATGCCAACGTTTGCCCAACCTTCACCACCCAGCGTCGCCGTACCTCCAGGCCGCGCCATGAAGGTCATAAATGCGCTGGAGGATGTAGCGCTGCTGTCCAACGTCAGCGAAGCGTGCCATCCTCGACCGTCGAAGTAGGGATAGTTGACACCGTTCAGAAATACGAGAGTGTCCCCAGGTGACATGCATTCGTAGTAGGTATAGGGGGTGCGCATGGTTGAGTAGTTGTAGTTGCTCTCGGTCGTGCTGGCGTAGTTGGTCAAACCCCACGGCGCAGAGTAGGAGTTGGCTGCTGTCATGGTCGAACACGCGGCTGGAGTTGAGTTGTCCACTGTCGGACCGATGAAGTAAATATGCCCGGTACGCACCGTGAAGCTGAGGTTTGAGCACGACCCGCCAGCAGTCGTCACAGTAATCGCTCCGCTGGTA
>DAIDKF010000065.1 GCA_027450185.1 Granulicella sp. | reverse complement strand
GAGCCTTCATCTCATACCAGTCCGACGTGTACACATACGGCGGCAGAACCATCAGACCAGAGCAGCCGAGACCCTCAGCCTCCTTTGCGAGGGACACGGCATGTTGAGTGGAGAGCGCAGAGATCGAGGCGACTACGGGCAGCTTTCCTGCGACACGCACAGCCGTCTTCAGGATGGCGATGTTCTCGTCGTGGTCGAGTGTGGCGCCTTCGCCGAGCGAGCCCAGCATGATGAGGCCAACGCAGCCGTTACCCAACTGCCATGCTGCATGCTGCGCTAGAAACGCATGGTTGACCTTCCCATCGAGGGTAAAGGGTGTCGTCATTGCGGGCATTACGCCAGACCAGTTCATATTCTCTCCTTAGTACTTTCGATTCCTTCAATTTTGTTGATTGCAACTTTTGATGTTGATGCGAGTGGTGAAGAAAGCGCGCGCAGCGGAACGGGATACAGCGGTTGGCGCATGGATATCGGCGGCTTCCAACCCAGAAGAAATTCGGCGGCTGGGCCGCAGACGCGTCCCTGGCAGGGCCCCATGCCGCAGCGGGTTTGCAGTTTGGCATCTGTCCATCCGTGGTAGGCCTGCATTGCCGCGAAGGTAACGTCCTCGCAGCGACAGACGATAGTGTCCTGCTTTGGCAGCGAACGTAGTTCCTGGCGCAAAGCAAAGGCGTATTCGAGATTTTTCGCGAAGACTTGCTGCTTCATGACGCGACGAAGCAGCTTTGGGGTGCTCTTACCCGCGCATGCGA
>DAIDKF010000064.1 GCA_027450185.1 Granulicella sp. | reverse complement strand
AGCCCATCGTTGACGCGCTCATCGCCCACTACCAGGCCGAGCAGCTCAAAGCCGAAACACAGGCCGCCTGATGACCCTGCGCGAAGCGCTCCAGCACGCCGAGGAGCAACTGCGCGCAGGCCCTCATCCCACCCGCGCGCGCCTCGACGCCGAAGCGCTGCTCCTTCATCTCACCGGCAAAAGCCGCGCCTGGCTCCTCGCCCACGCCGCCGACCCCTTCGGCGGCTGCACCGCCACGCAATACGCCGCGCTCCTTCAGCGCCGCCTCCGCGGCGAGCCCATCCAATACATCACCGGCACGTGCGAATTCTACGGCCTGCCCTTCCACGTCACGCCCGCCGTCCTCATCCCCCGCCCCGAAACCGAACACCTCGTCGAAACCGCAATCCGATTAATGATGGGTGCCCCCAGTCTCGCCTCTGAGACCGGGGAAGGCAACGAACCCCAACATCCCACCCCATCGAGCACCACAACCTCGGGTGCCCCACCCATGACGTCCGCGCCAAGCGGACGTCATGGGTGGGAAAGCAACGTACCCCGCCCCGCAGTCTCACCCTCCGCGAGTCAAATCTCTCCAGCTCAAATCTTGGACATCGGCACCGGCTCCGGCGTCCTCGCCATCGCGCTCGCGCACCACCTGCCCCAAGCCCGCGTCACCGCCATCGACCTCTCAACATCAGCTCTGGCTCTCGCCCAGGAAAACGCAAAACACAACGGCGTTTTCGTCCGCTTCCTCCAGGGCGATCTCCTCGCC
>DAIDKF010000063.1 GCA_027450185.1 Granulicella sp. | reverse complement strand
AGTCCGTCGACAATTCGCCGGTCATTGTCTTTCCCTGCATAAAAAACGCCATGCGCACCTGAGCGCATGGCGTTTTCCATGGGAGTGTAGACGCCTGGCTCAGAGGTGGATGCTCAGAATGCGGTTGAGGCGTTGCACGAACGAAGCCGGATCGGCGAGCGGCACGCCTTCAAGCAGCAAAGCCTGCTCAAGCAGCAGCCAGCTGGCGTCCTGCGCCAGGCTGTCGTCGCCGCGTGCCAATAGCTTTTGCACAATCTCGTGGTTGGGATTGATTTCAAGCGTGGGCTTGGCGGCCGGAATGTCGGTCTGCCCCATGGCGCGCAGCATCTGCTGCATCTTCATCGACGGCTCGGTTTCGTCGGTCACGATGCAGGAAGGACTCTCCGCCAGACGAACCGAGGCGCGGACATCCTTCACGCGGTCGCCGAGCGTCTTTTTGAGTAGCGCGAGAAGCGGCGCAAGCTGTTCGCCCTTGTCTTCGCTTGCGGCGTCCTTCAAGTCGTCGCTGGTGGCGGCCTTGTTCACCGACTTCAGATCGATCTCGCCGTACTTGCCGATGCCGCCGAACACGATCTCATCCACCTCGTCGTCGAGCACGAGCACTTCAATGCCCTTCTTCTTGTAGATCTCAAGCAGTGGAGAGTTGCGAAGCATGGACTCCGAAGCGCCGGTGATGTAATAGAGCGCCTTTTGCTCCGGCTGCATGCGTTCCTTTGCTTCCGCCAACGATGTAAGCCCTTCAACCTTGGAAGACTTGAAGC
>DAIDKF010000062.1 GCA_027450185.1 Granulicella sp. | reverse complement strand
ATCCGGCGGCCCACATGCATCGCCAGACACTCCCGCGTGTATTCATCGATCAGGTTCAGAAAGCGTACCGTCCTTCCGTCGTTGGTGAAAGCGCTCATGAAGTCGTACGACCAGACGTGATTGGGCCGCTCCGGTCGCAGACGCAAGCACGAGCCGTCGTTGAGCCACAAGCGGCCGCGCGGCCTCTGCTTCTGCGGAACCTTCAGCCCTTCGCGGCGCCATATCCTCTCGACCCGATCCTTGCCTACGTTCCAGCCGGCTTCCTGAAGCTTGATGGTGATACGTCGATATCCATAGCGGCCATACTGAGTGGCCAGTGCAATGATGGCCCGGGTCAGCGCGTCTTCATCGTTCCGCTGCGTCGGCTGGTAGCGTTGCGTGCCGCGTGGTTGGTGAACCAGTTGGCACGCATGACGCTCACTTGCCCCTTGTTGCCGGGCATGTTCCACAGCGGTACGGCGCCGATCCGGGCTTAGAAGTTTCCCCGGGCGATGTCCTGAAGGATCTGCTTGTCCAGACTGAGTTCAGCCACCAGACGCTTCAGCTTCCCGTTTTCCTGCTCCAGCTCCTTCAGCCGCTTCGCCTTCCAGTGGTAATAAGTCTGTTCACTGATCCCGACCTTCCGAATCACCTCGGCCACTGGAACGCCCACCTGCGCCTGCTTCAACATCCCTACAATCTGCTCCACACTGAAACGCATCTTCTTCCTCTGCCAATCCTCCGCCCGATATGGCTCGGTTCTGTCTCGGCAGAAGCCCCCCGCACAAGGG
>DAIDKF010000061.1 GCA_027450185.1 Granulicella sp. | reverse complement strand
GGCTTGCGCGTTGCGTTTGGCAAGTTTTCTTGGCCCAGCTGTGGAAGTTAACTTTGGCCCACCTGTGGCAAGTTGCTGGACAACGTAGAGGATGGAGATGCGCTGTGCTTCGGGCTGGAGCGTAGCGGAAGCCCGAAGCACAGCGGGGGCGTCGATCACCCCGTAGGTTTGGCCCTTCCTTTCTCGACCGTTCGCCGGAAGCGATAGCTGTCAGCTCCGGTTTCGACGATGTGGGCGCGGTCGGTGATTCGATCGAGCAACGCTTTGCAGAGGCGAGCGTTGGGGATCACCTGGGTCCACTCGGAAAAGGGCAGATTCGTGGTGAGGATGACCGCGGCCTTTTCAGCTCGTTCTGCGATGACCTGGAAGAGGAACTCCGCGCCAAGCTCGGCCATGGGAACATAGCCGACCTCATCGATCGCGATCACGTCGTAGCGCTCCCAACGGGCCAGCACACGACGAAGCTGCAGCTGCTGCTTGGCTTCGACCAGTTCGTTGACCAGAGCCGCAGCCGTCGCGAAGCGGACGCGCCGCTTCTGACGACACGCGGCCACGCAGAGGCCAGTCAGCAAGTGCGTCTTTCCGGTGCCGCAGTCGCCGATCAGGATCACCGGTTCGGCACGTTCGATGTAGCCACCTTCAGCCAGTTCGTGGATCTTGGTTGCGGGCACCTGTGGCGCCTTGCTGAAGTCGAAGTCGTCCAGCGTCTTCATCCGCGGCAGGCGTGCATCCTTGATGCGGCGGGCGATGGTGTTCCGTTCCCGCTCTTCCAACTCGGCGGCAA
>DAIDKF010000060.1 GCA_027450185.1 Granulicella sp. | reverse complement strand
GATGGAGGTTTTGATGTCCGTCTCCAGCCAGAGCATCAACCACAGCCTCGCTCCGACTCCTGCTATCTCGGATAGCCTCCGCAAGCCGCCTGCCTCAGAGTCGTGGACACCGGAGCCTCTTCTCGATAGTGAAGAGGCCGCCGCCATCATGAAGGTTCATCCCAAGACACTCCAGAAGCTCGCACGCCAGGGACGCATTCCCGGAGTTCATGTTGGAAAGCTGTGGCGCTTTCGTGCGTCGGTCATCGAGGCATGGATCGCCCAGCAGATGGCCAGTTGAAATGTGCTCGACCTCTGCCGCAGGCGGCCTTATCCTTGAAGTAAGCCATTCGTGCCGCCTGGGAATGGAGAACAATGAACAGGCGAACACGGTATCAACAAGGAAGCGTGCAACGCGAGAAGCGGCGGAATGGGCCAGATGTATGGGTCTTCCGCTGGAGGCAATCAACCCCGGAGGGCGGAAGCAAGCGCCGGAAGGCAATCGTCGGGTCAGTCCTGGCTCTGCCCACGGAAGCAGCTGCCCTCAAAGCAGCCCACGCATTGCGCATTGACGCCAACCAAGAAACCCCGCAGGCGGAAGGCGGGCCGAGCACAATTGCTCAACTGATCGCTCACTACCGGCTGAAGGAGCTGGCAGGCGAAGATCAGGGCCGCAAGGCGTTCTCGACGCGAGCCGCTTATGAGTGCTATCTGAAGGCTTGGATTCTCCCCCGATGGGGAGAACATCGGTTAGACCAGGTCAAGCCAGTCGCAGTTGAGGAGTGGCTGGGGGGCATCAAGCGGGCAAGAG
>DAIDKF010000059.1 GCA_027450185.1 Granulicella sp. | reverse complement strand
TGCCGTCCTCATACCATTCCAGGTAATACGAGCCTTCGGTGTGTTGTTCATCCACGCCGTTGACCCATACGTGGTCACGAACGATTTTGCCGTTGCGCTCGACGGAAGTGGCGAAGCGCCACTTACCGTTGTGCTTGATCATTTTGAGGATGTTGACGCGATCCGCGTACTGTCGTTTCCTTGGCATTCCGGGTCTCCTTGGGGAGGTTCCCGAAACGAATAGCGCTGAGCGCAGACTCGATCAAATTGAGGTCAAGATCGACCGCGGGGTGCTCTATTTGGACAGTATGATGGACAGTAAGGCGTCTAAGTAATTGAAAACAGGCAATTGTTCTGTCAAGGTAGCGCTCTAACCAACTGAGCTACGCGCCTCTGGTGCGTCGTTTCAGTGTATCTTGACTTTCACCCCCACCGCAACCTCTCCCGCCAGCAACAGCAGTCCGCTGTGATCCGAGGATCGAAGTTTCCCAAAACCCGACTTACAGGAAAGACTGGCCGTGCCGAAAAGCTAGAGGGTGCTGGAAGGCACACCGTACTTGAGCTTTGCTGCCTCGTCGCTCAGGACCCGCAAAGCCATTGGACCGCCGCCCTGCATGTCGCCATGGGGAAAATAAAGCTCCCAGAACCGTTGATCTTGAGGATCTTGGTACAGGATTTCCCATCCGCTCGCAGCAAGAGCAATCCTTTGAAATCTGTTGGCAGTCAGTTGCCTAATCAGGACTGAGGCTTCATCTTCCACCATCCGCCCTTCGATCAGGGTCCAGGAGCCGACCAATTCGCTCGTGTCCTTG
>DAIDKF010000058.1 GCA_027450185.1 Granulicella sp. | reverse complement strand
CCTGGCTTTGTTCGAGCAATTCCATTTCGGCGGCATGCGTTCGATCATGTGCTTCGTTGAGCTTTTTTCCGAAATCCTGAATGAGTGCGCCTTTTTCATCGAGCAATGTCAGGATTTTGTTGTGTGCGTTTTCGAGGTCTTTTTTTGGGGCTGACATAGATAGCGTTACTTGATTTACTTGAACCACCAACCGGTGACGGATTGGATCATATTGCTCATGGGGCGATAATTGAAGCGCCATTCGCACTCCTTGATGAAGAGGTGAAAGTGCTGCCTTGGAATACCGTTATAGGCTCTCAGTCGGCGCTTCGCTTGGTTCCAGAAGTTCTCGATGCCGTTGATGTGGTTACGCCTGTCGACGAAGCGGACAGAGTGGTTGATCCGCAGGTGCTTGAACTCGGAGACATCGAGCACATCATAGCTCCGGAAACTGTCGGTATAGACGATGCTGTCGGGACGAATCTTGCTTTGAATGATGGGGAAAAGCGTTGCTGCGCGGGCATCCGGCACAATGACGACGTGAACGCGGCCCTGTCTCTTGAGCAGCCCGAAGACGGGAACCTTGCCGGCCGCGCCGCGCCCTCGTTTGCCTTTGCGAACGCCGCCAAAATAGCTTTCATCGAGTTCGATTTCGCCCGCAAAGACGTCCGGTGCTTCAGCAGCCAGTGCCTCGAAGATCACTTCCCGTAGTTTGTGGTAAAATAGGATGGCCGTATTGCGGTTGATCTCCGCCAGATCGGCCGCCGTTCGAGCGGGCACGCCAGCACAAAAATACCGTATCAATACTTCCTGCACA
>DAIDKF010000057.1:537-817 GCA_027450185.1 Granulicella sp. | reverse complement strand
AGGCATGGCAGCAGCAGTTCGAGACGATGGCTCACCAGGCAACCGCGGTTCGCTTCTAACCACAGCCGTGGTTGGCAGATGGCTGATGGTTAAGGTGATGCATGGTTAAGGTGATGCAGCGTAGCTACCGAATGATCGTGTCGCCCAGACCTTTGCTTCGTTCAAAATCTGAACCTCGCCACCATCTGCATCAGCCGCGGTGAGGACGAACTCTGCACCTGCCCAAAGTTGGCGCTCGAGATGTTTCCGTTCACCGTCGCTGGCCCAAAGAACTGCCCGT
>DAIDKF010000057.1:0-527 GCA_027450185.1 Granulicella sp. | reverse complement strand
GGTTGAAGACGTTGAACGCTTCGGCTCGAATCTCCAGCGATGTTTCTCTGCGCAGCGGCGTGATCTTCTCCACCGCCAGATCGGTATTGTCTGCGCCCGGCCCATAGAAAAATCTCCTGCGAGCATTGCCCAGAGTTCCTAACTGCGGCAGCGTGAACAGACTTGTGTTGAACGCAAATTCACTCGGTCCCGGCCGATGATTCAGCTTCAGGTCTCCCGGCATAAACTTCGGCTCATCCACGCCATTGTTGTTGATGCCGTTCGGCTGCGTACCGAGCAAGGACGTGTCATTGTTATTCAACAGCGTCACCGGAAAGCCCGTGCTGAAGCGCGTCAACCCGGATAGGTCCCAGCCATCCGTCCAACTCTGCTGCCCCTTCAATAATCTCCTCAGGGGCAACGAATAGCGATAGACCGCAACGAAGTTGTGAGTGAGGTCGAACGCCGAAAGTGCGCGGCTCATCCCCGCACTGCTGAATCCCGGGACGTCCGGGTACACTGGCTCGGCCAAACTCGAGGACTGATCG
>DAIDKF010000056.1 GCA_027450185.1 Granulicella sp. | reverse complement strand
TGCTCGAAGAAGAGCAGGCGGAGATCCACCGCATCTTCGTCGCGCTCACACGGCAGGTCAGTGCGTATGCCCCGGCGCTGGTGGACGGCGCGCGGGTGCTGGCGCAGGTGGACACACTCCTGGCGCGTGCGCGGTTTGCACTCGACTACGATTGCGCAATCCCGGCGTTTACGCCGGACCGGCTGCACATAGACCAGGGGCGCCATCCCTTGCTTGAGAAACGCATGCGGGCCGGCGGCGCGCCGAAGAATACCGCCGTGGTTCCTCTCACGCTGGAGCTGACCGGCGAGCACCGGCAGCTCATCATCAGTGGGCCCAACACCGGCGGCAAGACGGTGACGCTCAAGACGACGGCGCTGCTGGCCATGATGGCGCAGGCAGGAATTCCGGTTCCGGCCGCGGCTTCGTCGTTTCCCGTGTTCACGGCATTTCTGGCAGACATCGGCGACGCGCAGTCGATCGAGTTTGCCCTGTCGACATTTTCGGCGCACATTACCAATCTCGACCGGCTGGCCCGGCTCGCGGACAAACATGCACTGGTTCTGCTCGATGAACTTGGTTCGGCGACCGATCCAGAAGAGGGCGCGGCGCTGGCCGTTGCCGTGGCGCAGTTCTTTCTCGATGCAGAGGCGTGGTCGCTCATCTCGACGCACCACACTTCACTCAAGGTGTACGCGGCGAATACGCCGGGAGTGCTGAACGCCGCCGCCGGCGTGGACGAAATCACGATGGCGCCGAACTACCGCCTGCGGCTCGGCGTGCCGGGCGCTTCGGCCGGCATTGCTACCGCGGAACGGCTGGGTCTCAATGCGGCGATCAT
>DAIDKF010000055.1 GCA_027450185.1 Granulicella sp. | reverse complement strand
AGCACGAGAATACAAGAATGAGCGCAACGAGACGGTGCGCTCTATGGAGCATCGGGCCGGGTGGGATGCGACGTTCTCCGCACCGAAGTCCGTCTCGCTGACGGCGTTGGTTGGTGGCGACGAACGGATCAGAGAAGCGCACAAGGAGAGCGTGACGGTTGCGCTCAATGAGATGGAAAAGTATGTGCAGGCGCGGATCGGTGGCAACGTAGCGGCGCAGACGACGGGCGCGTGGGCTGTCGCCAAGTTCGAGCATGACACCGCCCGGCCCGTCGATGGGTATGCAGCACCGCAGCTCCACACCCACGCAGTCATCTTTAACGTCACCGAACGCGAGGACGGCACCACCCGCGCCCTTCAGGAGCGCAGTTTCTTCGATTCACAGCAGTTCGCTACCGCTGTCTATCAATCCGAGTTGACCTTCCGCTTACGGCAAATGGGCTATGAAATCGAGCCTGGCCGCAGTGGCGCACCGGAGATCAAAGGCTACTCGCTCGAATACCTTGATGCTTCGAGTTTGCGCCGCGACCAGATACGCGGGCACATGGAACAGCGCGGCATCTCCGGGCACGAGGCCGCAGAGATCGCGGCTCATGCCACCCGCGACGAGAAACTGGTTCAATCGCCCGCTGAAGTGCTGGCGGCGCACCGCAAACTCGCCGCCGAGTTCGGCAACCAACCCGAGAAAGTGGTCGCCGCAGCCCGCGAGCGGGCTAAATCCATGTCTACGGCTCAGACACCAGAGAGCGCAAAAGTGACAGCGCAGGAGGCCGTGACCTTCGCCCGCGAACGCAGCTTCGAGCGAGAAGCTGTCACCGATG
>DAIDKF010000054.1 GCA_027450185.1 Granulicella sp. | reverse complement strand
CTATGCAGGGGCCTGTTCGCAGGCCGGCTTCCATCCGGAAGTTGCTGCAAGGATGGACTCTTCCGGTGTTCTGCCCCAGCGGCAGAGCCTGGCCGGGCCTCTGGTGTCCGCGCTTGTCCGAACCGGGATTGGAAACGACTTCGAGCGTGTGGTCTTCGCTCAGCATCCCTTCCTCGCTCAGATCAAGCGCATCCTCGTGGCTCAAGGCACGCCGGAGGAATCCCTCTACGCATCCCTGTCCGGGTCCGGTTCTTCGCTTTTCGGCCTTTACCCAGGCCGAAAGGAGGCAGAAGCTGTGGCTCAGCGTCTGCGCGCGGTCGGGGTTGAGTCCTTGCTGACCCATACCCTACCACGCCAGTCCTACTGGGATCAGGTCCTTCTGCCAACCGCCGGTTGACACCCGTTTGCGAGCGATGCAACACTCGCCACCGGCTGTCAGCAAGCACTGGGCGATCGACTAATGGTAGGTCAAGTGCCTTTGACGCACTTTGTCTAGGTTCGAATCCTAGTCGCCCAGCCAGTCAGCCTCCAGGCCGCGTGCCCCGCACCCAGCCCGGAGACAGCAGAGCAGCCCATGCCAACCAGCACCGGAGGAACTGCACCGATGACGACCAGCACCAGTGTGGAAGAGAACATGAACGCCCCGCAGACCGAATCCGCTGCCGACGCGCAGCCCAAAAATCGCGACGTCAAGCTTGCCTCCGAGCGCAAGCGCAGCCGCGGCCTGGGCGAGGACAAGAGCTTCAAGCTCTTCAGCGGCACGGCCAACCGCGCTCTGGCTGACGAGATTGCCGGCTTTGTCGGCGTCAAGGTGGGCGAAAGCAAGCTGCAG
>DAIDKF010000053.1 GCA_027450185.1 Granulicella sp. | reverse complement strand
GTTGTTGGTGCCGTTGGGGTTAGCGGTGGCGACGGAGGCTCGGGAGGCGGCGATGGCGAGGCAGGGCTGGTGGGGGAGCTGGCGGCAGAGTTGGCCGGTTACGAGGCCGCCGCGGATGGGAAGCTTGTCGGTGGTGCGGGAGGGGGCGGTGAAACGGAGCTGGACGGTGTTGCCGATGCGGGAGGCGGTGAGGTCGCGGACGGGCTGGGGAAGCTTCAGGGAGGGGGCGTGGGGAGGGCCGGGGCTGGCGCAGCCGAGGGCCGTTAACGCAGCGCTGAGAACAAGATAGCCTGGGTGCCAGGGGGTGGCGCGGCGGTCGGTGGGGCGGAACAGGTGCATGGAGATGAGCCTAGCATTTTTAGTACACTCTCAACGCAATTCCGGGTTGCAAATCGACACTCTCAACACGGTTTTCGTACGCACGGGTTTGGAGTTGGGTTTGGGTTGGAGGGTTAAGGTACGACGGTGGGGGGATGGGGTGAGAACGAGGTCAGTCGAGGAACATGGCTTCGACGGCTTGCCAGTTGTCGACGCGGCGGTACCCGGTGATGTGGATGTTGGCAGGGCTGGTGTAGAGGATGCCTTCGCGGATGGCTCCGCTGGGGGTGCTTTGGAAGGAGCGGAGCTGGCGGGGGTTGTCGTCGATGAGGTAGTCGGCACGGAGGATGGACTTGTCGCCGCAGAAGACGATGTGAGAGGAGGGGATGAAGGGGAAGTGCTCGGCGAGCCAGGCGTACTTGGCGGCGAAGGAGGTGGGGACCTCCATGGCGGCGGAGGCGATGAAGACGTCGTAACGGGACTGGAGGCGGTGGAGGACGCGTTGGGCGTGGGGCA
>DAIDKF010000052.1 GCA_027450185.1 Granulicella sp. | reverse complement strand
AATCAGCCGCACATCATCTCCATTCCGCTCAGCTATCAGGACGCCGCTCCGATTCTGCAGGCGCTCAAAGGGCCCAGCGTGCCGCAGGGCTGGCAGGGAGCACTTCCCTTCCGCTACCACATCGGTCCCGGGGGAGTGAAGGTGCACCCGGTCTCGCAGCAGGATTATCAGCGCCGCCTGATCTGGGACGTTATCGGGAAAGTGCCCGGCACGGAGTTTCCCGATGATTGGGTGGTCGTCGGCAACCATCGCGATGCATGGGTCTATGGCGCGGTCGATCCGAACAGCGGCACAGCCTCTATGCTGGAGGCCGTTCACGGCGTTGGCGCCCTCCTGAAAAACGGCTGGAAGCCGAAACGGACCATCCTCTTCTGCAGTTGGGATGCCGAGGAGGAAGGCCTGATCGGTTCCACCGAATGGGTGGAGCAGCACGCAGATCAGCTTGAGCATGCTGTCGCCTATTTCAACGTGGACGTTGCGGTGGCCGGGCCGGAATTCTCCGCGTCTGCCGTGCCTTCGCTCAAGCGGTTCATGCGGCAGATCTCCGAGTCGGTCCCCAGCCCGGTAGGAGGCACGGTCTACGACGCGTGGCGGAACACGAATCCCGTAAAGAACGAGCACCTCTCGTCCAACAGCCCGTCGGATGGCGACGTGCGCGTGGGCGATCTCGGATCGGGATCGGACTTTACGCCGTTCCTGCAGCACATCGGTGTACCCTCCACCGATGTCGGCTCCAGCGGGCCCTATGGCGTGTACCACTCGGTATTCGACAACTACGCATGGTTCGTCATGAACGCCGATCCCCACTTCGAGTATCTGCAGGAGATGGCGCGGGTGCTCGGTC
>DAIDKF010000051.1 GCA_027450185.1 Granulicella sp. | reverse complement strand
CCACTGCTCCAACCAGCACTAAGGCCACGGTCAGCAGAGTCGTTGCCACCGGTCTTCGTATGAACGGGGCTGAGATCCTCATAACCCCTCCACGGCGTAACGCTCTTCCTGAAGCTTCCTTTGATGTCTACGGCGTAGAGCAAGCCCGTCGAAGAAAACGTAGATGACAGGGGTCGTGTAAAGAGTCAGGATTTGACTGAGCAAAAGGCCGCCAACCATCGCAATGCCAAGCGGGCGACGCAACTCCGAACCGATACCCGAACCGAAGGCAAGAGGTATTCCCGCAAAGATCGCCGCGAGAGTAGTCATCATGATCGGCCGGAACCTCAGTAGAGAAGCCTCATAGATGGCTTCCGTTGCGCTGAGGCCACGCGTTCTTTCCGCGTCCAATGCAAAGTCGACAATCATGATGCCGTTCTTCTTCACAATGCCGATCAGCAGAATGATGCCGATGATGGCTACGATTCCGAGATCCTGCTTGAAGAGCATCAACGCCAGCAGCGCTCCGACACCGGCGGAGGGGAGTGTTGAGAGGATTGTGATCGGATGAATAAAACTCTCATAGAGAACGCCGAGCACGATATATACGGCGACGAGTGCTGCAAGGATTAATAACACCTCGTTGGAGCCTATTGCTTTGTATGCCTGAGCTGTGCCTTGAAAGCTCGTCTGAACGCTAGCCGGCATCCGGAGTTGCTTTTCGACTCTTTCAACGGCAGCCACGCCCTGGCTCAACGAGGTATTTGGTGCAAGGTTGAACGAAAGGGTGACCACTGGAAATTGGCCTTGATGAGCAATCGTGAGAGGACTCGATTGCTTCTCGAAGTGCGCTATGGCGGAAAGAGGAACGGCAGT
>DAIDKF010000050.1 GCA_027450185.1 Granulicella sp. | reverse complement strand
CCTATATCTAGGATTCCGGCTGCGGAGCCAGCGTGATGCGCGTCAGGATTGGGATTGCCGGCTGCCGTAATACCTTGCCAGGCGAGCACCCCCAGCACAAGAAAGATTGCGACAACCAGCACCGCACGGAGCATGAGTTTCGGCATCAACGAACGCCAGCGAAATGTTGATGTATGCGCCATATTCCGGGTTTCTCGGCTTCGGGAGTTCGCTGTCATCTGACATTCTTTTCCAGAGCCATTGGTTCCGAGTTACGGCTGCGACGCTTCCGCAGGCGCACGCGATGGACGACAAAGAAGACCGGGCACGCCAGGCCGATGGTCCAATGCAGCACAGAGATAATCGGGCGAATCGAGTCATCGCCAACGTAATAGAGCAGGTAGCCTGTCACGATCAGGAAGATAAAAACTCCCGCCAATATGCCGCCCGACCATCTGCGGCGCTGACGGGGCCAGGCGACCGTGATATGTGTGCCCCAGAGCAGGCCGAAGATCCAGATCGCGGCGAAGCCGAATGCACCATGTAATCGGAGCCACCAGGGAGTGAGCGGATTCTCGATGGGACCGAAGTCGCCCTGCTTTCCAAGAAAGTAGTGGAACAAAAGCCAGACTCCGCCGGAAAGCCAGACTCCAGCGCCGACGATGTATATGGCCAGGCGCCTGCGACGCCCGAGCCGGCCCGACCTGTGAAAGACGATACTCACGCAGCCGCCGTTTCCATCGCTCCGATGCGGAGCCATTGCTTGCCGGGATCTTTGAGATAAGCGGAGGCGCTGAATCGCCGCAGCAGCTCCGTGCTCTCCGTACCCCTGGCCATCGCCACCTTCGTGAGTGCGTCGGCAACGACGCATCGCTCG
>DAIDKF010000049.1 GCA_027450185.1 Granulicella sp. | reverse complement strand
CAGCTTGCATCGCGGTACCGATCGGTGCTCGTCGACGGCGTTAGCCGGGGCTATCGGAGTTCAGCTTGAACCAAGCTGAACGAGTCCCAGATCGATATGTGAATCCATGAACTTCATGGCCGTGAGCGGGAGATGTGAAGATTACCCTTGGGCGGCGGGCTGAGCTCGCTTCAAAAGAGCGAATTTCCAAAACACGAGAGCAGTATGACGTGCGTACCATGACTGTCAAAATTCTATAGAGGGAAGACTGCTTTGGATGCAGACCATTGTTGGACATATGTGATCTCGCCATCTGACTAAATTATCGCCCTGGCTAGACATCCAAAATGGCCGGTATATAGATTGGCGCAGGTATCCCCGAGTCGAAATCGTTTTCTTCTGCTTTGATCCAAGCCTAAAGCATGGCGTATATGAGGGGTGGTGGCCCGGGCAGGAGTCCAACCTGCGACCTTCGCGTTAGGAGTGCGCTGCTCTATGCATCTGAGCTACCGGGCCATCGTTCTGGGGGGTGAGCCACAACCAGCTCGGTAAGGAGCACCCATGAACCTCACAGATAGTATACCCACCACGCAGAGCATCGCACCGCTGGACGATGGTCAGATCCTGCGGATCTACGCCAGGATCGAAACCTACGCCGCGGCCCTAACCGACGCGCTGGCGGCTGAGGCGGCGAGCGGGGTGAAGGCGTGAAAAACATCTCCGCAAAAGATCTGAGGCACCTACTGAGGGCGCTCGATCTGATCCAGTTGAACTCGGTGACGTTGGGCATGTTCTCAAAGCCCACCAAGCAGGAGGACTTCTGGGTGTCGGATATCGACTTCAGTTGCAACGCCGATGTCTCCGACGTGCTGGGCCTGCTGTATACCGACTAAGCCAGAGGGC
>DAIDKF010000048.1 GCA_027450185.1 Granulicella sp. | reverse complement strand
CAACCCTCCGCCTTCAAAGGCTCAGTTCTGGCCGAAGACTAACATCCAAACTGGATCAAAAATATCGAGGCCGATCAGCTATGGACGAACGGCGGAATTTGAAGCATCAATGCCTTGATTCTCCGAGCATAGTTGCCCCGAAATTTCACGGTGCTTAACCTCCGATTGCGCAGATGCATGGCAGTTGATTGTCCCAGCCAAAACGAATGGCCGCCATCACCATCAAAAAGCGAAATCCAGTCGATCCTACCGACAGTTTTCCCTGTCCATTACCACGAAAATCCGGCTCGATTGCAAACCATCGATCGCTGGCAGGGCTCCTTTCAAAGGGTGGCTTTAGGGTCTCCATCCGATCCTTGTGTCTCCAGGTCAGCTTGAGTGCCTTCTTCCATTGAGAACGAAACCGAGATCGCTCAAGAGGATTGAAATCAACGAAGCGAATCTGGACGTCCTTTATCCCGAGATCATTCAGAAAAGTCCTGTAGCGGACAGCATCCTCTGGTGTCTCGGGATTGCGGAATGCAAGCATATTCCATCTCGACCAGATATTGTTGACGTAATAGCCCAGCACTGTCCCGATCTTGGCCCGGTGCTCAGCTGTCATCTGCCATAGTTGAAGTTCCAAGTCCTGAATAAGCTTCCTGTTCTTGGGGGACTTTGGGCGCCACGGGCATGCTAACTCCTGTTGGGTATTGGAACGCGGACGAGCGACGGCTGTTGACTCCATGCGGTGGCGTTTGGGCTGCTTACCCCTCGGTTCTTTGATTTGCTGAATCCTCTGAGCGCGATCGAGGATGCCCCGAGCGGTGCCGGAATCAAAGCCTAGACGATCGGCTAGAGTGCTGAATGGCTCTGCAGTAGTGCTGCTCAGGAAAAGAAGGTCCCACGTAGCCTCTACCCAACGTTGAGA
>DAIDKF010000047.1 GCA_027450185.1 Granulicella sp. | reverse complement strand
GACCGACCCCTCGCGCCACGTGACCACCCTCAAGACTGTCTGGACCAAGGTGCGGGCGAATGCCGGGGTGAAAGGACGCTGGCATGACAACCGCCACACGCTCATCACCGAGCTTGCCGAGAGCGGCGCGGGCGACCAGACGATCATGGACATCGCCGGCCACGTCTCGAAGCAGATGCTGAAGCATTACAGCCACATCCGGATGGAAGCCAAGCGCAGTGCGCTCGAAGCAATTGTCCGTAAGTCGAGCGCTCCGAACGAGTCACAGCAGGGGTACCCACAAAAGTCCCCACAGTCGCCGCAGAACGGCGGCAAGACGCTCAACAACGGTCACGCACCGGAGCCGACGGAGCTCGCAATTGCACCGAAAAACGGCGCGCGCGATTGCTCAGAATCGCTTGGTTTTACGCAGGATTTTGAGGGGGAGTACCCACAAAAGTCCCCACAGTCGGGCATTTTCGAGGGTCATCGGGGAGTTGGGAGGGGGCGTAAGTCGTTGAAAATAATTGGCTCCTCAGGTAGGACTCGAACCTACAACCCTTCGGTTAACAGCCGAATGCTCTGCCATTGAGCTACTGAGGAATGCCTGTCGTTGAGGGCGACTCTTTCAAAATAACAAAGTGCGTCGATGGCGTCAAAGGGTACTGCCGAGGGTTGGATCGGATGAGTCTTTGGTATGGGTAATTTTGGTTTCCTCTTTACAGCAGTTGCTCCCGAAGTAGAAAGACGGCATCGTGACGGGTGATCTCAAATCCCCATACACTAGACGGAAGCGCATGGCGAATCCACAACGCCATGCAGGTTTGGAGCTGCAACATCCCCGTGGACTGGCCGACAAGGATAGAGAGTCGGAGCGAGTCCGCTGCAGCGCGCAAGGCTTTCAACATCACCGTCTGTCATCCGTGTACAGGATTGCGC
>DAIDKF010000046.1:279-962 GCA_027450185.1 Granulicella sp. | reverse complement strand
CCTGCTCCGCAACTTCCAGCCCGGCACCTTCAGCCCTGCGGCCTTCCGTCGCGTTCCAACCTTTCCCGCGACCCCTCGGGATCGCGCCGGATGCGCTCTGCCTGCATCGCCACCCAGGTCCGCAGTACAAAACCACCCAGAACCAGTTCCGGCAGCAGTCGCAGGGGAACCGTTCGGCCAAACAGGACCACCGGCATGCTCCCCAGTGTCATCCAGGCCAGAATGCCCAATCCCAGATAGAGCACGAGAGCAATCCGATACTTCCGCTCCGCTCGCTCGCCTGCCGGCATTCGCCCTGCTTCCTTACCACTGCCTTCAACTGGTGCACAGGGAAGGATTCGAACCTTCGTAGTCCCAAAGGACGGCAGATTTACAGTCTGCTGCCATTAACCACTCGGCCACCTGTGCACACCCTGCGCATCCCCACCCGGCTACCCCGTGCCACTTTGCCCTTTTCGGGCGCATCGAAAGACTTCCGGAGCTGGCCCGGCATCGCCTTCCCTGCACCTTAGAGGGGTCACCGCGGAGGATGTGGCTTCCCAGCGCCTGAGCCTTGGGAAACCAAGAATACCCGTCTATCTTTCCGGCCTGCCGACCCGGCAGCCTTGGCTCCGAACCGACAACTCCGGCAATCTTTTGGAGCTGGCGAAGGGATTTGAACCCCCGACCGTCTGATTACAAAT
>DAIDKF010000046.1:0-269 GCA_027450185.1 Granulicella sp. | reverse complement strand
CAGCCCTTGCACTGCTCTGGCTTGTCTCCAAAGCCATCCCTGAGCCATCCTTGAACCCCAGCAACAGGCACACTTCCCCGCTGCCAGCAGGATAGGCACAGACCTTCAGCGTACCACAGGCCGGAGCCGTGGGCAATCTTCCTCGCAGTACGTTTTCCAGTTGCAGGCCCACCTCTGTCGTGCTATCGTCCCGCCATGCGAAAACTTGTCTCCCTGACCCTTTGCCTGCTTCTTTCGTCCCCGTTGCTTGGCCAAGCCCCGGCATCTGC
>DAIDKF010000045.1 GCA_027450185.1 Granulicella sp. | reverse complement strand
CTCGGAGAGTTCGCCGCCACGCTCAAAAAGGGCGCTCATATCCAGGTCGAGGGCGAGCTGCGCAGCCGCAAGTACGACAGCACGAAGACCAACACCGAAGTGACCATCTGGGAGATCCGGGTGAACTCGATTCTCAAGCTGGATCGGGCTCAGAAAGCGGCAGCGGATGACGAGGATGAATCCACCGAGGAAGAGGCCGCATAGGTCCTTCCTCCTGTCCGAAGAGTCCGGCATCGTGCCGGACTTCTTCGGCTGCTAAAGGCCGGTCCGATCACGCTCGCACTACGGAATGCATTAGGGGCATCGCGATGAATGAAACAGCCCAAGACTTTCTCACCCGTAGCTTCGCGCCGGGTGACACTATTGCTCTCCTGCTACGCACGGAGAGTCCCGCAAAAACACAGCAGCGTGTCGTGACGCTGGAGCGGGTATTGACATCCCGGTATCTCGGTTGGCTCGCCCATGAGAACTACATCGGCGCAAACATCTATGTGGCCGCCAACCCACTGCGTGCTGGCAGCCGTAGACGCACCAAGGAGTGCATCGCTTCCGTCCGGCATCTTTACCTCGACATCGACGAGGACGGCGACGTCCGGCTCACTGCGCTCCGGGCATCGGATGGCGTGCCTCCGGCCTCCGCCATTCTGTCTACATCGCCCGGCAAGTACCAGGTGCTCTGGCGTGTCGAAGGCTTTGACTTCGCCGGCCAGGAACTCATGCTCAAACAGATCGCATCCGCCTTCGGCGGCGATCCTGCTTGTACCGACTGCAACCGGGTGCTTCGCATCCCCGGTTTCCATAACAAGAAGTATTCTCCAGCGCACTTCGTTGCGGTCGAATATCCCTCGGATGCCACCGCGCATCCATCAGACTTCCGGCTGCCGGATGCCTATGCGATGTCCGCGCTGCCGCTGCGCGGGAACGCACGCACTATCGCACCCGGCAAGCATAGTCATTCGGAGAACGATTGGGTTTGGGTTCTGCATGAGCTTGCCCACGGCAAGGAT
>DAIDKF010000044.1 GCA_027450185.1 Granulicella sp. | reverse complement strand
ACGCACCAAACCGCGCCGTATCGCTGGCCGCAGCCTCCTCGTAATTCCGCACCGGCCCACCCGTAAAGAACCACGTCCACATCGATCCCACACGGTTCAGCGTCACCGCAATCCCGGCCGCCTGCGCCGCCGCCGCCACGCCCTCGGCCACCGCGCGCGAGGTCGCCTCCAGCTTCGGATAGATCGAGTCGCGATGCGCCGCCAGCTCCTCCAGCGTCGCGCATCCGGCCGCCATCGCCAGCGGATTCCCGCTCAGCGTTCCCGCCTGATACACCGGCCCCAGCGGTGCCAGCAGCTCCATCCACTGCCGCCTGCCGCCAAACGCGCCGCACGGCAATCCCCCACCCAGAATCTTGCCCAGCGTAATCAGGTCCGCGTCGATTCCATACAGCTCCGTCGCGCCCCCGGCCGCCAGCCGAAACCCCGTCATCACCTCATCCACAATCAGCAGCGCGCCCTCGTCCCGCGTCACCCGTCGCAGCCCCGCCAGATATCCCTCGCCCGGCACAATGCAGCCGGCATTGCCCACCACCGGCTCCAGAATCACCGCCGCAATCTCCCCCCGATACCGCGCAAACGCCGCCTCCACCGCACCCGGATCGTTGTACGGCAGCGCCAGCGTCAGGCTGGCAATCTCCTCCGGCACGCCCGCCGATCCCGGAATCCCCAGCGTCGCCACACCCGAGCCCGCCTTCACCAGCAGCCCGTCGGCATGCCCGTGATAGCAGCCCTCAAACTTCACAATCCGCTTCCGACCCGTCGCCGCACGCGCCAGCCGGATCGCCGACATCGTCGCCTCCGTGCCCGAGCTCACAAAGCGCATCCGCTCCATCCCCGGATACACCGCCTGCACCCGCTCCGCCAGATCCCCCTCCGCCGCCGTCGACGCGCCAAAACTCGCCGAATCCCGCGCCGCTCGCACAATCGCCTCCACCACCGCCGGATGCGCATGGCCCAGAATCATCGGACCCCACGAGCCAAAGTAGTCAATGTACCGATTCCCATCCGCATCCCACAGCGCCGCACCCTCG
>DAIDKF010000043.1 GCA_027450185.1 Granulicella sp. | reverse complement strand
GCCCACTCGACCAAAGCAAGATGCCGCGCAGAATACTCAAGCAGCATCGCTTCGTGGATCATTGTCAACTCAAGATGTGTAGCAGGATTGTCGATCGGAATCCGGGCATTTTCGGCCAGGAGCACCATTACAAATGCGATCGCTGCGAAGATCACACTAGGATCGAGAATTGATTGATGCGCGCGATAACCGTCGACCAGGCTTGGGAGCGAAGTGCTCCCAAATAACATGAATGCGATGAAAAGCACCATCAAGAGTGCTGGTTCTGCTAGAAACCCGATCATCATTTCCCGACGCGCGCCGAGCGTTCCGAAGGCTGTGCCAATATCCATGGCAGCAAGAGATAGGAAGACACGCGCTGTAGCAAAAAGCCCAACAAGTGCAATGGCGTCCGCGACGTGTGCTAACGGTAGATCGGTCACTAGCGAAGGAATAATTGCCGCCGCCACCACCATGGTTCCGAATAGTACATACGGAGTTGTGCGGAAGAGAACGGAAGCGCCCTTTGCCAACGCGACGTCCTTAAAGAAAAGTTTGCGCAGCATCCGGTACGGCTGCAGCAGAGGCGGTGCGGAACGATTCTGCAGCCACGCACGGCATTGCGCTATCCAGCCTGTGAACAGCGGTGCGAGCGCAACCGCCAGAATTACTTCGACGAATTGTCGAACGAAGCTTATCGGTCTCATAGGACAAACACCAATAAACCGAGAAGCGTAAGGAAGCTGTAAAGCAGATAGATTGCGAGTCGTCCGCCTTGCAGAACTCCGATCACATCCGCAAGCCGCTGAACTCCACGTGCGATTGGAAGATAGATTCCCCGCCAGATCCGGTCTTCTATGTAGACACGGTACCGTGGAGCAGTGTCGGCCGCCGACGGTAGACTCCTCTCCATTTGGAAGAATGTTCCGAACATATGACGGATCGGTTGACCAAATCCTTCAGCCGTATCTTGCATCCGAGAGGTCTGCCAAGGGTAACCGCAGTCCCAGGCATCCGTTAGTCGTATGTGGCCATGGGCCAACACACGAATAAGGACAAAAGTTGCTGCCACGAC
>DAIDKF010000042.1 GCA_027450185.1 Granulicella sp. | reverse complement strand
AGGCTCAGTTCAGCCACCAGCCGCTTGAGTTTTACTGTTCTCTTGTTCCAGTTCCTTCAGACGCTTAGCCTGGTCCACCTTCAAGCCGCTGTACTCCTTGCGCCAGCGGTAGTAGGACTGATCGGTGATCCCTGCTTGCGAACAGGTGTGTCTTCCCGTTCGCCACCGCGAATTCAATCTGCCGCAGAATACTCGCGATCCGCCACGGCGTATGCTTCCCAGCCTTGCCCATTTCAGGCTGCTTCCATGCCAGTTTGTCTCAGCTCATCTGGTACGGATTTTGCCAGGTACGCCAAAGGACACTCAGGGGATGTTGCGGCATGCGAGCATCAAGACCACAGGCGACGTATACGTTCAAACCATCGAACAGAGCGTTGTTGCTGCCGTGAACTCGCGCACCTCAGCGGTGCTGGGCAACTGGAAAATGCCGGATGCGGATTTGGGCCTGAAGGGGAGAAATCTCAAAGGTCCGAATGCAATTAGGCGGAGTTTGGCGAAGCCGGATGGTGAGAAAGCTGTAAGTTATTGATTTATTGGCTCCTCAGGTAGGACTCGAACCTACAACCCTTCGGTTAACAGTTGAAAAATCGCCCCGTTCAGCATTGCTCAGAATTGCTCTATGTCGCCCATTATCAATGCGTTGCAGACGCCGTCTAATTTTCTAAGACTGTGGGTACTACCCACAATTTCGCGCCTTTTTGAAGGAGTATACCCACAAAAATACCCACATTTTTCATAGACGCTTTTGGAGCACCAAATTGAATATTCGATTCGGCGATTGCGCTCGGAAGCCAGGACCGATCCAGTGAGACTGAGAGATCGATTCCGCCTGCCCTCTGCGTATTCTCAGAGTTTCACGGCACGTAACCGGAGCGCGTTCGTAATTACAGAGACGGAGCTGAAGCTCATGGCCGCCGCTGCGATCATGGGGTTCAAGAGCAAGCCAAAAAATGGAAAGAGAACCCCAGCCGCAATCGGGACGCCACCTTCGTCATACTTGGAGTTTGTCTTATAGACAAGCTGAACCCCACGATCCGAAACAGGGGTGACGTACTCCCGGTCTGTTTCGGCATC
>DAIDKF010000041.1:549-1120 GCA_027450185.1 Granulicella sp. | reverse complement strand
CGCCACCCAGCAGGGAACGGTGAAGAAGACCCCGCTCAAGGACTTTTCGAATGTGATGGCGCGCGGCATCATCGCCATCGCCATCGACAAGGACGACGAGCTGGTCTACGCCGGCATTACCAACGGCCGGCAGACCATCTTCCTGGCCACGCGCGAGGGCATGGCGATCCGCTTCGAGGAACAGTACGATCCGGACCGCTCGGGCGCGGGGCTGCGGCCGATGGGACGCAACGCCGGCGGCAACCGCGGCATCACGCTGAAGAAAGGCGACTACCTGATCGGCGCCGCTGTCACCAACTCCGACGCCATACGCGAAGAAGAGCGCGACAGCTGCGCGGCGGCCAAGGGCCAGACCGCGAAGCTGACCGAGTTGCGAACGGTGCTGAGCGAAGCCGAGGCGGCGCTGACCCAGGCGCGACTCGACTACCGCGACAAGAAGGTGGCCGCCGACGCAGTGAGCGCAGCCGAAAAGGCAGCCGATCAGGCGTGGAAGGCGCTCAAGGCCTTTGACGAAAAGCTCGGTGTCTCGCAGCAGCTGATCCTGACAGTGACCGAAAACGGCTTTGGCAAG
>DAIDKF010000041.1:0-539 GCA_027450185.1 Granulicella sp. | reverse complement strand
CCTGACCTCGCGCGGCGCGCAGGGCGTGATCAACCTGAAGGCCACACCAAAGGTGGGCAAGACTTCGGCCATCCTGCTGGTGAACGAGTCGAACGAGCTGATGGCCATCAGCCAGTTTGGCAAGATCATCCGCATCGACACCAAGCAGATCCGCGCCGCCGGCCGCGCCACGCAGGGCGTGCGGTTGCTGAGTCTGGAAGAGGCCGACAAGGTAGCCGCCGCCGTGATCATCCCGCCCGAGGAGATCGACAAGGACTCGGCCGAACCGACGCTGCTCTAACCGTAATCCAAACGCCCCGCCTGCAAGCTTGCAGGCGGGGTATTTTCTTTTACCGCGCGGCCCTGCGGGAGCACTCAGGCAAAGAGCCGGAGCGGCCTTTCTTTCGATGGCTGCTAGCCCGCATTTCTCACCACATGCCTGCCGCAGTCATTCGGCAGGCATGTTTCCGGTTGTGGTGTGATCTCTCCTGCACATTGCAGTCGAGACGGCTTACAGGCGAGTGTATCTCCGGTTTGCATCAGCCGGCGCAGGGGTTTTT
>DAIDKF010000040.1:301-1234 GCA_027450185.1 Granulicella sp. | reverse complement strand
GCTCTTCTTTGTCGTAGTCCTAGTGGCAGGGTTGATCTACGCCTACGTTGTTTTCAAGGCCGTCTCAGAAAGGAGCGAACAGCATCATGTCCACACGCACAGTACCCATTGACCACGCGCTCACACCATCGCAAGCAATGCTGGCGGACCAGATCGGCAATGAGGTCTATTCCTCGCACTATGCCGAGCGGAAAGCCTATCGCCTCATCCTTGGCTGCGGCGCCGTTTTGCTCTGCGGTTCGCTGTGGCTGAACTTTTCTCTGGCGCGCCGTCCCATCGCCGACCGCTACATCCGCATCGACGAGATGGGCCGCGCTCAGGCCATCCAATACACCGATCTCAACTACAGCCCGCGGGAGGGCGAGGTGCGGACGTATCTCACCGATTGGGCTAACTACCGTTACACCATCAATCGGGAGACGATTGCGAAAAAGTATCCGCTGAACTACTACTTCCTCTCGCAGCCGCTCGCTTCACGGCTCATGGCGTCGGACAATGAGAGCCATCTTGTCTCTCAGGTCGTCGGAGGTCAAGTCGAATCCAGCGATGTGCAGGTTCGCAACGTCACCATTACCTCGATGTCGGATGAGGCCGTGCAGGGCCTTCGCATAGCACGCGGAACAGCGCTCGTTACGTTCGACAAGCTCTTCTCTGAAGAGCACTCGCATGAGCCACGCACGGAGCACTGGCTCGCTTCCGTGACGTACTACCTGAATCCGAAGCAAGTCAGCGATCAGGCTAGGATTTACCCGCAGTATGAGTTCATCAATCCGCTCGGGCTTACCATCACAGAGTTCCACGAGAACCGTGTGTCCGTAGAGCCCGTTACGGTCGGTGGCAATGGAGTAAACCCCAACGCCGTTGCCCAGCCTGTGAATGGAGTGGCGCGATGAGCTTCCAGCTCATACTTCCGTTCTTCCCGGAGGAGCTGCG
>DAIDKF010000040.1:0-291 GCA_027450185.1 Granulicella sp. | reverse complement strand
GGCCATTGAGCGTATCGCCCGCCTCCTTGGTCAGGATTTGACCAATCAAAATCCTGTGCTGAATACAAGGTTGCCAGATGGCTCACGTGTAGCCGTGGTCGGGCCGCCATCTTCGATCAATGGGCCTACGCTTACCATCCGCAAGTTCAACCGCTGGTATACAAGCGATGAGCTGGTGGCCGCAGGAGGTCTTCCGACCAGTGTGCGGGATGCTGCTGTCCGCCTCATCCAGCAACGGAAGAACGGCATCATCAGCGGCAGTACTTCGTCGGGTAAGTCCACATTGATGAA
>DAIDKF010000039.1 GCA_027450185.1 Granulicella sp. | reverse complement strand
GATGCCGATGAGGAGGATGATGCCGATGATGGCGACCACGCTGAGATCCTGGTGGAAGAGCATGAGCGCAAGGAGCGAGCCCACACCGGCGGAAGGAAGCGTGGAGAGAATGGTGATGGGATGGATAAAGCTCTCATAGAGAACGCCGAGGACGATGTACACGGTGACCAGCGCTGCGAGGATCAGCAGGGCTTCGTTGGAGAGCGACTTTTTGAAGGATGCTGCCGTGCCCTGAAACTCGGCCTGAATGGATGGCGGGAAGTCGAGCTTCTTTGCAACGTTGTCGATGTCGGTGATCGCGGTACCGAGGGAGGCGTTTGGCGCGAGATTGAATGAAACCGTGACGGCCGGGAACTGTCCCTGATGGGTTATGGCCAGCGGCTCGGTGGTTTCCATCATATGGGTGAAGGCGCCAAGAGGAACGGCGCGCACGCCGGTAGCAGCAATGGTGGTGTTGGGCGTTGTACCGGCGATGATGCCGCCAGGGATGGAAGAACCGGTTGTGGAAGTTGCTCCGGCCAGCACCGTGGCGGGACTGGTGAGGACATTCGAGGACGGGGTGTATTTTGTTCCCGTCGTGAGTGCGTTAGAGCCGGCGGCGGCCGATGCAGAGGAAGCAAACGACGTGACCGCGCCTGCGCCCGTCGCACCGGAGGAGGCATTCGTCTGGATATAGAGAGATGAGAGGTTGGCCGGGTTGCGCCGCCACTCGGGGGCCGTTTCGAGCACCACGTGGTACTGATTCAACTGCGTGTAGAGCGTATTGATCTGGCGCTGGCCGTACGCGTCATAGAGGGTGTTATCGATGGTGCCGGGGGCGATGCCGAGCCGCGAGGCTGTTACGCGGTCGATCATAAGCGAGACGGCGCGGGCGCCGGTTTGCTGATCGGTTGCCACGTCTTCGAGTTCCGGCAATTTCTTCAGTTGCGCGACAAACCTGTTGGTCCACTCGTGGAGTTCGGCGCTGTCGGGATCTTCGATCGAATACTGATATTGGGTGCGGCTGATGCGGTCGTCGACGGTGATGTCCTGCACCGGCTGCATGTAGAGATGAATGCCGGAGATCTGCGCGAGGTTCTGCTGGAGACGACGAATCACGTCCGAGGCGCTGATCCGGCGCTCATCGATGGGCTTGAGGTTGATGGAGATGCGGCCGCTGTTGAGCGTGGTGTTGGCCCCGTCAACGCCGATGAAGGAGGAGAGGCTGGCCACCGCGGGGTCCTCAAGAATCACGTCGGCCACGGCCTGCTGGCGCTCGCTCATCGCCGCGAACGACACCGATTGCGGCGCCTCGGAAATGCCCTGGATCACGCCGGTATCCTGCACCGGGAAGAATCCTTTGGGAATCATGATGTAGAGCACCACGGTGAGAACGAGGGTGGCCACCGCGACCAGCAGCGTGATGGTCTGGTAGCGCAGGACGACCTTGAGCGTGCGGCCGTAGAACGCGATCATGCGGTTGAACACGCCCTCAGACCAGCGATAGAAGCGCGTCTGCTGCTGGGCGGGATTGTGCCGCAGGATGCGCGAACACATCATGGGCGTGAGGGTCAGCGAGACAACCGCCGAGATGATGATGGTGACGGCCAGCGTAACGGCGAATTCCGGGGCGACCTTGCCCTGGATCATGATGCCGAGCAGGATCAGGTCGAGGAAGAGGAGCAGCACCAGC
>DAIDKF010000038.1 GCA_027450185.1 Granulicella sp. | reverse complement strand
GCAGGTTCGGACCATAAATCTCCGCCACCAGCGTCTGCAGCACCGGCGGTCCCGGCGGCACCTCGGCCACCTGTATGCGTGCTCCATACTGGTTTGCAATCTTCAGCAGTCCCGGTCGCAGCCCCTTCGCAATCTCATGGCTCTGCGCCTTGCGCTCATCGGCTGGCAGCAGGTTCACCTGGATGTCCGCCTGGTTCGGCTGATGCCGCAGATAATAATGCCGCACCAATCCATTGAAGTTATAAGGCCCTGACGTGCCCGCATAAATCTGATAGCTCGTCACATCATTTTGTCGGCTCAGGTAGCTCCCCATCGCCTGCGCCACGCTCGTCGTCTGCTCCAGCGTCGTTCCATCCGGCATGTTGACGATCACCTGGAACTCGCTCTTGTTATCGAACGGCAGCATCTTCACCAGCACCATCTTCAGTGGCACCAGAGCGCACGCCGCCAGCAGCAGCACCACCAGCGTCCCCAGAAAAATCCACCGGTTCCGCGCCTTGTGCATCAGCGGATGCATCACCCGCCGGTAGAACCGCACCAGCCAGTTCTCCTCTTCTCCCGTCGACCCATGCGCTCCGCTCAAATGCTGTCTGCCCAGCAGCCGCAGCGCCGCCCACGGCGACACCACAAACGCCACGATCAGCGAGAACATCATCGCCACCGAAGCCCCCACCGGGATCGGCCGCATATACGGCCCCATCAGCCCGCGCACCATCGCCATCGGCAGAATCGCCGCGATCACCGTGAACGTCGCGATCGTCGGATTGCCCACCTCCGCCACCGCCTCCACCGCCACCTCGCTCAGCGGACGCTTCTGGTTCTCCGGCAGTCGAAAGTGCCGGACCATATTCTCCACCACCACAATCGCGTCATCCACCAATATGCCGATGCTGAAGATCAGTGCAAACAGCGTCACCCGATTCAGCGTGTAGCCCAGCAGATAAAAGATCGCCAGCGTCAACGCCAGCGTCACCGGAATCGCCAGCAGCACCACGCCCGACTCCCGCCAGCCCAGGAACAGCGCCACCAGAAACGTCACCGAGATCGTCGCCAGCAGCAGGTGCTTCAGCAGTTCATCCGACTTCGCCTTGGCCGTTGCTCCATAGTTGCGTGTCGTCGTCACCGTCACATCATTCGGCAGCGTCACCCCACGCATCTCCGCAATCCGTTTCAGCACCGCATTCGAAATATCCGTCGCGTTCGTTCCCTTGCGCTTGGCAATCGTGATCGTGACAGCCGGATACTCCTTCGCAACACTACCGCTCTTCAGCCCGGCCTGCGTCGTGCCATACAGCACATAGTCGGTCGCCTCCGCCGGCCCATCCACAATCTTGTCCGCAACGTCACGCAGATACACCGGCCGTCCATTCGCAACGCCCAGCACCACTCCCGCCAGGTCTGCCGTATCGCGAAACACATTGCCCGCGTCCACGCGAATCTCCTGGTTGCCCTGCGCAAACTGCCCCGCCTGCGTCCTCGCATTCGCGGCCTGCAGCCGCTGCACCACCGTCTCCGGCGAGATCCCGAACGCTGCCAGCTTCCCACTGCTCAGCAGCACCCGCATCGCCCTCGGCTCGCCGCCAATCACCGCCGTCTCGGACACATCCGGCACCTGCCGGATCGTATGCTGCACCTCATCCGCAATCTGACGCAGTTGATACCCGTTGTAGTTCGCTCCCCACAGCGTCACCGACAAAATCGGCACATCGTCAATCGCATGCACCTTCACCAGCGGCTCCGTCACGCCCACCGGCATCCGGTCCGCATTCGAGTACAGCTT
>DAIDKF010000037.1 GCA_027450185.1 Granulicella sp. | reverse complement strand
CCGACCACGTCGCCCATGAACAGCAGCGGAATCAGCACGGCGATGAGGGAAAAGGTCAGCGAGATGATGGTGAAGCCGATCTGCGCGGCGCCCTTGAGGGCGGCCTGCATGGGCGGCTCCCCGTCCTCGATGTGGCGCGCGACGTTCTCGATCATGACGATCGCGTCGTCCACCACGAAACCCGTCGCGATGGTCAGGGCCATCAGGGTCAGGGTGTTGATGGAAAAACCCAGCAGGTACATCGCGCCGAAGGTGCCCACCAGCGCCAGCGGAACCGCGGTGGCCGGAATGAAGGTGGCGCGCGCGCTGCGCAGGAAGGCGAAGATCACCAGCACCACCAGGACCACCGAGAGCAGCAGCTCGAAACTCACGTCGGAGATCGCCGCGCGGATGGTCACGGTGCGATCCGACAGGACGTCCAGCCTGGCGGACTCCGGCAACTGCGCACGCAGCGCCGGCAGCAGCTTGCGGATCTGGTCGACCACCTGGATCACGTTGGCCCCGGGCTGGCGCTGTACGTTGATGACGATGCCGGGCTTGCCGTTGACCAGGGCGGCCTGCCAGGCGTTCTCCGCCCCGGTGCTCACCTGGGCCACGTCCCCCAGATGCACCGCGGCGCCGCCGCTGGTGCCGATGATCAGGTCGCGGTATTGCTGCGGCGTGCCGATCTGGTCGTTGGCGTCGATGGTGAAGGCCTGCTGGCTGCCGTCGATGCTGCCCTTGGGGCTGTTCACGTTGGCGTTGGCGATGGCCGTGCGCACGGCATCCAGGCCGATTCCGCGCACCGCCAGCGCGCGCGCATCCACCTGGATGCGAATGGCCGGCTTGTGGCCCCCCGACAGCGTGACCAGCCCCACTCCCGGCACCTGCGAGAGCTTCTGGCTCAGGCGGGTGTCGGCCAGGTCGTACAGGGAGGTCAGCGGCAGGTCGCCGGAGGTCAGGCCGAGGGTGATCACCGGCGCGTCGGCCGGATTGACCTTGGCGTACACCGGAGGCTGAGGCAGGTCCGTGGGCAGCAGCGAGCCGGCTGCGTTGATGGCCGCCTGCACTTCCTGCTCGGCCACGTCCAGCGGCAGGGAGAGATCGAAGCGCAGGGTGATCACCGAAGCTCCCCCGGAACTCACCGACCACATCTGCCCCAGCCCGGGCATCTGCCCGAACTGGCGCTCCAGCGGCGCGGTCACCGACGAGGACATCACGTCGGGGCTGGCCCCCGGGTACAGGGTGGTCACCTGGATGGTCGGGTAGTCGACCTCGGGCAGCGGGGCCTGGGGCAGCAGGCGCAGGCCGACCAGGCCCGCCACCAGCACCGCGATCATCAGCAGCGAGGTCGCGATGGGGCGCAGGATGAAGATGCGCGAGGGGCTGGGCCGGTCGGTGCCGTCCTGCCCGGGCGCCTCGCGGGGAGCTTCGCCGGACATCTCAGCGACTCGCCGGGGCCGCGTTCCCGCCCGCGGGCTCGGAGGCCGCCTGCACCACGCGCACCCTGGCGCCTTCGCGCAGGTGGTCCAGCCCGGCCGTCACCACGCGCTCGCCAGGCTTCAGGCCCGACAGCACCTGGGTCCGCCCGTTCCACACGGTGCCCGTGCGCACCTGCCGCACCGCCACGCTGCCCTTGGCGCCGATCACGTACACATAGCTGCCGTTCGCGCCAACGGCCACCGCCGTGCTGGGCACCACCAGGGCATCCGGGATGCTGCGCTCGAGCACGCGCACGTTCACGAACTGGTTCGGGTACAGGGTCAGCCCGGCGTTGTCGAAGCGGGCGCGCAGCGCCAGCGTGCCGGTGCTGGTCGAGATCTGGTTGTCCGCCGCCAGCAACGTGCCCTGCGCCAGCATGCGCGAATCGGAGGCATCCCACGCCTGCACCAGCGCGTGCTGCCCCGCGCCCAGTTGCTGGAGCAGTTGCGCGACCTGGGCCTGCGGCAGCGCGAAGGTCACCTCGATCGGCTGCACCT
>DAIDKF010000036.1 GCA_027450185.1 Granulicella sp. | reverse complement strand
AGAATAGCAGCCGCAGGCCCTTCAATACGCAGCGAATGATGGGGATTTGCCGCGTGAAGCCGCGCCGGATGCGCGTGAAAGTGGTTGAATGGTAGAGATGCCGCATACGGGAGCCTATCTGCTGCTGAGCTTTGCCACAGTGGTGGCCGTGTTTCTTCTTCTGCTGCTGCAGTTGACGCGGCTGGGCTATGTGCTGCGCTCGTCGATTCCGGATCGGCCAAGGCGGCGTATGTTTCTGGCATCGGTGGCGTTTTTTCTGACGTTTGCCGGGGTGCGCCTGCTGGTTCACTTTGTGGTGGCCGGGACGGGACCGTTTGCCTGGGTGATGGTGCGGGGGCGGCATATCCACCATCTGGTCTGGGGGATTCTGATCCTGCTGCTGGTGGGCTACGGATGGCTGATGGACCTGGGCAGGACGCATACGCCGACGGGCATCCTGATCAGCCGCATCCTCTCCATTGCCTACGGGGTGGGAGCCGCGCTGACGCTGGACGAGTTTGCGCTATGGCTGAACCTGAATCCGGATGCGTACTGGCTGAAGCAGGGGGGACGGCTGAGCATTGACGCGGTGGTGCTGTTCGGCTCCCTGCTGATGATGGGTGCCTGGGGTGCGCCGTTTTTTCAGGGATTGCAGCGGCTGTGGCGGCGCGGAGGATCGGTGCGCCGCCGCATTGGGCATCCTAACCGGCGTGGGAAGTGGACTCGTCGGCGTAAAGCTGACGAATCTGCTCCGCGTAGCGCTCATTGAGGACACGACGCTTGAGCTTGAGGCTGGGGGTGAGTTCGCCGCCCTCCTGCGACCACTCGTCGGGAACGACGAGGAAGCGCTTGATGGTTTCAAAGCTGGCGAGGGTGTGATTGACGTCGGCGACGATGTTCTCGAAGCGGTTGAGGACGCGGGGGTGGGTGACGAGACGGGCGCGGTCGGTGACGTCAATTCCCTGCCCGGTGGCCCAGGCTTCGAGCGCGGCCAGGTTGGGGCTGATGAGCGCGGCGAGGTATTTGTGCTTGTCGCCGATGAGGGCTGCGTTGGAGACGAGGGCGTCAATCTTGAGCTTGTTCTCAATGGGCTGTGGAGCGACGAGCTTGCCGCCGGAGGTTTTGAGCAGCTCCTTCTTGCGGTCGGTGATGGAGATGAAACCATCCTCATCGATGCCGGCAATGTCGCCGGTGGCAAACCAGCCGTCGTCCTGCAGGCACTCGGCGGTTGCGTCGGGCTTGTTCCAGTAGCCGCGAAAGATGGATGGACCGCGCACGAGCAGTTCTCCGTCGGAGGCAAGGCGGCATTCGACGTTGTGCAGCGGCTGGCCGACGGTGCCCATTCTGCTGGCTCCGGGATAGTTGACGGAGATGACGGGTGAGGTTTCGGTGAGGCCGTATCCCTCCTGCACGACGATGCCGACGGAGGCAAACCAGTAGCCGGTATCGGTGCCGAGCGGTGCGCCGCCGGAGACGAAGTTGTTGACCTCGCCACCGAAGGCTGCGCGCACCTTGCGGTAGACGAGGCGATCGGCCAGTCGCCAGCTGAGCGCGGTGGGACGGCGGCCGGCGATCAGCGTCTGGCAGTGGCGGCGACCGACGGCGAGCGCCCAGCGGAAGATGCGCGCACTGAGCGGCGAGGCGGAGGTCTTGAGCTCGACGCCGGCGCGGATTTTCTCATAGACACGCGGGACGCCGATGAACTCCGTGGGGTGGAAGTGGAGCATCATGGCGGGCAGCTTGTCCATCTGGGAGCAGTAGGCGATCTGGCAGTTGCAGTAGGCGAGCAGGTAATCGAACATGCGCTCGAAGATGTGGGGCAGCGGCAAATAGCTGATGGAGCGCGGCTGGTCAATGGTGCGGATGCGGGGCAGCGAGCCGAGGACGTTGGCGACAATGTTGCCGTGGGTGAGCATGGCACCTTTGGATTCGCCGGTGGTGCCGCTGGTGTAGACCAGCGTGGCGAGATCGTCGGGAGTGGTGCGTGCCAGCTCGGCATCGAACTCGCGATCGGAGTCCGGAGTGTTGGGAAAATCGACGAGCAGCGAAGAGAAGCTGGACCAGTCCTGCAGCAGATCGTCGGGGTGGGATGGATCGGCGTCGAAGAGGACGATGCGCTCGAGGACGGTGGTGTGCTGGACGCTGGCGATGGCCCGGGCATGGGTGCTGTGGGATGTGAAGAGGATGCGGCTGCCGGAGTCGGCCAGCTGGGCGGCGGCCTGCGGCGGCGTGAGCGTGGGATAGATGGGAACAACGATGGCTCCGAGAGCCAGAATGGCGTGATCGGTGACAGCCCACTCCCAGCGATTTCCACTGAGGATGGCGACGCGATCGCCGCGGCGGATGCCCCAGTGACGCAGCGCCTGGGCGACGGAACGCACGCGCTGATCCATTTGAGCTGCGCTGAGCGAGCACCATGTGTCGTCTGCATCCTGCCACTGCATGACGCCGTCCTGGTCGGAACGAACTCGATGCAGATAGATGTCATTGAGGGTGGCGATGGGCGGTCGGGACGGAGTGGACGACATGCGACGAGGCTCCTGCGGGGAAGGCGCGCGTGCGGAATCGCGCCGGATTGCTGATGCGGAATTGTAGCAGGATGCACGGAGACGCTGAAACGCCGGGGGTGCGAGTTGCGGGCAGTGAAAGCGGACAAGAAGGCGCACGGGAAAAAAGAGAAGACAAAGGTATTGCTGTTCCGATACAACGGGAGGAGTGACGAACGCAGAGGGTGGCGCCATGCGCGGTGGCAACGGTCAAACTGGCGCCGTGTTGCCCTGGCGTGTTTTTGTGCAAACGCCGCATAATCCGCCCTGTTTTATTGTTTGTCAGGAATTTTCATGTCCACGCTTGACCCGCTGAATTACGCCGATT
>DAIDKF010000035.1 GCA_027450185.1 Granulicella sp. | reverse complement strand
AATATTTTCTTGCTTGTATCCTGCAACCAACAGCTCTTTGATCACTTCAACGACCATCACTAGGCCGGCTGGTCGATAGAGCAAATGCCCTCCATTCCTGTTCCGATAGCCAGCAGCCTTTTCGTCTTCTCGTTCGCTGTCCTGCAAATCGGACAAAGCGGGTATGGCTTCGATCATTGCATCCCAAAAAGCAACGATCTTTTTGTATTCGCGGCGGATAACCTGATCAGCCGGCCTAAATTTCTTCCAGTCACGCCACTCTGTTGTGTCTCGATTCAAGATGGTATCGATGACGTCATACAGCGTTTCTAGGGTAGTAAAGAACTTCTTGTCAGTGGCCGGAATGGCCTTACCCTTTTTCACTAGAAGGAATGCTTTTGGCAACTTGTTTTGGCCCATTTCGGCGGTTTAATGTGGCCCACCCTTGGAACATTGAGTTTAAGAGGGTATTGTTCGGTTCTGCTGGAGCGTAGCCCGAAGGGCGAAGCGGAAGCAGAACCGAACGGCGACGCCTCCAGGGACTACACTTTGCGCTTCTTCCCGAGCGTTCTGCGGAAGCGGTACGATTCGGTGCCGGTCTCGATGATGTGGGCCTGATCCGTTAATCGGTCGAGAACGGCCTTGCACAACCTTGCATTGGTGAACACCTGTGGCCACTCGGAGAACGGCAGGTTAGTCGTCACGATTACAGCGGCCTTTTCAGCTCGTTCTGCGATGACCTGGAAGAGCAACTCGGCGGCCACCTCGGCCAGCGGGACATAGCCCAGCTCATCGATCACGATCAGTTCTACGCTGGCCCACCGTTTCAGCATGCGCGTGAGACTCTGGTCGCGCTGGGCTTCGACGAGCTGGTTGACCAGTGCCGCCGCGGTGGTGAAGCGAACGCGTTTGCGTTGGCGGCACGCGGCGATGGCCAGCCCGGTAGCCAGATGGGTCTTTCCAGTGCCGGGTTCGCCGACCAGAAGTACGGGCTCAGCGCGATCGAGATAGCCGCCCTCGGCCAGGGTGCGGATGCGCGAGGCCGGGATGTGCGGCGACTGCGCGAAGTCGAACTCCTCCAGGGTTTTCATCCGCGGCAGATGCGCGTCCTTAAGGCGTAACTCGATCGAGCGTCGTTCGCGGTCCTCAACCTCACCCTGAAGCAGCGCTTCCAGATAGTGAAGGTGGGAGTGGTTCTGTCTGCCGGCTTCTTCAGCCAGCGATGCGAACTGTGTTCCGATGGAGGCCAGACGCAAGGACTTGCAGTGCTGGGCGATGCTGGCGGTTTCCATGCTCATGGCTGCACCTCGTTGACTGTCAGCAACTGGTTGTACTCGGTCATGGTGGGCAACGGCCGTTCGTACGCGGCGAGTGCGCCGATCTCGACCGTCAGATGGGCGGTATGTTGCAGTTGATCGGACATCAACAGATGACGTATCGCGGCCACATCCGTGCAGCTTAACTCAAGCGCCGCGACGACACAGGCTTCGAGCTTCGCGTAGCCGAACTCGCGCCCCATGCGGATCACCTCCACCATGGACCGTGCTCCGGCCTGGCGTCCGTGTCTGCCCGTCATCTGATCCCAGAGCCGGTCATAGCTCTCCGGCCATCGTCCCTGCGCACGCCACAGGGCCAGGGGCTTGGATCCGCGCAGTGCGCCAGGCTTCTGTTCCAGCACGTCGAGATAATGTTCCAGGTCGAGGATCTGTCGCCCGCGATCATAGCTGCGCTCATGCTCGGCAACGCGCACTCCGCCCTGCCGGAACTCGACCATGCTGGAGTAGACGCGAGCCTCGACAACGGAGCCCGGCTTCAGCGGCACGGAGTAGAAGTTGGTGCGCACCTTCGCGCAGCCTGCCTGATCGACACGCGGGAAGCTCACTTCGGCCAGGTCGAAGTCTTCGGCGGGAAGCGGCAACAGATGCTCCTTTTCGATGAGCAGCAACGCGCCAACACTCTGGGTACGCCCCGCGATCATGCGGTTCTCATCCCGACGGCAATCTGCGAACAGCCTGGCGTTCAGATCTGCAAGATCCCTGGCCGCCGGCACGGGGACCCAGTGGTTGCGGCGGAAGTAGCCTACTTCGCCTTCCACGCCACCCTTTTCATGGCCTTCGCCTGGCGTGCAGAAGCTGGCCTCATACTCCCAATGCGAGCGAAAGGCAATGAACCGGGTTGTCAGCTCCCGCTCGTAGCCGCGCAGAATCTTCTTCACTGCGCTGGTCAGGTTATCGTAGCGAAGCTTGCGGAAGACTCCGCCGAAGTAGTGGAATGCCAGCTGATGGGCTTCCAGAAATGCCTGCTGCGTGGCCCGAAGATACGCGCGGTGATAGGCTGCGCCGCTGGCCATCGAGCGCATCGAGAAGACCTGCAACTTGATCCGCTCGCCGTCCAGATCAGCGAACGCTTCGTACCAATCGATCTGCGCCTCGACGCCAAACTCGTAACTCTGTGGCACGAATGTCTCGCGACGCGCAAAACCCAGCTCCTGCTTCCGCCGCTCTACATACTGACGAACTGTCCGCTCGGCCGCCGTGCATCCCGGCACCTCCACGCGCACCCGTTCCCAGATGCGCCTGGCCGTATGCCGCTGCTTGCGCGGCGCCTTGCGGTCGGCAGCAAGAACTGCATCGATAAACGCCTCCGCCGGCGCCATCTTCCAATGCGGCCGTTCGGTCTCCTTGCGCTGCGCCGGCACAGCGCTCCGCACTGCCTCCCGCACCATGCGCCGATGCACGCCCAGCTTCCGCGCAACACCGATAATCGATCCGGCTCCAAACTCATACTCCCGGCGAATCTGCTCGTAAAGCTCCACCTTGGCTCTCCAGTCCAACTCCCGCCCCCGTCCTAAGCTCTCGCTCAGTCCAGACTAGGAGTTCGTTCTGTCCAACGGGTGGGCCAGAACAAACCGCCGAAGTGGGCCACTTTAGAATGCCGGAATCAGTGGCGGTTTGCGATCGGGATTTATGCGCTGTGGAGTACGCGGAGGCGGAGCAGATCGAAGCTGGCGCGACCGTACATGGATCGCTTGATGAGCTTGAGGCGATGGACGTGTCCTTCGACCGGTCCATTGTTCCAGGGTTGTTCGAGCGCGGCGAGGAAGGCAGTCTGATCGCGGCACAGGTGTTTTGCGAAGCCCGCCAGAGGGCCGGCGGCGGCAGCTTGTTGCCATTCCAGCCAGGCGGCGATGTCGCGTTCCCGGATCATGCGGAAGAACTCACGGGCGGTTGCTACCAGGTTTGCGATCTCTGGCGAACGGCGGAAGAGTTCGCCCAGAAACGGAAGCGCTGCCTCAGGTTGTTTCAGTATCTGCCAGGCGACTTTGCGTGGCGACGTTCGAGGGTCGGCGGGCTTGAGAGTCTGCTGTTGTTGTCGCTCGTGTCGGCGGCCATATTGCTTC
>DAIDKF010000034.1 GCA_027450185.1 Granulicella sp. | reverse complement strand
ACGGTGGAGATGGACCGCGCGGATCGATCGTCGGAAGATGCGCTGGAGAATATCAAGCTGCGCGGCGCGGATGGGAGTATGGTTTCGCTGCGGGAGTTGGTGATTGTGGAGCACACGACGCTGACGCCGAATATTTATCACAAGGACCTGAAGCGCGTGGTGTATGTGACGGGCGACGTGGCCGGTGCGGAAGAGAGTCCGGTGTACGCGATTATGAAGATGAACGAGGCGCTGGACAAGCTGCGGCTGCCGGATGGTTATGCGCTGACGCGGTATAACTCGGTGGAGCCGGAGTCGACGGATCGCTACTCCATGAAGTGGGATGGGGAGTGGCAGATTACGATCGAGGTGTTCCGGGACCTGGGACTGGCGTTTGCGGCGGTGCTGATCCTGATCTACGTGCTGGTGGTGGGATGGTTCAAGTCGTTCACCGTGCCGCTGGCGATCATGGTGCCGATTCCGCTGACGCTGATTGGCATTCTGCCGGCGCATGCGATGATGGGAGCGTTTTTCACGGCGACGTCGATGATCGGGTTTATTGCCGGAGCCGGAATTATTGTGCGCAACTCGATCATCGTGGTGGACTTCATCGAGCTGCGGCGGGCGCAGGGTGTGCCGCTGGCGGAGGCCGTGATCGATGCGGGCGCGGTGAGGCTGCGGCCGGTGCTGCTGACCGCTGCGGGCGTGGTGGTAGGTGCCAGCGTGATTCTGAGCGACCCGATCTTCCAGGGACTGGGGCTATCGCTGATTGCGGGCGGAGTGGCTTCAACGTTCCTGTCGTGGCCTGCGGTGCCGGTGCTGTATTACATGCTGAATGCCGGCAAGGAGAAAGAGAAAGTAGCTGAGAGTTTGTAAGGCGTTGGCGGGGCTGAAGCCTCGCCGTTTGTAAACGGAGCTGTTGAGAGAGGCTCCCTAACCACACCCTCTGAAGAAGAAGGAGAATTGTTATGACCGTTCAAAGCGTAACCCGGTTGCTTGCGGGAATCGTTGTGCTGGTTTCGTTGGCCCTGGCGCACTGGGTTTCACCCAACTGGCTTTGGCTGACAGCGTTTGTTGGAGTGAATCTGTTGCAGTCCGGGCTGACGGACTGGTGTCCTGCGATGACGATTCTGCGGCTGATGAAGCTGCCGGAAGCGGGATCGGCGAAGTGCTCATGAACGAGAGACAGTTTCCTGCGTCGCAGGCACAACGGCTGGAAGATCCGGAGCGTCTGGTGTGGCTGCCACCGGCAGAGGTATTGAGCGCGCTGAAGGTGGAGGCTGGACAAACTGTGGCAGATGTCGGCGCTGGCACAGGCTATCTGACGCTGCCGCTGGCACAGCATCTGGGAGTGACGGGCAAGGTGTACGCCGTCGACGCGCAGGACAAGATGCTGGAGTGGATTGCGGCCAAGGTCGAAAAGACCGGGCTGAAGAATGTGGAGCTGGTGCATGCGGACGCGGCGGCCACAACGCTGCCTGCGGCGAGTTGCGATGTATTCCTGACGGCCAATGTGTGGCATGAACTGGACGACCGCGGGGCCGTGCTGACGGAGGTAAAGCGGGTACTGAAGCCGCAGGGCCGGGTCGCACTGCTTGATTGGAGCCCCGATGTGGAGCGTGTGGCGGGGCCGCCGCTGGAGCATCGGATCGCGGCGGATGAGGTGGTCGCGGAGTTGAGGGCGGCTGGATTCCGCGATGCGGCGGCGATGCACGTCGGGAAGTATTCCTGGCTGGTGATGGCTTCGAAGTAAAGACGGACGTGCGCACGTAGAGGCCGGCTCCCTGGAGGTTTGGGCAGCCGGCCTTGGTGCGTAGGGGTGACGGAAGCGTTCGGCTCCGGTCGAGATGACGCTGTTTGACGCATGCCTGCCGAGAGTTTGCTCTAGTACTGTGACCGCGTAGAGATGTTCCAACCCAGATCCCAAAGGCGGGACCTGGGGCACCCATCGTGTTGGATTGGAACAGGATTAAAGGGTCGAGGGACTAGTGGCCGCTGGTGCGATAGGGGATGAGGAGGACGGGGCTGGGGCCGTGGCGTAGGACGCGCTCGGTGGTGCGGCCGAGGGTGTTGAATTCGAGGAAGGAACGTTGGGGAGAGCCGAGGACGATGAGATCGGGGTGCTCGCTGCGGGCGTGCAGGATGATCTGCTCGGCGGGGTTTCCAGAGCCGACGATTTCCTTGACGTGGCAGCGGTTGCGTACTTCGGCGGGAACCAACTGGCAGAGATGCTCGCGGGCATCTTCGGGGGGAAGGACGTTGTGCTCGACTATGTGCAGGACGCTGAGGTCGGAGCGAAAGGCGGCGGAGACGTCGGCGGCGATGGAGATGGAGTGCTGCGCGGTGTCGGAGAGTGCAGCCGGACAGAGGATGCTGCGGATGGCGTGCTGGTCGGAGGGAATGACGGAGCCTTTGACGATCAAGGTGGGGCAGATGGCGTGGCGCGCAACGTTCTCTGCAACCGAGCCGAGCAGGAGGCGGTCAAAGCCGCTGCGGCCCTGGCTTCCGGTGACGATGAGATCGGGCGGACTCTGGCGGATGTAGGCAAGGATGATGTCGACGGCGGACCCGTCGAGGACGGAGGTCTTGAAGGGGACGCGTGAGCCGAGAACCTTCGTGGCGAGATGGTGGAGGTGATGGCTGAGGGTCTTGCGGTGGTGGGCGGCCTCGGCGACAAGTTCGCCTATCTGGCCCTGGGTGAAGAAGTAGGGGGCTTCGGACCAGTCGGCATGAATGATGTCGAGGTGAGATCCGAAGGCTTCGGCGAAGAGGCCGGCCCAGCGGAGGACGCCCTCGGAGGCCGGAGTGAGATCGAGGGGACAGAGGATTTGCCGGGGCGAGAATGCGGACATGGAGTGAAACCTCCTGAGCCGCCAATGGACTCGCGGCAAGCTCTCATCGGCATAGATGCAATTTTGCGTGAGTTTGTTACCGCTGGACGGCCAGCGTGGGCGGTGTTCGGATTTTTTCGGGGGGCGGCCGGGCAGAGGTGCGCGTATCCGCGGCGCGCAATTTCTGTTCAGATGGTTTGTAGCGGTGGGATCGTTCTTTTATGATCGGAAACAGATGACGACAGGTTTCGACAGGGCCGTACAGGGCTGGGGTGGCGGCAATGCGTTCTGACGTGGAGCAGGCAGTCGATCTGTTGCAGGTGGGCGATGCGGACGCGCTGGAGAAGGCGCTGGAGTTGCTGCAACGGTCGGTGTTCGCGTTCAGCATGCGGGTGTGCGGGCAGCGGCAGGACGCCGAAGACACGATGCAGGAGGTACTGATCAAGTCCCTTCCCTACCTGCCGAAGTTCACCAGTTCGAAGGCGCTGGCGGTGTGGCTGTATACGGTGGCGAGGAACAGTTGCCTGCTGAGCCGGAGGAAGAGCAAGTTTGCGCCGAAGGCGGAGATGTCGCTGGAAGAGCTGATGCCGGACCGCGAGGAGTTGGAGGGGCTGTATGGGCGGCCCAGCGATAGTCCGGAGCTGGCAGCGATTCGCGGGCAGCAGGACAGCCGGTTGCGGGAGGCGATTCGCAGCCTGGCGCCGCCGTACCGGATTGTGCTGGTGCTGCGGGATATGGAAGGGCTGACGGATGAGGAGGTCGCGGAGGTGACGGGGCTGCGGCCGGGGACCGTGCGGGTGCGGCTGCATAGGGCGCGGCTGTTTGTACAGAAGGAACTGGCCAGGCTGAATGCGACGGGAACGAATGAAACCGTGGCGCGAAGGTCGACTCCGCTGTCACGACCCGGGCACTGCAAGAAGATGTTCTCCAAGCTGCTGGATTACCTGGATGGACAACTGGATGACTTCTCGTGTGAAGAGATGGAGACACACCTGAATGGGTGTGAGCCGTGCAAGGAGATGCTGCGGGGGTTTGAGACGACGATCTCGCGCTGCCGGAATGCGTCGGCGGACTGCCCGGACACTGCGAAGGCTGCGGACCTTCGGCACCAGTTGTTGACGGCGTATAGCCGCGCACTGGCGAATGCGTGAGGAGGCGGCGGGACTACGGCTCGGGATGCAGAGATTCCCTCAGAGGCTAAAGCCCGCTTCGTCTTCAACATCTTATGGCGGGGCTGAAGCCCCGCCCCTTCAAAGCGTGGCCTTGCGCAGCGATGCTCTAGAGCAATATTATAGTTACTATAATGTGCCGAGGCGGAGCCTGAACCAGGCTTGAGCATCTTCGGCGGTGATGTGTGGCAGCAGGTCTGCAATGGCTTGATCGAGGGCTTCGCGGGTGCGCGCTTTGGTGGAGCGAAGCAGTTGTTTGAGCTTGGCCCAGGCCTTTTCGATGGGGTTGAGGTCGGGCGAATAGGCGGGAAGAAAAATCAATTCGGCGCCGTGATCTTCGATCAGTGTGCGCACCTCCTCGGCTTTGTGGGAGGAGAGATTGTCCATCACCACCACATCGCCAGGCCGCAGTTTCGGACACAAGACCTCATCCAGATAAGCAAGGAATATCTCCCGATCCGTGGCCGCCTCGATGGTCATGGTGGCGATCATGCCGCGAGTGCTGATGGCGCCCAGAATGGTGAGGATTTTCCATCTGCCGTCGGGGGTGGTCTCATGAATGCGCGCGCCTCCGGTACCACGCGCATACAGTCGCGTCATCTGCGTAGAGACGCCACTCTCATCGAGA
>DAIDKF010000033.1 GCA_027450185.1 Granulicella sp. | reverse complement strand
GGCTCCACGCTCGCCAGCTCCGACTCCAGCGTCATGCTGCTGCGGTTTGAGGTTGAGTCCGTCAAATCTCCCCGTCCAGTCAGATCTCCCCGTCCTTACTGTGGAGTGTACCCTGTCCACCCTCCCCCACCATAGCCCCATCTCTTCCCTCACGTACCCGCCTCGCCAATCCTGCGCGTGCCGGCCGTCTCCGCGGCAAAGCAGCGGGGGACGATGCCCATCAAGCATCGTCCCCCTGGTCTTGATCTGCTGCGCACGGCTTTTACTGCGGCGCCGGCCCGCGCACCACCTGCACCAGGTCATCGGGACGAACATCCTTGAAGAATGCAGCCCTCACCTGATCGGCGTTCAGATCAAAGTACTTCTTCGCGGCGAGGATCGGCTCATCCAGTGGCAGCCCAATCTCTGCCCGTCCCAGAATTCCTCGTGCCACAGCCTCCTCACTCGACTCGCCCAGCGGAATCTGCCGCAGCAGCAACGCCTTCGCCTGATGCAGTTCCTCCGCCGACACGTCCTGCGTCCGCATCTGGTTCAGGTCACGCTGCACCAACGCTCTCGCCTTCGAGACGTTCTCCGGGTTGCAACCGTACTCCACTGTATAGGTGGCTCTCGTCTTCGTTGCCCCCAGGCTTACGCTCACGTAGTACACATAACCGGCCACCTGGCGCAGATCATGATAAAGACGCGTCGCATAAAAGCCACCGCCCAACACATGGTTGCCCAACTGCAACGGATAGTAATCCGGATCGAAGCGATTGAGGTTCAACTGCTCTGACAGATACACCGAGTCCTGCACTGCCTGCGCATCGGCCACATTCGCAGCCGACGGCTTGTTTACCGGAACCGGCGGCAGCGTGGTGTCGGGCTTCGGGCCCACAGCCTTCCAGTCTCCGAACCACTTCTCGATCACCGCCTTGGCCTCTGCGGGAGACACGTCCCCGATCACCACGATCGTCGTCTCATCGGGCCGCACCGTGGTGTCGTGGTACTGCTTTACATCGTCCAGCGTGACCTTCGCCAGCGTAGCCGGCGTCTCCTCACGCAGCGAAGGATCGCCCGCGGGCAGCAGCGCTACATCCAGCGCACGGGATGTCCGATACGAAGGGCTCGTCAAGTTGCCCGCCACAAACTGTGCTGTCTGCTGCTTCACAATACCGAAGGCCTGCGCCGGCAGCGCGGGATGCAGTTCGTTGTCGGCAAGCAACTCAACGCCGCGTGAAAAATGTTCCTTCAGCACGCTTACAGAGAAGTTGTAGCCCGCACTCTCGTTGGCTGCGATGTCGTCCAGCGCCTTCTGGAACGCAAGCCGATCCATCGTCTGCGTCCCATACGAGTACAGGCCATCCAGCACATCGGCAACCCCGTCCATGCCTGCTGCCGTCTGCAGATCGTCGTTGTGCTTCACCCTTCCCAGCACCGTTACTGTCGGACTGATGGGATCGGTCTTCACCACCAAACGAATACCGTTGGGCAGCATCGTATCCGATACCTGCACGTAGTTCGCCGGAACCTTCAGCTTATCCAGCGCAGCCGCTGCCCAGGCTGGCAGCACAACTGGCTTGGTAGGAGCCGACGTTACCTCTTCCGCGCCGCCGAATCCCTTGCCCGCCACGGGCTGGCCCGTCGGCATCGGCTTCAGAATGGCCGTGATCGAGTTCCGGTCTGCGAGATACTCCTTCGCCACGCGGTTCACATCCGCCAGCGTCACGCGCCGCAGGGCCTCCACATCCTGGTCCGGCGACGTCCGTCCCTCTGCCGCCAGCGCATTCGACCAAACATTTGCGAGCCCCGGAATGGAGTTTCGCTGAAACTCTGCTGCCGCCACCTCGCTGCGCTTGGCCGCATCTACCAGGTCCGCTGGCACGCCCTTCGATGCGTAGTTTGCCAGAATCATTCGCATCTCCTGGATCGCGCCGGTGGCGTCCACTTGTGCCGGCTCCGCCACAACGCCGAAGCCCACGCTGGCCTTTGGATAGGTCTCTGCCATGCCAAACTGCGCTGCCAGCGCCTTTCCTTGCGGCACCATCGCGTACAGATCGCCACGCTGGCTGCTCAACACATCGGCCAGAATCTGGCTCGCGGCGTAATCCGGAGAATCGGTCCCCGGCAGCCGGTATGAAATAAAGCCCAGCGTGTACGGTAGGTTGCTGTCCAGCGTAAACGTCTCCGACTTCACAGGGCTCAACTCCACCGCAGGCCGCGACGGCAGGGCATGGCTGGGAATCTTGCCAAACAACTCCCTGATCTTCGTCATCGTCGCCGCTGGGTCCACGTCGCCCACAATCACCAGAATCGCATTGCTGGGCGAGTACCACTTTGCGTAAAAAGCCTTCAGCATCTCGCCCGTCGTCGCGTCAAAGGAAATCTTCGTTCCCAGCGGATCGTGCGCATAGGGCGTCCCGGCGAACATGTCTGCGTTCATGCGATCGATAAACTTGTACGTCGGGTTCGAGAGGTCACGCGCCACCTCCTGCTCAATCGCTCCCCGCTCCTTGGCCCACTCCGCGTCCGAGTTATCGATCCCGCGCAGACAGGCTGCCTGCGCCTCCAGCGCCACATCCACATCCGCTGCTGGAACAGTAGCAAAATACTGCGTAATATTCTGCTGCGTGTCGGCGTTATTCTCGCCACCCAGTTGCGCATAGATCGCCGCCGTCTGGTCCGCAGTCATCCCGGTGCAGCCGCGAAACGCCATGTGCTCCTGTGCGTGCGCCATGCCCGGAAATCCTTGAGGAGTCTCATCGCCTCCCACAGTGAAATTCATCTCCACCGTTGCCACCGGGGCCAGAGAGTTGTGAATAATCACGACACGCATGCCGTTGGGCAGTGTAGCCCGCACGCTGCCGGCCTCTTTCGGTGTCTGCGCCCCAACTGCATAAGGGCAGCACAGTGTGGCGGCGAGTAGTGGCAGTAGTATCCCGAATCGTCTCAATGCAGTCGTCTCCTCATCCTCTTATCAACGTTAGTGCGCAGTCGGGAACTTGCCGGCGCAAAACCAGCACTCCTTCGACCTGAACATCATAAGGCTTGTTCGCATCCATTTTCCCCGTAAACCGCTCAACCCGCTCCTGCGAAACGGTGCAGGGAAGCGAGCCCGCTACAGTGTCTCAGTGTCCTTCGTCTTCCGGATCACATAGATCGATGCCACCAGCACACTGATCAGCAGCGCCAGAATGCCCGCTTCAATCATGGACGCGCGGAAGTGTGATTCGATATCCGAAGTCCACGCCGTATTGCGGGTGAAGTCCTCGGCCTGTAGCGTGAGCACCAGTGTCCTCCGGATGATTGCGATCAATCCAATCACGAGGAACGGTTCGACGAACAGCGAATGCGAACGAATGGAGATCCTCACCGTATGCAGCAGTTCCACCAGCATCAGCACCAGTAGCAGCCGATCGATCAGCACGAAGATCGCCGCAGTGCCCGTAAGGCCGCGAACGTCCGTAACAAACAGATGCAGGCAGCCGGCGATGGCCAGAATCGCCGTCGCTCCCAGCAGCACGCCGAGCACCACATAGATCGTCGTCTCCACGTGCCCCAGGAATAGGTACGGACGGTACCGTTCGTTGTCTGCCATGGCCGTTCCTTCCTCCCTTGCCGTCCCTGCCCCTTCAGTGAACCGTCAGCACAGGACATTGTGCCTGCGCCAGCAACTCGAGCGAAACGCCGCGCCTAACATGCGTCAGCCAGAAGGAATGTCGTCGCGGCCCCAGCACGATCAGGTCTGCCCGCACCTTCTCCGCCAGCGCAAGGATGGCCTCCGCTGGCGCTCCGTAGGCGACCGTCAACTCGCACCCATACTCGCCCAGCGGCGACGCGGCGATCAGACGCTCGAAGGCCTGCCGCGCATCTCCTTCTGCCGCAGTCGCCGGATTCGCCCGGCAATCCACCACGTGGCACGCGTGGAGGCTCGCACCATCGTGCAGTGCAAACGACAGCGCACACTGCGCTGCCTTTTCCGCCTCTGGTGTAAAGTCCGTCGCATACACAATTTTCCTGAAGTGCAACGGCCCATCCTCCACCACGGGCGCATGCGGCCCCACCGTCAACACCGGCTGCGTGGCGTGCCGAATCAACTCCTCCACCGTCGATCCCACAAACAGCCGCTTCAGTTGCGCCTTCGACCGCGTGGCCATCACAATCAGATCTGCGCCCTCATCCTCCGCCACCTTCAACAATCCCGCCCACGAAGGTTGCGCCACGGTCAACTCCGTTTTCGTCAGAATCCCGCTTTCCAGGAATGCAGATCCCAGCGCCTCCAGCCGCCTGGAGCGTACATCCAACCGTGCGTCGAACGTTCGCAACCGGGGTTCATCGTCATCCAGAAAGAGATCTGGATCGAAGACATGCACCACCTCCACCTTCGCAGAGAAGCTCAGCGCCAACCCCTTCGCATAGGCAGCGGCTCTGTCCGCAACCGGCGAAAAATCCGTACCGAACACCATCCGCTTCACCGCGGTGCATCTGAACGTCGCTACCGATGGCACATACGCTCCTCTCCCGGCGCTCATGCGCTTGCCGAGCCAAAGCATTGATTGGAATGTTCCGTCCGCCGCACGTACAAGTATGTGATTTTAGTCACTCGCGAGCATCCGTCATCGCTCGTCCACCCGATCCGCTCCCCACGCGCTATAATCTGTCTTCAGAGCGGGAGTAGTTCAGTGGCAGAACGTCAGCTTCTATTACTGTAGATCTAGCTAAACCGTTCGAAATTCTGCAATTCCTCTTAAACTTCACATACATAAGCATATAAATGCCATTCGCATTTTTTGCTCTTTTCGGCATTTCTTCGCCATAGTCGGCTGGTTTTGAGGGCGTGGATAGTAAATCTGGATAGTAACTTTATAGTGGAAATCAGAGGCAGAATGTTCCTGAAAATCTCGCTCTTTGAACCCCTCTTCGAGATTGAAGTGAGCGTCGAGCCCGTGGCGCGCTGCTGTGCGGCAGCGACCCCTTCACCTGAGTGGGTGGAGACCGCGG
>DAIDKF010000032.1 GCA_027450185.1 Granulicella sp. | reverse complement strand
CACCGCCAGCGCCGCAGCGTCCGCCACCACCGGCACAATCACCGCCAGCGCCGCAACGTCCACCGCCGCTCGCGCAGTCCACCGCACCGGCATTGCCTCCGGCCATCGCAAATCCCATAGCCGTCGAAGCCACGCCCGTCCGTACGCCCTCACCCTCAGTCAGCTCGAAGGCTCCCAGCCATCCCATCACGTCCCCGGCAGAAATCATCACGCTTGCCCGTCTCTCAGATCCAATCAACATAGCTCTCCCTCGTGGACATCTCCCGCCCGCCCTGCAGTCCGTTTTCCAGCGACCGCCACCTAGTTGTATACGTCCTGTCCAACTTCTGTCGGTGACGCATGTCACCTCTACGCTGACACCTCCCACCCACAACGCCCCGCCTAAGCCACCACCAGCATCTCCGGCCCATTATTCCGTACATTCCCCACCGCCATATTGCAGACCTCCACCCGCATCCCCTCCGACTCATACGACCGCAGCAGATGCACCGGTTCTGGCCGCGTCTCATCCCTATCCAGCCACTCCTCCCAGTCCCTCTCGTGCACTATCACAGGCATCCGCGTATGGATCGTCCCCATCACCTCATTCGCCTCGGTCGTCACAATAGCAAAGCTCTGCAGCCACCGGTCCACCTCCTGCGGCGACTTCTTCGGCTCCTTCCACGCATCCCACAGCCCCGCAAACGCCATCATTCCACCATCTGCCAGCGTAATCGCATAGGGCTGCTTTCCGCTCTTGGACTGCGTCCTCGCTGCCCGCGCACCCACCCTCGTCTCCCCCGCCTTCTCCGCCCACTCATAGAACCCATCCGCCGGAATCAGGCACCGCCGCCGCTTCAATGGCTCTCTCCATGTCGCCGACGTCCTTATCGACTCCGCCCGCGCATTGAACGTCGATAGCCCTTTGAACTCCTTCAAGCTCGACGCAAAGAACGGCACCATCCCCCACCGCAGCAGCGCCATCTCCCGCTCGCCCGAGTCCCGGCTCAACCGGATCACCGGCTGAAACGTCGTCGGAGCAATGTTGTAGTCCACCGTCAGCGGGTCCTCAAACACCTTACCCGCACGAAACCGCTCCGCGATCTCCTGCTTCTTTGACCTCCGGAAGTACCGACCACACATAACTTTAGCCTAGCACTCACCGCCGTTCACCGCATCACCGCTCAGTAGAACCCGTCACCCTCCCAATCTTCTTGGAAGCAAAACAACAAATAGACTTCAAAAGAGATCGGGTCTTCGGAAACGTAACATATCCCCCATCGCTACAATTTGACCAGGGCTACTTACCCACACTATCCCACCTGAGAACGCAGATCTCATCCACCCGCCAGCAGCCAGAATCAACGGCCCGTGTGTGCTGAAGAGCGCATACGGACTGCCACAAGGCCTCGCCTAACCAATTTGTTTCGAACATTTTCCCCCCAAAAACATGCGGAGAGGGTAGCCCCATACGCAACGACGCCCGCGGCTCCATCGGGAGGCGCGGGCGTCGTTGGCAATCGAAAAACTAATCGCGGTTATCGTCCAACTCGCCCGTGTAGGTCGACTTGAATACCGAGTCCGCAGCCACCTCGGCTGCAGCCGCATTCTCCGTCGCATCGCTCTTGATATTCACCTGCAGGTGCGCTGACACCTCACGGTGCAGCTTGATCGGTACATGAAACTCGCCTACCGACTTCAGCGGCTCCTCCAGGTGGATCTTGCGCCGGTCGACCTTGAAGCCCTGCACCTCCAGCTCAGCCGCAATGTCCTGCGACGTAACCGAACCGAACAGGCGCTCATTCTCGCCCGTCTTGCGTTCGAAGTTCAGCACCAGCTCATTCAGTTGGGCTGCCAGCTCCTCAGCTCCGCCCTTCTCGGCGGCCGACTTGCGCAGCGACGCCGCCTTCATCTGCTCGATCACGGCCTTGTTCGCTGCCGTGGCCTCCATCGCCAGCTTGCCCGGCAGCAGGTAGTTGCGGCCATACCCGTCGGCGACCTTCACCACATCGCCTCGGTGGCCCAGCTTGTTAACATCTTCCTTCAGAATGACTTCCATAACCTGTCTCCAACGTACTCGGTTCGCGCCGCCTAGGGGCGCGTTGAACTAGAACTTCGCTGCAAACGGCAGCAGAGCAATCGCGCGGGCCTGCTTGATAGCGCGCGTCAGCTTGCGCTGGAACGGCGCGCTGGTACCCGTCAAACGGCGCGGAATGATCTTGCCGCGGTCCGAAACGAACTGCTGCAGCAGGCGCACATCGCGGTAGCTGATCGTATCGATCTTCTCTACCGTGAACTTGCAAACCTTCTTGCGGCGAAAGAACTTGCGTCCGCCCGCTCCGCCTGCACCGCCGCCAGCAGCCGCCGGACGTGGTGGCCGCGACCCTCCCGTGCGGGGTCCGCCCTGTCCCTGGTAGCCACCTGTGCGAGGAGCAGGCGCGTTGCCCTCGTTCGCCGAAGCCGCAGCAGAAATTGCTGCGGGTGCTGCTTGATTCACTGTTTCGTCTGCCATGTTGCTTGTCCTTTGATCTGCTGACGGCTTTGTGCACCATCAACCGGTTCTGCTGCTCTTGCTCCAGACCCGCATTGGGGCCTCTGGACTGGATCTTCGTCATCTGACCAAAGATCGTGGAAGCATCTTGCAGCGTTGCGTTAGTCCTGTCAGCAGACCGCTATCATCCGGTCTGCGAAGCTTGTCTTGCATCGACTGCACCTCTGTCCTCGCACGCTCGCGAGCGGCCAGCGCTATGATGCGACGGCGGGCTCTGCCTCAGAGACTGGAGCCGCAACCTCACCCGTCTCGGCCACTGCGGCTTCAGCACCCGCCTCGAGGTTGACCTGCTGTTGGGCGCTACGCTTCACGTGCGCATCGCGATGCGCCTTGATCTTAGCTACGCGCTTGTCTTCCTCGTCCATGCGAACAGTGAGGAACTTGATCACCGGCTCAGAGACGCGCAGTCGGCGTTCGATCTCCGAGACCAGCGAAGCTGGAGCTTCAATGACCAGCAGAACGTAAAAACCGTCGTTGAACTTCTTGACTGTATAGGCCAGTCGGCGGCGGCCCATCTTCTCAGTCGTCTTCACCGTACCGCCACCCGTGGTGACATAGCCGGAGAACGTCTCGATGAGTTTGTCGAGCTCGGCCTCTTCAACATCAGGCCGAACGATAAACATGATTTCGTAGGTGCGATTCATCTCTACTTCTTTCTGCGGGGTTCTGCCCCGCACCGCTTCGGTTGCTACTTCCATCCGAATTCGGTGTGGAAGATTGTTGTTACCAGTAAGTCCAGCGAGCAGGGAGCAATAAGGAAGCAATAGAGAAAACCTCGGCGATTCCAATACGATCCGCCTTCTCTAATCCCTACACCTTACTCACTACTCACCTTCCTGTTGAACTCATTCATTGCCGCGCCAACACCCTTTGTCAGCACAGCCTCGACCACGCATACTGCCTGATCGAGCACCTCGTCCAGCGTCGCCAACTCCTGCTTGCGCATCGGCGTCAGCAGATAATCGGCACCGCCAGCTTTCACCAGGCGTCCGTCCTCGAGTGGTGGCTTACCCACTCCAATCCGGATGCGAAGCCATTCCTCTGTTCCCAGCATGCTGGAGACAGACTTGACGCCGTTATGCCCGTTTGCCGAACCCCTCTGCGCAATGCGCAGCGTGCCCAGCGGAAAATCCAACTCGTCGTAGAGAACAATCAAGTCCTTCACTTCGAGCTCCAGCTCGTTCACCAGAGCGGCTACTGAAAGCCCGCTCAGATTCATAAACGTCTCAGGCTTCGCCAGCAGAACATCGTGTCCTGCCAGCTTCGTTCGCGCCGTCAGCGCTCTACAGCGACGATTGGCAACCTGCACATTGCATACAGCCGCAATGCGGTCGATGGCCAGAAAACCAGCGTTGTGCGGCGTGAAAGCGTACTCCGGGCCGGGATTTCCAAGACCGACGATCAGCTTCACAACCGCTCTCCCAAGTAGACCGAGGGAGCAACGAGCAGAGCATAAGGAGTAGCAACAATCCGTGAAATCTCGACGGTCTTCACTACTCCTTGCTCCTTACTCTCTGCTACTTCTTCTTGTCAGCGGCAGGAGCGGCGGCAGGAGCAGCAGTTTCCGCCTTGCCCTTCTTCGCTACTTCAGGCTCGGCCGGACCAGCAACCGGCTCCGCTACAACCTCTTCCCTCATCACCGTCACATGAGCAACCAGCGCATCCTCGTCGCCGAGGAACTTAATCTTGTCCGAGTGCGGCAGATCCGAGATGTGGATGGCTCCATGCAGATCAAGGTTTGTGATGTCTACATCGATGTGGCCCGGAATATCTCCCGGCAGGCACTCAATCTCGACCTCGTGCAGCACCTGGCTCAAAATGCCACCAGAGTTCTTCACGCCAACCGAGGTGCCCGTCAACTGCACCGGCACGGAGACACGCATGGCCTTATCCATCGCAATGCGCTTCAGGTCGATGTGCAGCAGCGTGCCCTTGATCGGCTCATGCTGCCAGTCGACAATCATCGCCTTCGTGACATCCGCACCTTCGATCGCGAGGTCGAAGATCGTGTTGTGCCCTGCATCGGAGTACAGAATCTTGGTAATAACCTTGGGATCAACCGTCACCGCCACCGACTCCTTGCCCGCGCCATACACCACGGCTGGAATCAGTCCCTGCACGCGCACGCGGCGCGCATGGTTCTTGTTGAAGGTTCCCGTGCGCGGCGTTGCCATCACCGCATCCATCTTTTTCTCTGCCATCTTCTTTGTCCTTTCGGGCACGAGGTTGAGCCTCGCTCCCTTTGTCCTGAAACCCTGCTCTGATAAACCTGTAGCCTACAACGCAAGCCTTCCTGCCAACTTCAAACTCTAGTTGAAGAGCGTCGACACCGACGTCTCCATGTGAATACTCTCGATCGCTCTGCCCAGCAGTCCAGCGATCGAGAGGACCTTGATCTTGCTCACCGCCTGCGCCTCCTCGGAGAGTGGAATTGTATTGGTTACGACCAACTCTTCCAACCTCGACGCTTTGATTCTTTCGACCGCCGGCCCCGAAAGCACCGCATGCGAGGCGCACGCATAGACCTTTTCTGCGCCCTGCTCCAGCAGCGCCTCGGCTGTCTTCACCAGCGTTCCTGCCGTGTCAACGATATCGTCGAGGATCAAGCACGTCCGTCCGCGCACATCGCCAATCACGTTCATCACTTCGGTCACATTAATGTCGGTCCTGCGCTTATCAACGATAGCCAGCGGCACTTCCAATCTCTGCGCAAAGAATCTCGCTCGCTCCACTCCGCCTGCATCCGGACTCACCACCGTTAGGTTCGGCAGCTTCAAATCTCTGAAGTATCCAACCAACACGGGGCTGGCAAACAGGTGATCCACCGGAATATTGAAGAAGCCCTGGATCTGCGCTGCATGTAGATCGACAAACAGCGCCCGGTTTGCTCCGGCGGTAGCAAGTAAATCCGCCACCAGCTTCGAGGTAATTGCAACCCGTGGCCGATCTTTCCTGTCCTGGCGCGCGTAACCGTAGTACGGAACCACCACCGTGATGCGGCCGGCCGATGCGCGCTTGAGCGCGTCCATCATGATCAACAACTCGACCAGATGCTGATCGACCGGACGACACGTGGGCTGGATCAGAAACACATCCGCACCACGCACATTTTCAATGAGCTGAAAGTGGGTTTCGCCGTCAGAGAAGCGCTGCAAACGCGTCTCCCCGACCGGTACACCCAGAAATTTACCAATCTCCTCCGCCAACGGCCGGTTTGCCGAGCCGGAGAAGATTTTGAAGCGCTTATCATCACTCAGGCGCGAGGAGCGTTTTTTCTCTCCTGCTTTTGGATCGATCGCCTTCGTGCCCGATGCGGTTGCCGCCGATGTCAGTGCGCTCTCGACGGCTTGCTTCGGTTGCTCCGCCGCAGACGTGGCCGATGCGGCCGTTGCGGTGGAGACTTCATGGATAGAACTTGGGAAAGGAACCACAGTCGTGTTTTGTTCGCTCACGTTGAAATCCTCCAGGCTGGTTGACCCTTGGTAATTCCATTACTGCTTGCCTTACTGCTATGCGACCGGCACGGTTTCATCGCCGGTCATCTGCATGGTGCGAGACCTTGGTTCCTTATGTACTGGCTGAGGATTGGTCCCTCCTCAAGCCACCTGCAAACTTCCTGCCGCTCCCGCGCATCGGCCTTTTACCGAGATGCCTGTGCGGGTCTTGCTGAATCTTGAGCGATATGGTTTCCATCGCGAAAAAATCAAAAGTTCCCTAACTTCTTTATTCGCATGAGTTACAGATCACTCACTCTGCAAATCCGGCGAGCGGCTGATGGCTGGGCGACTAGGATTCGAACCTAGACAAAGTGCGTCAAAGGCACTTGACCTACCATTAGTCGATCGCCCAGTACTGCCGGCGCGCTTGTTGCCGGTAAAGTCACTCTGCGAACATCGTATGCCAATAGTTTCGGCGTGGCAGGGTCTCTGTCAAGAGGGCCCTTGTGCCGTTCTGCTGGACACGATGTTGAGCGGCGAGAGCGTCTGCCTGTGACTCGTAGAGCCCAAACAACGCCGAACCTGAGCCCGAGAGAGCTGCGTAAATCGCAGATTCTCCTGAACTTCCCATCAAATCACGCTTGGTTGAACGCAAGGAGGGATGCTGCGAGAAGACGACCTCTTCAAAGTCGTTCTCGATCCCGGTGCGGACAAGCGCGAGAAGAGGATTCTCGGCCAGATCGCTTGATACGTCCCTCTCGCTAGAGGTCCTACCCGAAGGTAAGTCGCCTGAAATCAATGCTTGATTGGATTCTGGGCGGTGCGTAAGAGCGATACCGGAGGGGCCAGACTCGACGCCAGTTGTCGACCAGACAGAGGCTAGAGCGCGGCTCAACTGCTTCAGTTTATCCACAGAGGAGGCGGAAGTCAATGCTGCGGCGTCAAGTTGTTGAAAAGCAAGGGCAGTAGAGACGCCCAGCTCAGGTAGGGCGACCACACAAGGAAGGGGGTCGGAGTCGGGGAGGGGGTAGACCTCTTCGCCGCGGCCCAGGCCGAGAACGGTACCGCCGAGCAGGAAGAGGGGGACGTCGGAGCCCACTTCAGCGGCTACTTCGAGGCGTGCCGGACCCTGCAAGGATAGGCCTAACTCTCTTTCTAATCCTAGAGTTGCAGCGACTGCGTTGGCTGAGCCGGCACCCATGCCGCCCTGCACGGGGAGGCGTTTGTCGATGTGGATCTCCACATTTGCGGTGATTTTCAGGCGTTCGAGGGTCTTTTGGACCATCTTCCAGGCGGTATTGCGCTCGGCGTTGCGGGCTTCGGTGCGGGGAACGCCGCGGTGATTGGAGGTAATACGGATTGCGGTCTCGGCTGAGCGGTTCGCTGTAACTGTCACAAAATCATGCAGTTGGAGGGTCTGATAGACGGTGGTGAGGGCGTGGAAGCCGTCTGTGCGGGGGGGGCCGATGGCCAGGCCAAGATTTATTTTTGCGTAGGAGCGGACGCGGGTCGACATCAGGCGGCCGCCGAGCCTGCGGACCGGGCCGGGAGCGTCCAATGGGCCGAAACGTGTGAATTTGGTGTATGGCTCAACGCAATTCTGGGTTGCAAATCGACACTCTCAACACGGTTTTCAGACACACAATTCTGGAAGTGGTCGTGTGCGGCGCGGCGATCGACGGATTCGCGCGAAGATTGATTTTTGAGGGCGGGCGAGAGGTGAATTTTAAGGGCTCGCGGAGGGGTGACGTTGTCAAGTCGGGGGGTCTGCGGCGAGGCGGTCATGGTGGGATGATTCTAAATCGTGGAAGGGGAAGACGCCTTTCACTTTTAGCACGGCCACGACAAAGGCAAGAGCAACTACAGGGGCCGCTCCACTATGCTGCGCTCCCGCCTTGATGGAATGGGGGGTTCCAGCCGTGAGGACGGTATTCGACGTGGGGAGGGCCGCGGAGAGGAACGGGTGGGAGAGGAAGAAAAGGCCCGCGGCGCTGGGTGCGTCGCGGGCCGGTGTTGCGGGTGCGGTTAGGGTTTCGCGCCGAGTTTATTGCTGCCGGCAGCGAGGGAGAGGGGGGTTTGGACCGGCGCGGCTGCACCGACGATCTCCGCGACGGAGTTGCCGGTGTAGTTGGTAACCCAGATGTTGCCCGAGGGGTCGATAGCGAGATTCAGCGAGCCGTAGAGTATCGGGGTGAAGGTGGTGGCTGTAGCAGGGTACTGCGTCTCGGGATAGTAGTTGGTGGAGGGCGAGATGGCCTTATTGTTAGCGCCGTTGATCTCGAGGATGGTGTTCTCGCCCGCCGTACCACCGCAAGCACCGTAGTTGCCGCAGCGGTTGGCGAACCAGACGTTGCCATTGCCGTCGACAGCAGCACCAAAGGTGGAGGTCAACTCAGCACCCGTGCTGGTGCTGGTCAGCGTGGTATGGCTACCGGTGGGGGTCACCTTGTAGATGACGGAGTTGGTCTCCTGCACGGCAACCCAGGCATTGCCGGCACTGTCGATGGCCGGGAACTCGGGTTGCTGAGCGGTGACGATGGGAGTGAATAATGATGTTCCGGTTTTGGTGACGCGAGCGATCTGATAGGAGGTTTCGGTGGTGAGCCAGAAGTCTCCAGAGGCGTCGATGGCACCGTGAGCGATGTTATCGCCACCGGTAATGACGCTGGGGCTGATGTTGTATTTTGTCGGAGTGGTGGATGTCGAGGATCCGCTCGGATACTCAAACATCTCATAGTTGCCGCCAGTACCGGAGTTGCTGGCGAAGAAGTAGTCGTCGCCTGAGCTATCCGCGATGTTCACGTAGGCCTTGTTGTAGCCGGAGCCGTAGGTGGCAGTGAAGATGCCATTGCTGCCCGCCTCAAAGATGCCTGAGGTGCTGTTGGCGTTGCCGGTCCAGGCGTTGTTCGAGCCGTCGATGGAGACGTAGCCGGGGATGTAGCCGAGGTAGTTCTCTGCGTTATAAACGCCCTGAGAGGTCATGCGGATAATGGAATCCTTGGTCTGACCCGTGATCCAGATCTGGCCAAGTTCGTCGACCGCAATGCTTTCCGCGCTTCCAAAGTCAGGGTTCAACGCGAAGGAATAGTTCGAGTTGGACACGGGGTAGCTGATGGCGATGGTCCAGTCGTTGGGCGCTTTGTTGAGGTTGGGGACGTAGGGAACGGTACCGGTGGGGATGGCGAAGAGGTCCGTGACGTAGGTGGTGTCCCCGCTACCGCTTCCAGCGCTGTAGTTACCG
>DAIDKF010000031.1 GCA_027450185.1 Granulicella sp. | reverse complement strand
GAAAGTTGTAGGTGCCGCCCGCTCCCGCGGTCGCCGTCTGCGTCGCATTCGTCGCTACACTCTTCAGCGTCACCACCGCTCCCGGCAGATCCGCCCCCGTCGCGTCGGTCACCGTTCCCACAATCGCTCCATAGTTCGTCTGGGCGCTCATGCTCAGCCCGGTCATCCCCGTCATGATTCCGGCCAGCAGCATCACCGCCACCCGCCTTATCCTTCGCCCTGTTTCCATCTCTCTCATAACGTCTCCTCCTCCAGATTCAAATGCAACGTCCAACTTGTAGAGTTTCAAACATACAGCTGTCAAGAAATTAAGATAGACAAGTAAAAGAAAGCTGGATATACATTTTTATGCCCTCTGAAAACCCCTGGCCGCCAAAACCGCGCACCTCAAATCCGCGTTGAGAGTGCCATCGGCAGCACAAGATCGTGTTGAGAGTGCATCGAATTTCGCGTTTACGAGGCTTTGATTGGCTCTCCATCAGCCGCCCTGGCGCCGCACGATCGCCGCACCACCAGGCGTCCGTTCAGCATGATTGACCGTGCCGCCAGATGTGGATTCGCAATCCGGTCCAGCATCGCCGCAATCGCCGCCGCCCCCAGGTCCCCACACGGCTGGTGCAGCGTCGTCAGCGGCACCGGCAGCAGCTCCGCGTAGCGCACGTCGTCAATCCCGGCAATCCGCAGAGTCTCCGGCACCTTCAGCCCCAACCCCAGCACCGTGCGCATCAACTCCGCCGCCGTTCGGTCGTTCGCGCACAGAAACGCATCGATCTTCTGCGTCGCTAAAGCCTTTGCAATCATCGCCGCATCCGACGGGTCGCACCGCACCACCATCTCCCGCTCCAGCGCTAGACCGTGTCCAAACAGCGCCTCCCGATACCCCGCAATCCGATCATCCACCGTCTCCGCCGACCCCTCCACGGCCAGAAATCCTACCCGCTTCGCCCCCTGTTTCAGCAGATGATCGGTCATGATGTACCCTGCCCGCCGATTGTCCAGACACACCAGATCGTAGGCGCTGCGCTCCGGAAACTTGCGCACGCACCGATCCAGCAGCACCACCGGAACATGCTCTGTTTTCAGTGCTTTGAGAACCCTCCGGTTCACCTGATCATGGCGCGGCCCGAACTCGATGGGAGCAAAGAAAACCCCCGAAACCCGCTGTTCGATGTACTGCTGGCAGAGCCGCTCCGCCTCGTCTTCCTTGTCCGCCCCCGGCCCTGCCGAGTGCCCCCACGACAGCGAATGCCCTGCCGCATTCGGCGACGCTGCCATCCCCTGGCAGATCGGCTCAAAGATCTCCGTCTGCCCCAGGTCTGGAATAATCAGCCCAAATACCGGCTTTTTCCCCACCACGGCCTCCGTAGCATACGTCCCGGATCCCGCCCGCCGCGTCAGCAGCCCCTCCTGCCGCAACTGCTGCATCGCCTTCACCACGGTCATACGGCTCACCCCGAACCGCCGCACCAGGTCGCTCTCGCTCGGTAACCGCACCCCATTCCGATACCGCCCCGACTCGATCCCCTGCCGCAGGCTCTCGACGATCTGCAGATACTTCGGCTGTACCCTCTCCCCCGCACCCTCCTCAACCTTCCGTCCCATCCCTCACCTTACCCTTTCACCCATCACCATCATGCTCCACCTCTCCATCCTTCGATCTCACCATATCTTTCGAGCAAGGCATCCTTTTGGTAGTACTAAAGTGAAACAATAATAGACAACTTGCATAAAAATAGAATATACAGTTTTCTGACAGATAGTCGACGAGGGGAACATGCTTGTTTGCGGGATTGGCGAAATTCTGTGGGATGTTTTTGCGGATAAGGAACGGTTTGGTGGGGCCGCGCTCAACTTCTGCGCGCACCTCCACCGCCTCGGACACACGGCGACCCTGCTGAGCGCGGTTGGCAAGGACGAGCGCGGTCGTATGGCGTTGGAGCAAATGCGTTCGCTCGGCCTGAGTACTGAAGGAGTACAGGAAATAGCAGAACTGCCAACGGGTATCGCCTCGATTGGCGTGGGGCTGGATGGTGACCCCACCTTCGTTATTCCGCGCCCTGCAGCCTTCGATGCGATCTCTGTTGATATCGCACCATTGGCCACAATGAAATCAGCGGGAGTGGGTTGGCTGTACTTCGGGACTCTTCTCCAGACCAAGCCTGAGATTGAAAGATTGACCACCGGCTTGGTGCAGCAGTTCCATCCTGCCAGACGTTTCTATGACTTGAACCTACGAACGGGACAGTGGAACCTTCCTCTAGTGCAGCGCCTTTCGAGCCTTGCTTCAATCATGAAGTTGAACGAAGGCGAAGCTCGGACGCTGTATGGCCTCACCACCAAGAAACCCAGCGAGTTTTCACTGGGGAAGTTTTGCCGGATATGGGCGTCCACCCACCGCATTGACGTCATCTGCGTGACGCTGGGCTCAGCAGGGTGCATGATTTATGACCGCGGCGAAATCTATCGCGTGGCAGGATATGAAGTGACAGTCCGCGATACCGTTGGTTCGGGAGATGCCTTTGCTGCGGCATTCCTACATGGGTACGACCGCGGATGGCCGATACGCCAGACAGCCCGCTTTGCCAACGCTCTCGGAGCGTTGGTCGCGAGCCGTGCAGGGGCTACGCCGAATTGGACAGTCAGTGAAGTACTGGCAATGTGTGGGGCCGCAGAGTCAGGCAACTTCGCGTAACGGGACTCCCGCGGCCTAAATCTTGGTGCGTGAGCGGCAAGATTAGGGATTATTTCATCACGGTCTCGGTGGAACTACATAGAAGAGAACAGCGAAGAAGTGGGCCATGCTACCAGCCAGAACAAAGACATGCCAGACCGCGTGAAAGTACCGGAATCGATCGAAGGCAAAGAAGACGATGCCGAGCGTGTAGGCCAATCCTCCTGCGACCAGCCATGCCAACCCATGCCAGCCGAGGGCACGGAGTAGCGGATCGGCTGCGAAGACGATGACCCAGCCCTGGAATAAATAGATTAGCGCCGACGCAACGGCAAATCGGTCGACTGCCAGGCTCTTGAAGACGATGCCACCCACGGCCAGTGCCCACACAAAGCCAAACAACAGCCAGCCGATGGCGCCACGTAGCAGAACCAGCGTAAACGGCGTGTAGGTTCCTGCAATCAGCAGATAGATCGCCGAGTGATCCAGGATTTGGAAAACATGACGCGCTCGCGTGACCACCAACGAGTGGTACAGCGTAGAGCACAGGTAAACAAGTACCAGTGTGGTGGCAAATACGGAGCAGCTTGCGACAACCCAATCCGATCCGCGCATCGATGCGGACATGAGATACACAGCGCCTGCAAGGGCGAGAATGAGGCCGATGCCGTGCGAGATTGCATTAGCGAGAATATCGCCCAGCTTGAATTCAGATGGCACATGTCCATGATAGTCCGCGGCGAATCCAGACCATGTCGATATGATGTGGGCATGTCGTACAAACCTGCCTACGCTGAGACGCGGCTTGTGTATGCCTTGGCAACCGCTTCTCCGCGTGCGATGGCTACACACTCCAGTTCGACGCGTTCCATCTTCAAAGCATCGCGGAGATCCGCGTCCGAGATCCCGATGACGTTCGCGTCCACAGTCAGGAGAACGGCCTGCGTCGCACCGCGTATCAGTAGGGCCCCGGCGAAGATGTCACTGAGCAGATGCTTGTCGGAAAGTGCTACAGCGGTTTCTGCGAACTCAAGGGCTCGACACATCTCCGTTGCGGCGGCGAGGGGAACCTGTGTGGCGCGCAGGAGTTCCTCTTGCATCGAAGCGTGACGCGTGGAGGCTTCGGCGTCTGTTGCGCGCGGCAGTGATCGCGCAGCCAGATAGCGTTGATAGGCTTGCGAGTCCTCGTCCACCATATTACTCAAGGAGGTAGTGGCGGCAGTGACCTTGTAGCACAAATCGAGGAGAGACTCGCGTCGACCGGCATCCTCGGTTCCTCTCTTGAGGGAGATACTCGCTCCCTTGTGCACCAGCGCAAGCCCGAGTGTCCCCGTGAGGACCGAGACGGAACCACCGCCAGGTGTTGGGCTGGGAGACGCGATCAGATCGCGCACCTGGGCAGTGGTCAAAGCCCAGGCTGAAGCGGGAACGTCACGCAGGGATCGAATATGCAAGCTGGACATGGCTTCGATTATCTAGCATTCGCCGAGTCGCTGCAGCACTCAATCGTCACAGTCGGATGATGCGGAACAGGCAGGGAGGCCTTGTGTCTGCGGGGTCGCGAATGGGGAGGGGGTCGCGGCTGTAGAGTTTATCTGGGTTGCATAGTGTGGCTCTCTGCCGGCGCAAACGCGCACAGAACCGGATCAGTCACGCCGGAAAGATCTGCAGAATCCGTTGGGCCACCGCCGGTCTGCGCCCCACAGAGTGAAGAGGGTCCAGCACTTCCATCCTTCCTGCTTCCGCATCGAATGCTTCGATTCCCTCATCCGTTTGATGAACTCATCCAGTTCGGGTCAAAGTTTTACTTCTAGCGACTTTGCCATAGGATATGCCTCAGGATTGCTGCTGGTCCTGAGGTCAGAAGCGCAGTGCAAATTCCCGTTACGTCCAGCGACCGAGTCTTTGTTCTCACCGGAGCAGGCATCAGCGCGGAGAGCGGCCTACCCACCTTCCGTGCGGAGGATGGACTGTGGGCTGGCCATCGTGTCGAAGACGTCTGCACGCCCGAGGCATGGAGCCGCAATCCCGCACTGGTCTGGAATTTTTATTCCAGACGCCGCGCTGCCGCACAAGACGCGCAGCCAAATCCCGCCCACTTCGCTCTTGCCGAACTGGAGGCGCAGCTCGGTGACCGCTTCTTCCTCTGCACACAGAATGTCGACGATCTGCATGAGCGCGCAGGCTCCATGCGTCTGCTGCACATGCACGGAGAGTTGGCCAGGTCACGCTGTGAGCGGGAGTGCGGACAGTCGCCGGTCGAGGATTGCACGATATACGCGAGTCTGGACGAAGTGGGCCATTGCGTATGCGGCGGCCGCCTGCGTCCCCACATCGTCTTCTTCGGGGAGACGCCGCTGGAGATGGATCGCATCCAGCAAGAGATTGCCAAGGCCACGCTGATGCTGGTTGTGGGCACCTCGGGTTCCGTCTATCCGGCTGCGAACTTTGTTCACTGGGCTCGACGTACTGGCGCACGCACCGTCTATCTGGGACCGGAGCCGCCACTCAACGCCTCCGCATTCACACACATCGTTGAGGGCAAAGCCGGCGAGATGCTTCCTCGCCTCTTTCAGCTTTCATAAGCCCTCCGTGCGTCTCCGGCGCTACTCTGGCGACGGTCCAAAGTAGTAGCGCCATAGCATGCGGACGATCTCCCGCGCTCTAAAGTTGAATAGCCGCCGCGGCCAAAACAGCTCGCGCTTGTCGCACACCGTTGAGACGCTGAAGCGATTGATCTCCCCTTTCAGAACGCTCGACGTGATCACTCCGGGTTGATCCTGTTCTGCATCAATGCGCACACGCAACGCTCGCGCCTCGGCAATACCCTGTCTTACCTTCGCGCCGCGCTTGCGTGAGATTCGGCCGTAGAGAACCTTGAGTTCATTGAGACGTTCGGCAGCGTCGTAGGTTGCATCGACAAGTTCGGCCCGGGTCATCCATTTCGTTTCATAGTTCAATATTCGCTCCCAACTGGATTGCACCAGTAGCTGGCGATGCTCCTCCAGGGTGTGAGCGAACAGGTGAAAGCCAAAACTCTCAGGCTCTTCGAAGCTGCGGCTCCCAGGGTCAGCAAACGGTCCCATCGGAGAGATGAAACACGATAGCCGTTGATCGCCGAGCTGAAAGAGATGTTCGCAATAGTCGATGGTCTCAGCGACGGAGCGGCTGGTCTGCGCCGGTAATCCGATCATGAAGAACACATCGATGCGGTGGCAGCGAAGCGCCAGCGCAGCTTTGAACATGGCCTCCATGTCCTCGTTGCTGTAGCCGGCTTCGCCCTCCTGCGCATTGCGCACGGCCTGCTCATGGCTCTCCGGACTGAACTCGATACTCCACGACGAGATGCTGCGATCGATATCGTGCAGAAAGGAAATAGGCGGAACGGTAAAAAATTCGAAGACAATCTCATTAGGCAACGCAGCCTTGTGCAATCGATCCAGCATCTCCGCAGCGTACGCGTCCCCTCCCTGAAGCAGATCGCCAACCAGAAAAATCGGCCCGCGCGACAGACGACTGATAGCCGTCATGTTGTTGACCATACTCTCCGGACTGCGGAATACAGGCTGCTGCCGCTTGGTCAGATGCGTGCATGTGGTGTGCGAACTGCCACAGGTCACGCATTGATACGCGCAGCCTTTAACCGTGAACACTGCTGTGATCGGGTTGCTCCACCATCCGTTGAAGGGCAAAACACCTTCGAGGTCGCCATATCGAATGGCCATATCAGCAATGAGATCGGGCCGCAGGTCAACGTAATCCAGCGACATTGGCACGTAAGTATGTGGGTTGACGTGAACCCCAGCCGCGTCTTTCCACGTGAGGTTGGGAATCTCATCGAGTACGCCGCCGTTAGATAACGCAAGCAGCAATTGATATAGAGGAGGCTCCGTACTATCGCCGCGAAAGACGAAATCGACTTGAGGGTAGTCGATCAGTTCGCGATGAAAATAGGTCGAGGACAGACCGCCCATGATCACCGGCACCTTTGGGTGCAGCTCTTTAACAATGCGCGCGACTTCCAGCGCCCCATGGCAATGCGGCAACCAATGCAAATCAATCCCAACAGCTTTCGGGTTAAGGTCTGCCAGAAAACGTGGTACGTCGAACCTCCGGTTATTCATCATCTTCAGCGCGAGGTTGACGATTCGCACCTTCAGGCCGCGCTCCTGCATATAACTCGCAATGGTCAAGAATCCGAGCGGGTACATCTCAAAGACCGTCGAAGACGGAATCATGTCGCTGACCGGGCCATAGAGAATTGCTCGCTCGCGAAAGTCATATACGCTGGGCGCGTGCAACAGCAGCAGATCGGTTGGTTTGCTCCGTATAGACTTGCCGCACGTGAAAGCCAAGCGGTGGAAGCAGTCCGACAGGACCGAGCCAAGTAGAGTATCAGGCTTCATGGGGATCCGACTGCACGGGTCGCGTAGAACGTGGCGGGATTCCAGGAGCTTCTGGTAACGCTGGATTCACTCCCCTCAGTGTTCGCAAGGCCGGTGACGGGATCATTGCGGTTGATTACCCTTCCTTGCCGGGATTCTACCTGATGGATCTTGGTGTAGCTGTGATCGGATACCCGCATGCATGGCTTCCCAGCACAATGGCTGGCCCAAAGGTGGAAGCGGCTCACGCAATAAGGAGTTGCGGTTTGCCATTGCCCATCAGAGGAGGCCAATTCTGGGTTCTAATAGAATGATGCTTCGTATGATCTCGTCAGTGCGATCCAATACGACATCTCAAATTCAGGGGAAAGCGGTATTTTACGATGGAAGAGTTTAGACGGCTGGCGCGTCTGCCGGCCTACGTATTCAACGTCACCGGGGAACTGAAGGCAGCTGCGCGCAAGCGCGGCGAAGACATCATCGACTTCGGTATGGGCAACCCCGATGGAGCCACGCCGAAGTTCATCGTCGATAAACTCATCGAAGCCGCGCAGCGGACGACCACCCACAGGTATTCGCTTTCCCGGGGTATCCCTCGCCTGCGCGCTGCCATCTGCAACTGGTATAAGAAGCGCTACGACATCTCGCTCAACCCGGAAACCGAGGCCATCGTCACCATCGGATCAAAGGAGGGTATCGCTCATCTCTGCCTGGCCATGCTCGACGACGAGGATACCGTTGCAGTGCCCAACCCAAGCTATCCGATTCACATCTTCGGGCCGGTAATCGCAGGCTCGAAGGTCCAAAGCATCGCGATGGACGGAACCGACCAGACCGCTCTGATCGAGAAGCTCGAGTACGAACTGCCGCGTATGGAGCCGCGGCCCAAGTTGCTGATCCTCAACTTCCCCGCCAACCCAACCACAGCTTGCGTCGACCTCTCGTTCTTCGAGCGATTGGTGCCTCTATGCAAGGAGTTGGGAATCTATCTGGTTCATGATCTTGCCTATGCGGACATCACCTTCGACGGATACGTCGCGCCCAGCGTCCTGCAGATACCGGGGGCGAAAGAGATCGCTGTCGAGTTCTTCACACTCTCCAAGAGCTACAACATGCCCGGCTGGCGCGTCGGCTTTATGGTGGGATGCCCGAAGCTGGTAGCGGCCCTCGGGCGAATCAAAAGCTACTTCGACTACGGCATGTTTACCCCAATCCAGGTTGCTGCGATTGCTGCACTCGAAGGGCCTCAAGACTGCGTGGCAGAGATCCGCGACATCTACAAATCGCGCCGCGACGTGCTTGTGCCGGGCCTCAATAAACTCGGTTGGCCAGTAGATCTGCCGAAGGCGACTATGTTTGTCTGGGCGCGCATTCCCGAGCAATACCGTTCGCTGGGCTCGATGGAGTTCTCAAAGAAGCTCCTGATTGAGGCCAAGGTCGCGGTAAGCCCCGGTATCGGATTTGGAGAACACGGCGACCAGCACGTTAGATTCTCGCTCATCGAAAACGAAGAACGCACTCGTCAGGCTCTGCGAGGCATCAAGCTGATGTTCAAGGCCGGTTAGCGCCCAGCGAAGACGGGATTGACATCAAAAAATATTCAAGAATTCTTTTCTGCTTTTGTTTCCGCCTTCACCGGAAAGAGGGGCATGTCGAACCAGCATGATATCTCCAGTCCGCAGTAGGCAATGCAGTCAGGCAGTCGCGCAAACTCCGCGCTGATTGAGATTTACGAGATATCCAAGGTGCTCACGCGCCCGGCTGGAGATTGCGCTCTCCGGCGTAATCAATCAATCTTCTGTCCAGCTTCCTGGACATGAATAACGGTCTAATTGCACTGCTCAACGAAGAGGGCAGAACTACGACTGTGGTGGGAGCGGGCTGGAGTGAGGCCACTGCAAGGGAGCATTTTGAGCGTCTCCTCGAGCAAGCGGTGGGACAAATCGTTGTCTCCGGCACGCCGCTGGTTGTGTGCAACATCGCTGAGAGCCCGCCATTTACAGACTGGAGCGTGTTGAGCAGGGACGTTTCTTCGGTGCCGCGATCATTTGTCGGCGTACCCATCCGAGGCGAGAATCGCACCATTGGCACAATTATGATCGAGCGTCTCGACGGGCACTCTTCTCCCCACACACTGGACGAAGATGCCCAAGCTCACCTTCCAGGTCATCCGCAGAACGATTGCCACTCTTGCACAGAAGAAGGGGACGGTGAAAGACGTTCAAGGGGTGATACGACATTCACGCACCGCTACCACCACAGATGTCTACATGCAGGAGATCCCAGCGAGCGTTCAATCGACCATCAATTCCATCAACTCGGAGTTGAGAAGATCGGATGCTCGACCTCGGAAGACTCGGAAAGAATCGACTACAACCGGCGCAGTTGTCAGCAGCCGGCGCAGTCCTTCTGCACGCGTGACACAAAATGGCACAAAGTCATGGAAGGGAGGGAGTGTACCGCTTCCGGCATACGCTTGATTTTGTAGGGGTTATTTGGTGGACCTGATCGGGATCGGAGTATCCTGGCTATTGATTCCAAGTAAGTTGCTGATTTCAAAAGAGCGAGAAATGCGAGATTTCCACGATTGCCGGGGCGGACGTACGATTTTTGTACGAAAGTATTTTCGGAAGCCTCGTCCAATTGCCCGAATTCGAGGGATGAGCGCCTGCCTGCACCAGCAAGGGCGTCAAAACTCTTACTCTGTGGTTACCGCTAACGATCAAACCGCCGACGCCGGCCTTTTCAGGGCTGCCGGACAATTCAGCTAAGTGGCCCGGAATCAGCGGATGTATTTGAAATGAAACATTTTATGCTCCGACGATTTTAGGACTGCTAGGGGCAAATTAGGCTGATTTGGGATGCGCATTGTTCGCGTATTGTTCGCGCGCTTCC
>DAIDKF010000030.1 GCA_027450185.1 Granulicella sp. | reverse complement strand
GCTCCAAAGACCCCTTCGCCCTTCGCCGTGCGGCCAACGCTATCGTGCGCATTCTTGCTGAATCTTCGTTGCGGCTGTCGCTAGGTGACGTCATCAATGCTGCCACGCCGCCCGACGACACGGCAACGAGGCTTCTGGCCTTCTTTGCCGAGCGCATCGATTTCTATCTGAGAGAAAGCCGGGATCAATCCTACGATGTCGTGAATGCAGTAATGGCTGCAGGCACAAATGATCTCCGCGACCTCGTAGCCCGCGCTGAAGCCGTCACTGCAGCCCGCGGCAGCGACAACTTCCTCGCCGTCTCCGCTGCCTTCAAGCGCATGAAGAACATCCTCGCCCAGGCTACCGCCAAGGGGGACATTGCACCCACTATCGTCGACCACGATCTTCTTCTTGACCCTGCCGAGAAGCTTCTTGCCGTCACGGCCAGCGCCGCGGCTTCCGCCATTCAGGAGCTTCAGTGTGAGCACAACTACAGCGAAGCCCTGCGTGTCATCGCCACGCTCCGCCCCTCCATCGACGACTTTTTCGACAAAGTCATGGTTATGGCTCCTGGTGACGACATCCGCGCCAACCGCCTCGCACTCCTCAACCGCACCCTCAACGACCTCTCCCGCATAGCCGACTTCTCCGAGATCGTCAGCGCCGGTTAAACCCGCAAACAAAAGCGACCCGCGCGAAGCCAGACTGCCATAAGTCCCCGTCCAACGGCCCTCTTCTCAATGCTTTGCCTCAAAAAGTATGGGAGGGGAGGCCCATGGGGGGCCGAGCTCAATTCAACCGCTGCAGACGGGCAATCAATTTTTCCGCAAGCGGTTCTCCGCTCTCGGTCCACAGCAAACGGCTCGAAATTCCGCAGTGCTTCTCTACGCTTAACGTAAACGCCAGCAGCTTCTCGACATTGTGTTTGATCCGTTCCGCAGCATCTTCGCTCAGTTCTTCATCCTCAAGGACCCAAGGCGAATCCAGCCCAAAGTCCACACGAATCTGCCCGTTCTGCTCATAGCTCCCAGCATCGAACTCCGGTCCGAACCCGGTGATCTTGACCCGCCAGGGCTCGAGCCGCCAAACCGCATCCAACCCCGCGCCCGCGGCCTCCGGAAGCCATAACATCCAGCTCATCTCGAACTCATAGGCCATATCGTCATGCAGTTGCTCAGTCGCTTCCTTAACAGCGTTCTCGATGATCGAGCCCTCGGTATCCGCCGAACTCTGCGCCCGCTCATCGTTCACATAGATCCGCTGGTAGATCGGCGACTCGGTCCAGTCGATCGGATACACGCTCGCTGCGGCGACGCGCCCAAGCGCACTGTTCGCCTGGCCGTCCCTGGCGATCACAGCAAACTGCCGCAGCACGCTCACCAGCGCCGCAGGCAGCGACTCGAGCCGAAAGTTCGGATACCACACGCTGAGATAAAGCTGGTCTGCCATCTATCTATTCTATCGGTTCGCACGTCTCAACCTGTGCTGCAGAACGTCCATGCAATGAGAAGATAAAACAGGGAAACGATGCGGCTGTCGATACAACGACTTCGGTGGGTACTGCTGACAGGAGCCTTGCTTCTGGTCGGTGTCCTCGCTGCGTACATTGGTTATGGGCGTTACCGAGCGCTCCAGGCGTATCGTCAGATCATCGCGCGCTCCGGGGCTTCGCTCACCCACGATTCCAACGGCGTTACCTACTCACAGTCGGTGCAGGGAAGGAAGATATTCACCGTCCGCGCCAAGACCGAGACATCACTCGGCGACGGGAAATGGGCGCTGCACAACGCCGAGATGCTGCTATACAACCGCACAGGCGACGCAGCCGACCACATCTACGGTTCCGAGATGGAGTACGACGAGAACCAGGGCATTGCGCGCGCCAAGGGAGAGGTCTTCATGGACCTGCTTCCGCCGCAGGGACTCGCCAACGGCGGGCGTGCTGCCACACAGCCAGCTTCCGCGAGCAAGAGCAAGGCCAAGGCCAAGGTCCCAGCAGCCGCCAAGGCGAAGCCAGCGTCCGAGCAGGTGATCCACGTGCGGACCAGCGGCCTGGTCTATCTGCGCAAACTCGGCGTCGCCGCGACCGATCAGCAGGTGGAGTTCAGTTATGGCGGAATGCAATGCACTGCGCTCGGTGCCGAGTTTAACTCCGGCCAGAGCACCCTTCACCTGCTTGCCCATGTGCGCATGGATGGCCTAGCTCACGGTAAACCGCTGCACCTGACCGCTACGCGGGCTGATGTCGACCGCGACGCAAACGTCGCCAACCTGATCAACCCTATTATGACTTCGGAGGACCGCAGCGCGCAGATGGATGTTGCAGTTATCAATCTGCGCAAGGACGGCTCCATTGAGCGCGTGCAGGGCAGCAACCACGTCGTGCTTCGTTCCGGCACACAACAGGTCACCGCGGACCGCCTGGATGCAACCCTGAATCCGCAATCCCTTCCCGAAGCCGGGAGGCTTTCAGGCAACGTAGTGCTGGTCGATACCGATCCGGTGCGGCCGATGCACGGCTCGTCCAATGTAGTCGATGCGGTCTTCAACGCGCAGGGAGCGCCAACGCGGGTCGTCGGCACAGGCACGGTGAAGCTCTCGATGGTGGACCACAGAGCAACCCCTCAGGGCCTGGCACGTTCCATGGATGGAGCAACGATCATCGCTCACTTCAGTCCTGGCAGGCGCAAATCCTCCGCGCAGCTTACTGAGATGGACGCAACGGGCTCCGCGCATGCAGGCGGCGAATCCATCGCTGCCTTAGCCAAAGGTGAGGTGGCGGATAGGACGAAGCCCCAGTCTGTCAAAAACGCGCAGCTGTGGGCAGACAGCCTCCGCATTCTCTTCACCACGACTACATCCGGCAAAGCCCAGCCGCAGCGGCTCTACGGCACCGGCCACACGCGACTCCAGCAGGACGCTCCGCTGGGCGAGCAGGAGACCAGCACCGGCGATACGGTCGAGGCCGCCTTCGGTCCTGCGCGTGCCGGGACCCTCTCGGCGCAGCCGGACGCAGAGGCCCTGAATATCACGTCGGCCGTCCAGAGTGGCCATGTGACGATCCACGATCGAGCCGCAGCAAAGGCCGGCTCTACAGAACCTGGACCTGTCTCGACGGGCTTCGCTGACCGCGCTACCTACGATGCGTCCACCCATCGCCTCACGCTTTTGGGCAACGCACAGTTGGAGGGCGACAATGCTTCGCTCATGGCGCCGACGGTGACTCTGGATCAGAACACGCAGGATGCAGACGCCAACGGTGGTGTGCAGGCCACGTTCGAGAACGCTCCCACAACCGCATCTCAAGGATCGACGGCTGCTCCTCCAGGTGGCAGTCCTGCTCCGCTGACGCACGTGCTGGCCGCCAGCGCTCACTTTGAGCACGCCAAGCAGATTGGCACGTTCTACGGAACCGACGCTCATCCTGCTCGCATGTGGCAGAATGCGTCGCAAGTTCAGGCAGCGATCCTGCGCTTCGACGGGGTCAGCCGAACGTTCAGCGCCCGTCCCGTCAAGCCGGGAACGCTGCTCCACGCGATCTTTGCCTCCAACCCCACAGCGCCGAAGCCCGGCCATGCAGCCCAGGCCGCCAGTATTGTTCGCGTCGCCAGCCCGAAGATGGACTATAACGATCTGCAACGCGAGGCCACCTTCGCGGACGGTGTCACCATCGACGGAACGATGGGCGAGGTGCGCGGCCAGCATGCAGTCGTCTTCCTTGCACCGGCAAATAAGCCTGCTGCAACAATGCCAGCAGCCTCCATCCTCCACACCCAACCTGATCCGCTGAACGGCTCGATCGACCGCGTGATCGTGTACGGTTCTGTGCAGATGGAGCAGCCCGGGCGTCACGGGACCGGAGAGCAACTGCTCTACACTGCTGCCACCGGCAACTACGTTCTGACCGGGACCCCCACCGATCCCCCCCACATCGTCGATGCACAGCAAGGCAGTGTCACGGGTGCCACACTACTGTTCGGAGACGCAGGTAGTACGATTGTGGTGGCGGGCGACTCGCATATGCCCAAGGCTAAAGGTGGTAGAGTGCGCACCGAAACGCACGTAATTCAGGGAAAACAAGAGAGGTAGCCGCTGCATGAAAACCCTCGAGACCGAGGAACTGACGAAGGCCTATGGTGGTCGCCAAGTAGTTCGTGGCGTCAGCTTACAGATTCGTCAGGGCGAGGTTGTCGGTCTGCTGGGGCCAAACGGAGCGGGGAAGACCACGACCTTTTACATGATCGTCGGCTTGGTGCGGCCGGACACTGGGAGAATTCTGACCGACGGAGCGGACATTACCCGGACGCCGATGTATCTCCGAGCCCGTGAGTATCGCATCAGCTATCTGCCGCAGGAGCCCTCCGTCTTCCGCAACCTCTCTGTCGAGGAGAACATCCTCGCTGTGCTCGAAACGCAGCACCTCACCTGGGAGGTGCGCCGCAAGCGCACTGAGAGCCTGATATCGCAACTGAACCTTGGCCATGTCCGCAAGACCAGAGGCTACGCTCTCTCGGGTGGCGAGCGTCGTCGTGTAGAAATCGCCCGCTGCCTGGCCATTGAGCCGGCCTTCATCCTGCTGGACGAGCCCTTTTCGGGCATTGACCCCATTGCCGTTCTGGAGCTCCAGCAGATCATCTTCGATCTCAAGGCTTCCGGCATAGGTGTTTTGATCACCGATCACAACGTCCGCGAAACTCTTTCTGTCACGGATCGTGCTTATATCATCAATGAAGGGCGAATCTTCCGCGCGGGAACTCCCGGTGAATTGGGCCGCGATCTTGAGGTTAAACGCGTCTATCTCGGCGAAGGCTTTTCACTCGTTTAGTGGATTTACGGCGGTGTTTTCATAGGGGGAGTGCCTTATTTGATTCCTGCCATTCACGCTTTTCTCTCGATTGCGCGATAAACTGGCCCATAGCGTGCTGGCAAAGTGTGGCCAGCGATCTAGTCAGGGACGTTTCACGGTAGTCGCGAGGTAGACCCCGTTGTTGCAGCCACATCTCAACATCAAGCTCTCGCAACGCCAGATTCTCACGCCGGGACTGGTCCAAATGGTCAGCGTTCTTGCGCTCAACAAGCTGGAGCTCAAGGACATGATCAACGGCGAACTTGTCGCTAATCCTGTTCTGGAGGAGATTGACGAGTCCACCGAAACTCTGGATGAGCGCTCGGGCAAGGAGGGTGACCGCGAGCGCAGCGTCGAGGAAATTGTTGGCGAAGCGGAGCATAAAGAGGCAGACCCCTTTGATGAGATCGATTTTGGGAGCTATTTTCAGGATTACCTCGATCCTGGCTTTCGGACCGCATCGAACTTTGAAGAACTGGACACGCCTTCCTTTGAACAGTTTCTCTCGCAACCCAGCACGCTGGCCGATCACCTTATCTGGCAACTCGGGTCGCTCACGCTCAGCGACGATCTGAAGACTGCGGTGGAGCTTATCATTGGAAATCTCAACGAGAACGGCTATCTGACGGCCAGTGTGGAAGAACTTGCAGAAGCGCTAGTTGACGCCATTGGTGCCGCGGATCAGTCCGTGGTGGATCATATGCCGCTCATTGAACAGGCCCGCGCTGTCATCTCTCGGCTCGACCCAGCCGGTGTCGGAGCCAGCGACCTCCGCGAGTGTCTACTGTGGCAGCTTGAAGCCGAGCGCCGAGAGCTGAAAGTGGCGGAAACACGTCGCGCCAAAGCCGAAGCGGAAGCCTTCTCACCCGATCAGCGCCTCTTCACCATCGATACCGCGACACTGATAGTTGACCAGCATCTGGCCCTGCTGCAGAAGAAAGACATGCGTGAATTGGTTCGCCTCTGTCGCCGCCCTGCCGAGAGGGTCAACGAGGCGGTGGAGTTGATTCGCACGCTGGATCCTCGACCGGGCCAGCGATATAACCAGGTTGAAACCCGTCTCATCGAGCCCGATGTCGCGTTCGTCAAGCGTGATGATGAGTATGTGGTGGTGATGAACGAAGAAGATCTGCCAGCGCTGCGCCTCAATAAGAGTTATCGCCGGATGCTTCGTGAAAAGACCGTTGACCGAGATGTCCGCGAATACGTCAAGGAACGCTATAAGTCCGCAATCCAGTTATTGCGCAATATCGAGCAGCGCAAAAACACGATCGTTCGCACTTGCGAGATCATCGTCCGGCGTCAGCGCGAGTTCCTCGAGCAAGGCGTCGAAAGTCTGCATCCTATGATGATCAAGGAGGTTGCGGAGGAGATTGGTGTCCATCCCTCCACCGTCAGCCGTGCCGTTGCGAATAAATATGTACATACCGCACAGGGCGTTTATGAGCTAAGATTCTTCTTCTCCGAAGGTGTTGGCGGACCTGAGGGGGGAGACCTGCCGTTACTTTTATTAAAGCGGCGCGTCAAGAAACTCATTGAAGAGGAGGACCCCCGCAAGCCTTGGACTGACGAGTATCTCGCCGCGGAACTCCAGCGGCAGGGAATCCAGGTCACCCGGCGCACGGTTGCAAAGTATCGAGAAGACATGCAGATTCCCAGCACACACCAGCGGCGCCAGCGTTAGCCTGCCATAGCCATAGACGCGGTAGCCCGTGGATGCATCTCACAAGTCTCAACAGCAGCGTAGGCGCTGCGAGGAGAATGCTTCATGATCATTGAATACACCGGACGTCATACCATTGTTACTCCTAAGCTCAAGGCGATTGTCGAAGCAGGTATGAGTCGCATTGACCTAGTTGCTAACCGCTGCACCAGCGTTCACGTTATTCTCACAGAAGACAAATATCGCAAGATTGCCGATATCGCAGTGAAGTGTCGCAATGATGATCTGGTTGCCACCTGCGAGTCGGCGGAGATGGAGACCGCTTTGCGCGATGCGCTGCAGAAGGTGGAATTGCAGGCGATTCGCCACAAGGAGCGGTATGCTACTGTCCGCGACCGGCCGAAGCCGCTACCCGCATAGCCGATGAGTTCCGGCTGGTATCCTTTGGCATGAGCCGCTGGAGGATGCCAGCCCCCAACGATGCTACGATTTTCCCATGATGCTTGTACCGACCAAGGTTCCTGCCAAGGCAAAGAAATTATCTGCGATTGCGAATCGTAGCAAGCCGGGAAAGAAACGCATCGTGTCCGACGATGGGGAACCCCGAGAGCTGGTGATCCTTACCGGACTGTCGGGTGCTGGCAAAGCATCCGCGCTCAAGACCTTCGAAGACCTCGGGTTCTATTCGGTAGACAATCTTCCGCTGGAACTCATCCCCCGCTTTGCTGACCTCGTCGCAAAGTCTGGCGAGATTACGCATGCCGCCTTGGTGGTTGACGTTCGCGAAGGGAACCGGCTCGAAGGCTTTCCCTCCATCCTGATGAAGGTTCGCAAGGTGCTGCCCACGCGAGTTGTGTTTCTTGAAGCCTCTGAAGATGCTCTGGTTCGCCGCTTCTCCGAGACACGCCGCCCGCATCCCCTCGGTCGCGACTCCAGGCGCCAAGGGGAAACCGTCATGGCTTCCATACGCGCCGAGCGCAAGCGTCTCGACCCCATTCGCAATGTCGCCGACATCCTGCTCGACACTTCACGGTTCAACGTGCATGAACTCCGTGCTCATATCAACGCGCAGTTTACGCGCGGGGTCGGCAAGAGCGACCGCAACCTCACCATTTCGGTCACCAGCTTCGGCTTCAAAAACGGCGTACCCAGCGACGCTGACCTGGTCTTCGACGTGCGGTTCCTTCCTAATCCGCACTTCATCCCCGAGTTTCGAAAGCTGACAGGCAAGCACCCCAAGGTTGCGAAGTACGTCCGCCAATTTCCGCAGACGCGCGAGTTTCTCGACAAGGTAACGGACCTGCTCACCTTTCTTTTGCCGCATTACATTCACGAAGGTAAGAGCTATCTAACTATTGGCATTGGCTGTACCGGCGGCCAGCATCGCTCAGTGATGATTGCAGAAGAACTGAAGAAGCGTCTCGGTTCCGCAGGCTATCGTGCCAAGTCATCCCACCGCGACATGCCACATTAGAGCAGATTGGGGAAGATATATAGGCTGATTCTTTCCACGCTTGATTTTGTGTCTGATAGTGGGGGATGACGCGAGTGTATAGCAACGAACCTAATACGGAAGTTGTTCGCTCCCTGCGGCCAGTCTACTGGCGAAGGCATACTCATTCGATGGAGCAAAAATTCGGTGAATCCGTTTTGGATTCTGAATATGATCTCAATATTTTGCGGTGCGGTTACACCATCAGAGAGTACGAACTAGGTGTGAAGTTTCAATAGGTTGTCCATTCGATCTGACTGCGAGAAGCTGGTTCTGCGACGAAGCAGCAGGATCTCCGGCCTCTGCTTCACAAGGCTTCGCACCAACCCGCGTCGATGCGTCTCTGCCGCCCCCAGCTCCGCTGCCGAGGCCGCGAACGGCTTCCGGTGCGCAGCTCTGCCACGTGGATCTTCGCTACCCAGCCGTAGCTCACCTCGAACCGCGCAGCCAGATCCTTGAGCGTACCCTCGTCAGCCGCATACGCCGTAAGCACCTTCACCCGAAGAGCGTCGCTATACGCTCGTGCCATAGCAACAGACTCCAACAAAAACCGGTGCCTAAAAAGAATCGAAAGCTATACCTTATAGAGAAAGGCTCTAATTTACCTTGCATCGCAAACAGAACAGCCTCCGCACCTGCGGAGGCTGTTCGCACTTATTGCTGCTTTGTCTTACTTCACGTACAGGAAGATGATCACGAACGTAAAGAGTGCCAGCGACTCAATAAACGCCAGACCAAGAATCAGGAACGTGAAAATACCAGGACGAGCACCCGGGTTCCGGGCCAGCGCCTCTGTAGCCGAAGCTGTTGCGCGACCCTGCCCCAGACCGCAAAGCCCAGCCGCCAGCGCCATGCCAATACCGGCAGCAATCGGTGTCCACGGGCTGGTCGTTTCGCCAGCCGCCTGTGCAAACGCCGGCGTTGCCAGAAGCATTGCCGCCATCGCCATAAATCCATACTTCATCATGCGCAGTGCATTAATCATTACTACTCCATGCTCCCATAAGTCTCGCCGCCAGTGGGTGGTTGAGGCTCACCGTGCTGGCCCCCTCACGCTGGATTGGCGGTAGTACGCACCACGAAGAGGGAGCGCCCCTCCGCAGGATCTTGCTGGTCGCAATCCTCTGCGACCAAAATCTAAACCCTCTTTGTCTCCAAGATAGCCCGGGCTTCACCCCGGACATCTTCAGCAGCAAAGCTCTAGGTCTTTGCGCTCCCGACAAATTCTTCTCAACGCCCGTTTCTAGTGTTCGTGCGCAACCGCAAGGCTAAGATAAATCGTCGCCAGCAGCATGAACACATACGACTGAATAATATCTACACCAAAGTGCAATCCAATAAAGATCACCGGGATGCCAATCGGGATCAGCGAGAAGAATGCCAGAATCAGCAGATCGCCCGCAAAAACATTCGCATATAAACGAACTGTCAGTGATAGCACGCGCGCGCAGTGCGAGATGATCTCAATCGGCAGCAGCAGCGGATACAGCCACCACACGGGTCCCAGGAACTGTTTGATGTACCCAAAGCCATTCGCACGCACGCCGTGGTAGTGGTAGTACACAAACGTGACCAACGCAAAACCCAACGGCACCGTCACATCCGCGGTCGGCGACTCAAACCACGGCGACAGCAGTCCAATCAAATTACAGATCAGAATGAACAGCAGCAGCACGGTCAGATAACTGGTAAACCGCTCATACCCGTGGCCGATAATCTGCTCGCTCTGCCCCGACACAAACTCGTGGGTCATCTCCGCCACATGCTGCACCGTGCCCGGTGTCTCCACGCTCAGAGTCAGCCGGACTACCACAAAGTACGCCAGCAGCAGCACAAACACCAACGCTTCCATCGCCACGGTGTTCGAGATCGGAGCCTGCGCATAGGCTGGCGTCATATGCAGCAGCGACAGCCCCTTATCGACCGGTCCAGCCAGACAATGATTCAGAAAGCTCGTAAAAAATAACTGAGAAGGCATAAAGAAGATTTGGAGCAATGCTACTAAACGACACGGCTGAAGTCTCGGCGACAACTTCCGGCTAAACCGTCCATGCTCTCGCCATCCGGATGGCCTCAAACGTGAGCGAAGCAATGCCCAGTCCGAGACCCACAGCAAGCGCAATTACGGAACCATTGAGATACTTAAGACTAACATAGAGCACCGTCACCGCCAGCCCCAGCCGCATAAAGAACCCCGTCAGCACCAGCCCCATCGGCCTGGCCTTCGCACCGGCGTCCATCCGCGCCATCACTGCGCTCATTAACCGCATCCACTCCCACAGCCCCGACCCCGAAATCCCCGCCCCGATCAGCAAAAACACCGCACTCCGCCACCCCAGCTTCCATCCCACCACGGCCATCCCCAGCGCGGTCAGCACCGCCAGCAGTCGCAGCGTCCGAACCAGCGTCGCCCGCACATCCGCGTCGGTAAATCCCTCCAAGCCTTCCATCACCGCTCCCCCTTCGTTCTCCCCATCAAAAATCTCGTTGTCTCCCTATATCAATGATCTCGCTTCATATACCGCGACGCGGTCCGATAAATCTGTAGAAACCCTGCCGCCGCACCCAGCAGAATTCCCGCCACGGCCATCCATCCGGTATGAAAGTGTTTGTCCAGCCACGTCCCCGCCAGCGCTCCAATCAGGCATCCGGCCGGCAGCATCAGCGCCAGTTGAATCATCGACTCAGCCTTTACCAGGTCCCCGAGCACGCCGCCCTTGCCGTCCTTCTTCGCGCCCTTGCTCCCGTCCTCCGCCATCGTAAGCCCGTACCGCCTCTCCGCACGCCCCTTTACACTCTATCCTCTACACTCTACCCTCTGCTTCTCCTTCTATACTGAACTCTCTTACATCCATTCCTGAAACGAGCCGCACCGTGTCCCAGTACGACAGCCAATTCGAAGAGAACCTCTACCAGCTTCGTCGCGACAAGCTCGCGCAGATCGCCGCCATCGCGCGCTCCCTGAACTCCGCGCTCACCGACGCCGAAGCCCGCTTCCCCAACACCTATCCCTTCACCGCCACCGTCCCACAGCTCCGCGCCATTGGCGAGAACGGAGACCTCGACCCGCTCTCCGCCGAAGATCTCGCCGACATGCATATCGAGGCCGCAATCGCCGGACGCATCGTCGCCATCCGCGTCCAGGGCAAAGCCGGCTTCGCCCAGCTCCAGCAGCACGGCGAGCGCCTCCAACTCTATGTCCGCAAGGACGACGTCGGCGAGCCACTCTTCAACCTCTACAAGCTCCTCGACCTCGGCGACCACATCGGCGTCCGCGGTTACCTCATGCGCACCCGCACCGGCGAACTCACCCTCCACGCCGCCCCCATCAACCTCCCCGGCCACCAGGGTCAGCCAGCCCTCACCCTCCTCACCAAGGCCATGCTCCCCCTCCCCGACAAGTTCCACGGCCTTGAGGACATCGAACTCCGCTACCGCCGCCGCTACCTCGACCTCTTCACCGACGCCGGCGACGCCGCCGAACCCACAGCGGCTACCGCTGATGCCCAAAGCGCTGTCATCCCGAGCGAAGTGACGGACTCCAGTATTTCGCCAGAGGCTGCACTGCCGTCAGCCAACCCAATCCTCACCCGCCGCCCCGCCCGCGACGTCTTCGTCAAACGCGCCCACATCCTCCGTTCCATCCGCCACTTCTTCGATACCCGCGGCTACCTCGAAGTCGAAACCCCCATGCTCCACACCGTCGCCGGCGGCGCAGCGGCGCGCCCCTTCACCACCCACCACAACACGCTCGACATGCAGCTCAACCTCCGCATCGCCCCCGAGCTCTACCTCAAGCGCCTCGTCGTCGGCGGCTTCGACCGCGTCTACGAGATCAACCGCAACTTCCGCAACGAAGGCGTCAGCACCCAGCACAACCCCGAGTTCACCATGCTGGAGTTCTACCAGGCCTACGCCAACTACCACGACCTCATGGACCTCACCCAGGACCTAATCACCACCGTAGCCAAAGAGGTTAATGGCACCCCCCTAACCAACTTCAACGGCACCGAAATCGACCTGAGCAAGGAGAACTGGACCAAACTCTCCATGCGCGAAGCCATCATCAAGTTCTGGCCTGAAGACCATGCTGGAACGCCACCCGTAATGACCGACTTTGCAAACAGAGAAGCCTTCTGGACATTCATCCGCAACGCTACGATCACCGCTCAAGACCCAAGTAACCTCAAAGAGCCTTTGATAGTTGGCCAAGAGTTCAAAAT
>DAIDKF010000029.1 GCA_027450185.1 Granulicella sp. | reverse complement strand
ATTATTGGGTCAACCTTCATCGATGTGTTCGATGCGGAAGCGGAAAAGGTTGGCGGCGCTGAATTTCTGGCACAGGGAACACTTTATCCCGACGTTATCGAGAGCGTCTCAGCAACTGGGGAGCATGATTCGAATCTGCTGATAATTTCCTGCTGGCAACTCGCTTGTGGAGCCAAGGCTTGCGAGGAAGCAGTTGTTGTTAGCCTGGCCTAACAGGTCAATCTGCATCGGCGCTCCGGACTTCAACGTCGGAGTCAGGTCGACAAAACTTGAATCGCCCGGTCCCGCACTTCCATTTGTGCTGGCCTCAACGTCGGTTACCGTCACGTACACGTGCTTAAATACTCCATTAGGTGCCTGACAGGCCGCAGGATCGCTGATGGTGGTCGTGACCGTAGTGGCCTGAGAGGTGGCCGTGGATGAATTCGATCCCGAGTTGCATCCGTACGTTGCGAATCCAAAGACAAGGATTCCAGCCAGAACAGTTTTGAACAGGCGCATCTCTTTTCTCCTAATTAGGTAAATCACTCAATGGCATCGGATTTTCATCAAAAGGTGGATACATTGATTCTTTTAGTCATGGTTACCAAAGTGTATCGTAGATACTCTTCCAGATGCGCGGACTGCGGATACGTACCAAACCTGCATTTGAGTTTGGATGCAACAATTGAACTTGGGGTTACTCGCCTTAGGACGTCGATGCGTACTCGCAGAGGTATGCCGAGTAATCCAGCAGGGGAGACGAGGAGATAGGCGAGTCTCCGGTTCTCAGGAAGACATCCTGTAAGGAGATCATGTTGAATGGAATATGGTGGCGGTGAGTGGAATCGAACCACTGACCTACGGGTTATGAGTCCGTCGCTCTAACCATCTGAGCTACACCGCCGGGTGGGAGACTGCATCCAGCGGCCATCAAAACCCGGCCGCGACAACAGCCGCACTACCATCATAAGTTTCGTAACTTCATAGGTCAAACATGCTCAATGGTTTTGCAGTACGGACGCGGCTTCTCCGATGGCATTTTCTGGTGATGACGCTGGCAATTGCGGCTGCGACGGGGTGTTCGGTGCACGCGGCGGCGATCTCGTCGGCCCCTGATTGCAGTGCGTCTGGGGGGAGCCTGAACTGCTATCTGGGCAGCATCCTCAGGTTTCTGTTTGCAGCCGCTGGATTGCTTCTGGTGCTACTGATCGGTGTCGTCGCTCTGGCCGTAAAGAGTTATCGTAAGAACAAAGACGACGAGAAAGTTGGCTCATGAGTACCACTACGAACCGTATTGTTGGCGTGATTCCAGCACGCCTAGCCTCCACAAGACTTCCCCGCAAGGTGCTCCGCAGCATGGCAGGCGAGCCGATGCTGGCATGGGTCTACAGTGCCGCAAAGGCATGTGCTGCGCTCGATGAGGTGATCGTCGCCACGGACTCGGCCGAGGTGCAGGCACTGTGTGGCGAGCGCGGGTGGCGATGCCTGCTGACTGCGCCCGATCTGCCTAGCGGCACAGACCGGCTCTACGCCGTTTCGCGTGTCGTCGACGCCGATATCTACGTCAATATCCAAGGCGATGAGCCATTGTTGCTGCCCGAACACATCACGGCGATTCTGGCGCTGTTCACGTCGCCGCAGGTGGACGTCACGACCCCCAAGGTTCGTTGCACACCCGAGGACATCGCTAATCCGAACGCGGTGAAAGTGGTGACAGCCACCGATGGTCGAGCTCTCTATTTTTCGCGGGCTACGATTCCATTCGATCGCGATGGCCACGGGAACGCGATCTACTGGAAGCACCTTGGCCTCTATGCCTACCGTCGCGCGGCGCTGGAACGCTTTGCCGCGCTGGCTCCTAGCACGCTCGAACTCTCTGAGCGATTGGAGCAGCTGCGGCTTCTTGAGAACGGTATCTCCATCTATGTTGCCGAGACGGCGCATGACACCATCGGCGTTGACACCGAAGATGACCTGCGGCGCGTCGAGACAATTCTGATGGAGCGTATTCGTACCAACGCGTAACGCTGCGGGTGCAGAGCAGAAATTCAGACCGTTGTCAGCGTGATTGAAAGACCGTCGGACGAGCGTTGGGCGCGGACATCTTTGAGCGAACGCACAACCCAGCAAGCACCGGCGACGCGCAGTTCTTCTTCGCTGTGCGAGCCGAGAACACCCAGCACGCGGCAGCCTGCAGCAATGCCAGCGCCTACGCCGCTCGGCGCATCTTCTACCACAAGGCACTCCGAGGGCTGCGACTCGATCAACTCTGCACCACGGCGATAAGGCTCCGGATCGGGCTTGCCACGCTCCACCATATCACCGCTGATGATCCGCTCAGGAACGGGTAGTTCTGCCGCCTTCAATCGTCCCAGCAGTAGCCGGTACGTAGCCGAAGTGACAATTGCCCAACGCTCCGACGGAAGACTCTGCAGAAGCGCGCGTACTCCGGGAAGTACCTGGAGGCCGGTAACATCCTCGATCTCCATGTCTTCGATCAATCGCAATCCCGCTGCGACATCCGGTTCCGGCAACAACTTCGCGATCAGGTCGACGGCGCGAGTGCCATGCTCTATACGAAACGCCGCGGCGTTGGGCAGGCCATAGTGCTCAGCCCAGCGGGTCCAACAGCGATTCACGCTGCCGATGGAACTGATAAGGACGCCGTCCATGTCGAAGAGAAGTCCTGCGGCCTTGACTGTCACCAGGCCACTCGTCACCGATTCGCTCAAACGGCATCCCCACGCAGCACAAAAGCTCTTGCGGCTTCGAGCACCTGCTGCACACTCTCGATGCTACAGCTCTCGCAGTAGACGCGCAGCAGCGGCTCGGTGCCACTGGACCGCAGCAGCAACCACGTCTCCGCGGCGTTTGGCTTGTCAGCGCAAGCCGGATTACCTAGGAAGAACTTGATGCCGTCAAGGGTCTCTACACGCAGCACGCTTAGCCCGGCAACATCCTTAATGCCCGAGCCTGCCCGGCGAATCGCCGCCTGCTTCAGTTCGTCGCTAATGTGCATGTCGATGCGTCCGTACTGGTGCTCTCCGTACTCCTGCTGCAGCGCCGCGACAAGTTCACCGAGCGTCATGTGCTCGTCTGCCATCACGTTCGCGATCAGCAGGCTATTCAACAATCCATCGCGTTCTGGCAAGTGCCGGCTGATGCCGATGCCGCCTGACTCCTCACCGCCAACAAGAATCTCGCGTTCGAGCATGAGATCGACCACGTACTTGAATCCGATGCCGTGCTCGATCAATCTGCGGTCATACTTCGCTGCAATGCGATCGAGCATCTTGGTCGTATTGAAGGCTCGCGTCACGTCGCCAGGCCACTGTTTCCGCTTCAGGAGCCACTGCAGAATTACAGCGAAGATCTTGTGGGCGTCGACGACATTTCCATACTCATCGACGGCTCCTATGCGATCCGCGTCACCGTCGGTGATGAGGCCGGCGTCGCAATGTTCGGCGACCACCGCCTTCTGAGTCCCGGCAATGTGCGGGAGGATTGGCTCAGGATTGATGCCCGGAAACGCAGGGTTTAGCTCACTGCGAAATTCAACGAATGGAATGCCTGCGCGCGCAAAGATTCCGGCAACGTATCCCTTACCCGCACCATACATCGTGTCGATCAGGAATCGATAGCCTGACGCCTTGATGGCTTTGAGGTCAACGAACGCCTCGAGCGCTGCGATGTAAGGTGCAGAAAAATCTACTTCCTCGATCGCAGCAGGAGTTGCGGCCAGCGGCAGCGGCTTCAATAGATAACTTTCGATCGACGCGATGATGCCGGGGCTGCCTGAGCCACCGTAGCTCGCTTTGTACTTCACGCCATTCCACTCGGCCGGATTATGGCTCGACGTGATCATCACGCCGCCCGCAGCTTTGCGACCGCGCACTGCAAACGAGAGTTCCGGCGTCGGCGTAATCTTACTCGCTATCGCCACGGGAATGCCTGCACCTGCGAGCACCTCCGCAACCACACCCGCAAACGACCTCGATCCGAAGCGCGTGTCATATCCCACACAAACGCCAGCCGTTGCATCCTCATGCTCGAGGATGTAGTGTGCAATCGCACGTGCGGCGACCCGCACATTTTCATAGGTAAAGTCGTCGGCAATGATGCCGCGCCAGCCATCGGTTCCAAACTTCACTGCTGTGCTCAAATTAGGTCCGTCCTACCCAGGCTCTTGAGTTCCTTCACGACTTTGCCTACATCCTGCGAGCCTTGGCGAGTAGTGATCAGCATCGCGTCGTCAGTCTCGACGACGACAACATCTTTGACGTCCACCAGCGCCACCAGCTTGTTGGGCGCAAAGACGTAGCAGCCGCTTGACTCTATCTGTACCGTATTCTGCGCTTCGATGACATTCTGATTTTTGCACTCCCGAGTCTCGGCCAGATGCTCATGCAACGCTGCCCATGAACCCAGATCGTTCCACGCAAAGTCCGCTGGAAGGCAGTATAGTTCCGATGAGCCTTCGCCCTTTGCCGAGCGCGGTTCAAGGATCGCATAGTCGATCGAGATCGACTCGCATTGGGGATACAGATCGGCGTACACCGCCGCAAATGCTGGCGTTCCCCACACCTCTGCAATCTTCTCCAGCAGCGGGGCCATTACTGGAGAGTGCTCACGGACCGCGTCACAGAGCGTCTTCGCACTCCAAAGAAACATACCGCTGTTCCATACATAATTTCCGGAACGCACGAATTTTCTTGCACGAGCTCGATCGGGTTTTTCGGTAAACCGCCGCACGCGTCTGACTGGAATCGCTTCTCCACCGACGGTGGTGGGAGTTACAGCCTCGCCGAGTTCGATGTAGCCGTAGCCAGTCTCATCGCGTGTGGGGGGAACGCCAAGCACCACAATCTTCGGGCCCGATGCCGCCAGCTTGATTCCCGCGCGCAGAATCATGTGGAAGCGGGCCACGTTGCCAATGGTGTGGTCCGAGGGGAAGATCCCGATGACGCTCTCGGGGTTGTCTCGCTCCAGCAAAAAAGCAGCCAGCGCACAGGCTGGGGCAGTGTTGCGCGACTCCGGCTCGCATAGAATGCGGTTCGGGGGCACATCAGGCAACTGCTCTGTAATCGTCGTACAGAGCACATCGTTCGTAATCACCCAGACAGCGAGATCCTGCATGACATCGTCGAGACGAGCAACCGTCTGCTGAATCATGGTGCGGTCGCTGTCCAACTGGAGCACCTGCTTGGCCCGTGCCCGCCGGCTGCGCGGCCAGAATCTTGTGCCACTACCACCCGCAAGTACCACCGCCGCAAATGGATGCCTGGTCTTCATCGTTGCAGAGGACATACATCTCCATCCCAAATTACAAAGGCCGTTCCCATTTCCGGGACGGCCTTTGCGCCTTGCGTTAGCTCAGTTTTACGAAGAACTCGCGCATGCGTTCAATGCCTTTGTCGATCACGTCTCCCGACACCGCGTAGGAGAGACGGATGTGGGCATCGGTTCCAAAGGCCTCGCCCGGGACTACAACCACATGCGCCTCGCTGAGCAGCCTGGCAGCGATATCTGAAGCGGATTTAATTCCTCCCTTGCCGATGAACGTGCTCACATTTGGATAGACATAGAACGCTCCCTGGGGCACGGTGCAGGTGAGTCCGGGGATCGTCTTGAAGCCCTCCAGCACGCGATCACGCAGCTTGATGTAATCCGCGCACATCTCAGCAACGCAGGTCTGTGGGCCCGTCAACGCCGCAATCGAAGCACGCTGCACCATACTGGCTGCGTTGGAGGTGCTCTGCGACTGTAGCTTGCTCATCGCCGAGATAACCTGCTTTGGCCCAAGCGCAAAGCCCGCGCGCCAGCCCGTCATCGCATAGGTCTTAGAGAGAGAGCCAAGCACGACTACGTGCTCCTTGCAGTCGGTGAAGGTGCCGCCGCTGACGACCTTGCCGGAGAAGTTCAGATAGACGTAGCACTCGTCGAGCAGAAGATAAATACCATGCGCGTGGGCCATGCGAACGATCGCCTCAAGGTCCTCCGGGCTCACGACCGCGCCCGACGGGTTGGACGGCGTATTGAGGATGATGACCTTGGTCCGTGGCGTAATGGCCGCCTCAATCATCTTGGCGGTGATGCGGAAGTTCTCGCGCTCGTCGCTCTCGACAAATACCACTTTGCCGCCCGCGTACTGGATGATGTCCTTGAAGCTGACCCAGTAGGGCACGGGCAGAATCACCTCATCGCCATGGTCGACCAGCACTTGAACGGCGTTGAACAGCGCCAGTTTACCGCCGGTAGTGAAGACGCACTCCTCGACAGTGTAACTGGTTCCGAAGTCCGCAGCGTGACGGTCAACGATCGCTTTGCGCACCTCGGGGGTTCCCGCCACAGCGGTGTAGCGGGTGAAGTTGGCGTTGATGGCTGCAATGGCCGCATCCTTGATGTGTTGCGGGGTGGCAAAGTGCGGTTCGCCCGCGCCGAAGTCGGCCAGGTCGATGCCCTGCGCCTTCAACTTGAGCGCCTCGGCGGTGATGGCCATGGTGGCCGAAACTTCAATACGGTTGATGCGGTCGGTCAATACCTTTGTGGCGATCCCTGTACTCATAGCTATAGTCTTTCAGATTTCGGCCTGGATAGAAAGAGGGGCCCGGCTACCGGGTAGTCGTGCGTTTGCGGACCACCCAGGTGGTCATGCAGCGATGGTCCTGCACAATCGTGGTCTTCAGCGGGTCAACCAGCACACCGTTCATCTGCTCGGTCATGCGCAACAGCATGGCTTGGTCTACCAGAAACCACTCCGACCCGTCGCCTACCCGATAGACGTTGCCGCGCAAGCACTCGAAGTCCATTCCAATCCTCGAACCCAGGCGGCAGAAGAGCATTCCACCTGGTCGCAGCACCCTCCACAACTCCGCTACCATGGCCAGAAAGTGCTGTTCGTCACGCGCGAGGTGCAGGACGGAGTTGCAGATGACTACATCGGCAAACGCGTCTGAGAAATTCATGCGCTCGATCGCGCCAACGCGAAAGTTCGCCGCCGGAAGTCCCGGGGCCAGTTCGCCGGCCAGCGCACGAACGTGCTCCACACATGCTTCGTTGGCATCCAGCGCAAAGACCTCACAGCCTTCGCGAAGCAGGTGCACGAGGTTGCGGCCGTATCCACAGCCCGCGTCGAGCACCCTCATTGCTGGCAAGATATTCCCGCGCAGCATCTGGTCGAAGACGTAGATGTCGATCTGGCCAAACTGTTCCTGAAGGTTGAGGCGCGGCGGGAGCAGTCGCGGCGGCTCCGTCACGAGATCTTCCCCAGGGCCTTGCGCCTCAGGCGCTGCATCACATTGGGAGGGACCATGGAACTTACATCACCACCAAGCTCAAAGACTCCCTTAACCAGTCGCGAACTGACGTAGGTATAACGCTCGCCGGGAATCATGAACAACGTCTCAATCTCCGGATCGAGTTTGCGGTTCATCATCGCCATCTGCAACTCGTACTCGTAATCCGAGACGGCGCGAATGCCACGCAGCACAGCCTTGGCTCCTTGTGCCTTAGCAAAGTCCACAAGCAGGCCGTCAAAGGTGTTGACCCATACATTCGGAATCTCGGTTGTGGCCTCGCGCAGCATCTGTTCGCGCTCAAGAAACGTGAAGAGGGGCTTGCCTTTGCCCGAGCCCCCTTGCTCCGAGTTGCGGTGCACGGCAACCACCAACTCATCGACAATCTTGGCTGCACGTGCAATCAGGTCGAGATGCCCGTTGGTCAGTGGATCGAAGGTACCGGGATAGATGACTTTGGTTTTTTTTGTTCTTAGCATCGCTTCGCCAGAATACCCGTTCACGCTGCTGGCTGGCTCAAAAACTTATCCCTCGCGCGGAAGATAGTAACCGGTTATATACTGACGCACGCCGTCCTCCAGGCTGCTAAAGGGTTTGGTGTATCCTGCCGCACGGAGTTTCGCGTTGCTGGCCTCGGTAAAGTACTGGTACTTTCCTTGCAACATCTGCGGCATGTCGATGAACTCGATTCTGGGCGGCAAATTCATTGCGCTGAACACGGCCGTCACCAGGTCAATCCAGGTCCGCGCATGACCGGTTCCGCAGTTCAGCAAGCCTCCCGGCGCATCGGCCGACTGCAGGGCGAAGTGCAGCGTCACATCGACCGCATCCTTGACATAGATGAAATCGCGCATCTGCTCGCCATCGTTATATTCGGGACGGTAGCTCTTGAACAGTTTCACCACGCCGGTTTCACGAATCTGCTCGTAACTCTTGGATACTACTGAGCGCATCTCACCCTTGTGGTCCTCGTACGGCCCAAAGACGTTGAAGTACTTCAGTCCGACGATATTCGAGCCCTCTGTGTCGTGCGATCGATCGGCGGATGGATTGAAGAGACGATGCTTCAGCGCCCACAGGTCAAACATGTGCTTAGAGTAGCCATACATATTCAACGGTCTCAACGACGGAGTCACCGCGTCGGCATCATCGTATCCCTGCGCACCATCGCCGTAGGTCGCAGCGCTGGACGCATATACAAACCGAATCTCATTAGTCAGCGCCCAGTTACACAGCACGCGGGTGTACTGGTAGTTATTGCGCAACAGAAATCCTGCGTCCTTCTCCGTGGTCGCGCTACACGCCCCCAGGTGGATCACTGACCGCGCATTGACGAATGCGCCATCCTCAATCAAGCCGAGGAACTCCTCAGGCGAGACGAGATCCTCAAAGCTCAGGCCGACCAGGTCCTTCCACTTTTCGTCCTTGCCCAACTCATCGACGAGAATAATCTCGTCCTCTCCACGCGCGTTCAACTCGGCAACGGTGTTGCGCCCAATGAACCCTGCAGCTCCCGTCACAATAATCGGCCTCGCCATTGACTCACTCTCTCCCTGTGCAATTTCGCACGATATCTCTCCGATACTACCTGTCCGTCACCGCCAGCCATAGCTGGAACGGCGTATATTGCGTCGTGATCGAAACTGTACGATCATCGTATCGGCACAAAGGAGCAATTCAATGAACGTAAATCTGAGACATGCAGCTATCCTCGGTCTGGCCGCTGTACTGGTCACGCCAGCATTCGCGCAGGACAACGGCGCGGACGCCTATAAAACCAAGTGTCTGATGTGCCACGGAGCGGACGGCATGGGAAAGACGCCTGCTGGCAAAGCCCTGAAGGTTCCGGCTTTCAAGAGCATCAAGGCTTCGGACGCTGACCTTATCGCAGCGGTCACGAATGGCAAAAATAAGATGCCAGCGTATGCCGGCAAGCTCACTGGCCCACAGATCAAGGCTGTCGTGGGCTATATTCGCACACTTCAGAAGTAAAGCATAACGGACAAGTGCAAGGAGGCGCGGAGCGGATATGGCCAAGGAGCGGATCTTTGCTTCCCGGCTGAGTCTCGATGTAATAGCGCGCAGAATTTTCGATCAAGCGCTCTCGGAGTGTAGCATCGACCGCGCCTTCCAGCAAAAGATGCGCGTTGAGATCTCAGCGCATGGCACGAAGATGCTCGTGCTCGGGGATAGCGTTGTCGATCTGGCACGGGTTACGCAGGTGCGAGTTGTCGCGATGGGCAAAGCTGCGCGGACCCTGCTCGAAGCTCTGCTGCCGCGCCTTCAGCTACCAGCGTCGTGCGATGTACAGGGTGTGCTGATCGCGCCCGCACCTCCGGCACAACTGCCGAGGGGATTTCAGTTCTTTGCTGGTGGTCATCCTCTCCCCAACGAAGCCTCGTTTGCGAGTGCACGCGCTGTCTTGTCATTGCTGAATGCACTGCCGAAGGGGAAGCCAAATATCCCCCATACACTCTGCCTGTTTCTGATCAGCGGCGGTGCTTCGGCGATGACGGAACTGCCTCTCGATCCGGGGATTTCCCTAGCGGACACCATCGAATTCCACCGTGCGCTGGTGCACAGTGGTGCCTCGATTGCGGAGATGAACTGTGTTCGCAAACACTTCTCGGCGGTGAAAGGGGGACGCCTTGCCGCCGCAGCGCAGGGAGCCGAGTGCTTCTCGATCGTCGTCTCCGATGTTCCTCCGGGGCGCCTCGATACGATCGCGTCAGGCCCGACGGTGGCGGATAGTTCCACGCTCGCGGAGTGCCGGGAGATCCTTCAGCGATACAACCTTCTCGAGCGCTTCCCTGCCTCGGTACGCCGGTTCTTCATCTCCGCCGACCTGCCCGAAACCCCCAAGCCGCAAGACCTCGCGACGCGTTCACTGACGCTGCTCGATTCGAGCGACTTAGCCAATGCCGTGCGGAAGCACGCTGAACAACTTGGATTTTACGCGGTCATCGACAACACCTGCGACGACTGGGACTATCGCGCCGCAGCAGCGTACCTGCTGACTCGCCTGCGAGCTCTGCGGCGCGAGCATCCGCGCGTGTGCCTCATCTCTGTTGGTGAGGTCGCGGTCTCTGTTACCAACGACGTGCTTCTGGCCTCCGGTACCGGAGGCCGAAACCAGCACTTCGCGCTGTATACCGCCACGCAACTGCAACCCTCCGACGGGCCGATTGCGGTGCTATCGGCTGGCTCTGACGGCATCGACGGCAATAGCACGGCGGCGGGAGCGGTGGTCGATGAGCACACGTTGCACAGCGGCGGTGCGGATCAGGTGCACGACATGCAGCTCCAGACTGACGCACATACCGCACTGCAACAGTTCTGCTCCTTCCCGCTTCTACAGAGCAGAGGCGCCATCATCACGACCGGCCCAACGGGAAATAACCTTCGCGACCTGCGCCTCTTGCTGGCCGAATAGCCTGACTGGGCGCCGGCACACTCACTCTTACAGGTGACCGTACTTTTCCAGCACAGCCAACAATGGCAGGCCGGCGATGATGTCCGCGCGTGCTCCGGTCTCCGCGCGCGACCACTCGATGACCTTCGCTGTCACCTCATCGAGGAGCTGCAGCGGAACGACGATCTGGCCGTCCGCGTCTCCCACTACAATATCGCCTGGAGCCACGCTGAGCCACTCTTCAAGTGCCCCACGCACCTGCACGACGACCTGCGAGGCCGTTACACGCCATCGCCCCACACCCTGCGCGGGGGTCTGGTAGCGCGCGACGACGGGCATCCCAAAGCCCTGCAGAAACGCGGTATCGCGAACGCCACCGTCGACAACCGCTGCGATACAACCACGAGCTCTCATCGCGCTGGCGAGGAGGTCTCCAAAGCAGCACACACCCTTCGCATCCCTGCTCGCCCAAAGCGCAACAACGTCCGCAGGCATGGCGTCGATGGCCGCAAGCTTGGTGCGATCCCCGCCGGTGAAGGGCACGGACTCGCCGGTGATGGTATACGCAGGGCCTGCAAAACTCGACGCAGGGCCGACCGCCCGGAGGCTATTATCAAGTACCGGTGGTACCAGTTGGAGCATGTCGAACACATCCGAGATCACGGCGGTTCCAGCAGCTTTCAGTGCTTCCAGGCTTTGTTGCATGGCTGATCCTCAGCGATAGATTTCTTCTTCCATAGTATTCAGTAACGGGTGCGCTTGCTCAATGCGTGAGCACTCAGCCGACATTGACTACCGGCTCTCCCTTCGTACGCGAGCCCAGAAATCCATAGAGTGCCACGACGATGTAGGCCAGCAACACGACAGTATATCCACGTGCGTAGCTACCCGTTCGCTTGGCAATGAAACCGAGCAACGGCGGAAAGATGGCGCCGCCCACCACGGCCATCACAATCACCGAGCCACCGAGCTTGGTATTCGGCCCCAGACCCTTCACGCCCAGAGCGAAGATGGTTGGGAACATGATCGACATGAAGAAGCTAGTGGCAACAATCGCTCCTGCTCCCACCCTGCTCGGATGCACAATGCCCACGCTCACCAGCACGATGTTGATCAGCGCATAGGTTCCCATCATTTTTGATGGAGAGAACCAGCGCATCAGGTACGTCGACACGATGCGCCCCAGCGCCAACGCGATCAGGTTACCTGTGAGAAACAATGCCGCCGTGCGCTCTGTCACTCCGGTGTACTGCAACATGTAGAAGATGAATGCGCTCCATGTGCTGATCTGCGCGCCGCAATAACAGAACTGGGCAAGCACAGCAAGCCACAGATGCGGAAACAGAAAAAGCTCGACAAAGCGTCCTTGATCGCCACAGTCTTCGTGCTCGGACTCGATCCGCGGAAACTTCGTCAGCGCAATCCACAGGCCCCACAGCAGCACTACGCAGCCCAGCCCTACATAGGTAGGAACTACGCGCAGAATCTCCGTGTGCAAATAATTTGACAGCGTACCGCTCGTCCGCATGGTTGCCATCTTCGCCTGCGTCAGCGTCACGCCAGAGAAGATAAAGAAGGTCCCGATCAGTACGCCCGTAATCGTTCCTGGAGGATTGAATGACTGCGAAAAGTTCAGTCGGCGTTCAGATGTAGCCGCCGGGCCGAACTGGGCAATGAACGGATTGGAGGCGGTCTCGAGCGTCGCCGAACCGCAGCCCACAACGAACAACGCCAGAAGGAACGGTCTGTAGTGCCCCGAAATGGCGGCGGGCCAGAACATCAGCATGCCGCCCCCGAACAAACATAGCCCCGCAAGAATGCCTGCCTTATAGCCCCAGCGCCGCATGAAGATGGCTGCTGGCATCGCCATGCAGAAATACCCCATGAAGACAGCCGTCTGCACGAGTTGAGCTTGCAGCGGTGAGAGCTCAAAGGATTTCCTGAACTGCTGCACCAGGATGTCCGTCAGATTGTTGGACATCCCCCAGAGAAAGAAAAGGACAGTCACCAGCACAAACGGCAGAAGGCTCTGCTGGGGAAAAACAGATACGGGGTCATGATCCTTTGCTGGCGCTGTGTGTTCGGTATGGGTAGGAGATATCTGCATATGGTGCTCGGGTCCCCTGGCGTGGGTGCTAACTCACCTGCATCATGATCTTCGTAATCTCTGCTAGATTCGCGCTCTACTAAGGCAGTATCTCGTATGCTCCTTCGAGCGGCGCCATTGCAGCATACCGGCCCGTTGCGTGCAAGCATAACAGCCAAATCTACTTATGTGTGCAGATGAAATTGACATGAGTCTGCTCGTCGCGTAGAAAACGAGGCAGATGGAGGAATCAATTTGTTACCGTTCAAACTGGATGGAAGACGTGCCATCATCACCGGCGGCGCCAGTGGTATTGGTCTTGCAACAGCACGTGTATTTGCCGAAGCAGGGGCGCACGTTACGATTCTCGATCTGGTTGCAGCCAAGGCCTCCGAGGCTGCCGGCACTCTTGTGGTTCCTGGACGCGGTATTGCCTGCGACGTGTCCAATGCTGCGAGCGTGGAGCGCGCGTTCGCCGAAGCTGCCGAAGCCGGGGCGGTTGAATTGCTGGTGAACAGCGCTGGCGTGGCCCATGTCGGGACGCTGCTCACGACTACGCCAGAGGAATTCGACCGCCTGTATCGAGTGAACGTGGTGGGAACTTACCTTTGCATGCAGGCGGCGGTGAAGCAGATGCAGCATCGCGGAGGGGGCTCCATTGTCAACTTGGCCTCGATTGCGGCAACGGCAGGGCTGACTGACCGCTTTGCCTACTCTATGACCAAGGGCGCGGTGCTCTCTATGACGCTTTCGGTGGCGCGCGACT
>DAIDKF010000028.1 GCA_027450185.1 Granulicella sp. | reverse complement strand
CAACCCTCCGCCTTCAAAGGCTCAGTTCTGGCCGAAGACTAACATCCAAACTGGATCAAAAATATCGAGGCCGATCAAACTCGCTCCCGTTGTCACAGAACAGTATCTGCGGCACACCACGTTCTTGCTTCACGCGGTTCAGCGTGCGCACCACGTCGTCTCCCTTCAGGCTCTGTCCAGCCTCGATGGCCACTGCCTCTCGTGTGTAGACATCGACGATTGTTAGCGAACGGAACCTCGTGCCGCTCTGCAACTGGTCGGCAACGAAATCCATGCTCCACGCTTGATCGGGAGCCGTAGCCTTGAATTTCTCCGCCCGCGGCCGTGATGCCTTGCGCTTGCCCGCTGGTCGCATCCGCTGCAGGCAGAGGCCCTCTTCGCAGTACAACCGATAGACCAGGTACTTGCCCACGTTCCAGCCTTCGCGGTTCAACAGAACGCGGATCTTGCGATATCCGTAGCGCACTCGCGCTTGCGCAATCTCCCGGATACGCATCCGCAGCTCCGTTCGTGGATCCAGGCAGCTCCGATAACGGTACGTCGCCCGTGGAACGCATAAAACCCGACAGGCCCTGCGTTCCGCTACACCGTGCATCCGTTCCAGATGCTCCACCATCGGTCCACGCCCCGAAGGCTTCACCATTTTTTTGAGAGCACATCCTGCAACATCGTCTTGTCCAGCGTCAGATCCGCCACCAATCGCTTCAGTCGCTGGTTCTCTTCCTGCAACTGCGCCATCTGCCGGACCTGATCCACTTCCAGACCTCCGTACTTCGCCTTCCAGCGGTAGAACGTCTGCTCGCTGATCGCAGCCTTCCGGATTACTTCCGCGACCGGAACCCCAACCTGCGCCTGCTTCAACACGCCTATGATCTGTTCCACACTGAAGCGCTTCTTCTTCATCAGCCAACCCTCCGCCTTCAAAGGCTCAGTTCTGGCCGAAGACTAACATCCAAACTGGATCAAAAATATCGAGGCCGATCAATCGCAAGATACTGCATAAAGACAGGGGATTTGATGACTTATCCACGTCGCAATCTGCGATAGTGATCGTAGATGAATCCGGCTTCCAGAACATCTTTACCTGCAGCAGTCGATCCGGTTGTCGCGGCGATGATGGATCAGTTGCAGGAGAAGATGGAAGCCAAGGACCGAGTGATTGCTGCGAAGGATCAGGCGCTTGCCGCCGCCGGTCCGCTTCCTGAGTCCGAGTTGGAGAAGACCGGCGAGCAAAAGCCACGACGGAAAAATCAGCAGCATCCAGGCCGCAAGCAGTTGCCCGCACACCTGCAGCGTATTGAAGAGATCGTCGCCTGCGCAGCCGAGCAGTGCCGGTGCGGCAAGTGCGGCGCCGAGACCCGCTTGATCGGCTACAAAGAGACCGAAGTACTGGGCATTCAACCCGCGGTGCACTTCGTTCGCGTGATCAAGCGCGAAAACCTTCGCCAGCGCAATGCCTTCGCGCTGACGCTCGAGAATGAGGGAGCGTTCGAACTCCGCCACTGCGCCGAGCAACGACAACAGGAGGATTGCCATAGGCGAATCGTCTCCGTTGAACCGCAGGTTTTCTTTCACGAATTCGACAGCGACGCCACGCTCCGTTAGTTTCGTTACCATACCTCTAAGATCGACGAGGCTGCGCGCCAATCGATCCATTGAGTGAACAACAAGCGTGTCGCCTTCGCGGCAATAACCGAGTGCTGCTTGAAGCTCTGGCCTGTTGGTGTCCTTTCCGCTGGCCTTGTCTTCAAACAATTTGTCGAGCGGGACGCCGTCGAGTTGCCGCGCGGTGTTTTGATCGATAGTGGACACGCGTTTGTAGCCGATTTTTTGTCCGTTCATCTTTGCTTCCTTTGGATGTCAGGTTGAGATCTAGAACTGCTGGCGGTGGTGCCAGAAAAGAGAAAAGCAACTCTATTCGCACACCTTTTCAGCCATGTTTTGTCAGGGTCGGGATAAGGTGGTGGGGTTTACCCTAGTCGGACACCACCTGGTGTCCGGCGGATCGCAAATCGAACGGCAAACTCGCCGAGCAACTGCTCTTGCGTCAGAGCGGTTAGGACGTCGTCGGCCTGGGCAACAGTGTCGAACGCCCGGTTGCGGCCGTCTGGCAGAGTGCTGTGGTATCGATGGCTAGCCCTTCTTTGCCGATAAAACGCGTTTCGCCCCCAAGGGCGAAGATTTAGTTAGAAGACGCTTGGTGTCGCGAAATCGTCCGCCATTACAGAGGTTGGGCAAGTCCGCCCGTTTAATGGAAACTTGATGTGTGTTTTGGAGAGTCGGAGTTACCTGGGAATATTGCTGCAACAATGCGCAAGAGCTTGTGGACGACAACGCCCCGATTTCGCTGGCCTTTGCCATCGCCGCAGCTCCGGGCCGAGGAGCAGAAGCATCATCAAAATTCCGGGGAAAGATGCATTTCGCATTTCTGAACGGCAGGAAATATCTGGTTCATCGCGTGACGTTCGATATACGTATCAATCGGATAATGGTCTAGCTAACATGCTCATTCCGCTATGCTTAGAGTTCGCGACCCATAGCCGAGCAATATCGATCAAATGACGATGAGATTTGCTCACGTGATTCGTCCATTCAGCTCACGGAAGCCTACGGAAATCATCTCCGCGCCGAAGGTCCATGGCTTCGACACGGGTTTCATCTGCTACTACCGCGGCTGGCAGAAACTGCGGAATGACGACCTAGGAATCCTATGGGAGCACTTTTTGTGCTGAACGAAATGATGGCAGCGCTCCAAAATAGGGAGATTGGCTACTGGCGGGACAAGCGCGGGCACGAGATTGACTTTGTACTGGCCGGTAGACGGAAAGCTCCAGCTGCGGTCGAGTGCAGGTGGTCTGCGGACAAATTTGATCCGGTCAATCTGGAAGCCTTCCGGCGGTAACATCCAGCGGGCGAAAATATCGTTCTTGCAGCGGACGTAAACAAAAAATTCTTTCGCAACTACGGCTCCCTGGCGGTACGATTCGAGCCGCTTGAATCGTTTGCGAGCTCGCTGGTGCAGATTCCAGGCTCGCACCAATAAGCCACCTAGCAACCAGCGTGGACCAATCAAAGCACTGCCCAAACGGGTAAAAGCGATCAAAATCGTATAATTATGTTTGGTTTGTGCAACAATTGGCTGCGATGACACGGTGCCCATGAAAAAACATCTACAACAGAATCTCGTGGCAGCCCCCAAGCTGTTTTCGTCGGCCGTCATCCAGGAACTTTCCCGAAGAGGGCGTTCCAGGCTTTTCTCTCAGTTGGTTGGCACCACCGAGTTACAAGCCATCCTAAAGACCCCCAATCGTGTAAGTGATGCGTTCGATATGACATTCGCGGCGCTCAAGAAAGAAGGCGTCCGGGATGAGTATGTTTACAAGTCTGCACTTGTTCGTCGAATTCTGCTTGGGAGGCATTCGCTTCGGACTGCGTCGGTACTCAATGAATTTCGTGTAGGCGAATGCAAAGCAGACATTGCAATCCTTAACGGCACATCGACTGTTTACGAAGTAAAGTCGGAACGCGATTCGCTCGCGCGTCTCGCCCGCCAGGTGCTCGCGTATAGTCATGTTTTTGCCAGCGTGTACGTGGTCACGGCAGAAACCCACCTTGACGGCGTAATTGACACAATTCCTGACCGTGTTGGGATTATGCAACTCAACCGAAAATTTCAGGTTTCGATCATCAGGGAAGCGGTGAACTCGCCTGAAAGGACATCTTCCGCCGCCATTTTTGATTCCATCCGCACGGAAGAAGCGCGTCTGATCCTTTCTCAACGCGGATTTTTGGCGCCCGATGTTCCCAACACAGAGCTTTCTTCTGTGCTACGCAAAGAGTTTATTAAGCTGTCTCCCCGCCAGGCTCACGATGGCATGGTCTCTGTTCTCAAACAAACACGCAATCAAATTCGGCTTTCGGCGTTGTTAGGGGCACTGCCCAATTCACTCCATACTGCTGCATTGTCTGTTCCGCTTCGTCAGTCAGACCATGCAACGCTGATCGGGGCCCTGAACACTCCTTTTCAAGTCGCGCTGGGCTGGGGGTAAAACTTGTACCATCCCTATTTCCGTGGAAAACAGTTCGATCTTCTCACCATCAAAGAGACGGCCGCAACCCTCTCATCTGCTGGGTTTACACCTATCATTGAACCAGTTCGAGGATCCCTCGGGGCGCTTTCGAGGGCGCTGGACGCCGTCGTTCAGAACAAAGGAAACGCAATTCTTATTGTGAACCCTGAGCATGGAGAATTATCGGGGGCCAGTGAATCTCTCACTGAACTGTTGCAAAACGATTACCCTGATTTGCCCCATATTTCGGCGGGCATCCTCCTGACCGCAGATACGTCACTAGACCAAGCCGTGTCCTCCTATCAGGCACACAGCAAGCATTCACCTGCATTTATCCATGCTGGATTCTCCGAAGCAAAAGCCCTGTCCACCGAGCTTGGCAAGTTGGCTAAGCAAAATAAACACATTTTTGTCGATGGCAATGGAGTCAAACTTTTCGCCAAGCATTTTAAGGGAGCCTATCGTGCATTGCTGCGTGACGGTTTCAAGCGCAGAAAAAATCGGGATTATCCCGATGTAGAGCCTTTCTCTGATCTGCACGCCACCTATGAGGACGAAGGCATGGATGGCTTCGGTGATTTCCTGATCGTTGGCGACGAATATGTCGATGGAGGCGGGCTACCCCTAATATTGGCAATCCATCTGACATTCATAGATCCCGATCAGGATGACATGATGCAGATTTACCACTTCAAATCAAAGTTTCATGTCACTCAAAAGGATCCGGCAGGAAAATTCGCCGAGGCTCTGGCGGAGATGGTAAAGACACTCGATTCAGGCCATTCAAAGGTTTACGAAACAGAGGCAGTGCAAGAATTTCGCGAGCTATATAAGAAGAAGCACTTCCCTGGCCTCGGATACATCAAAAAGCTCTCAATGAGTCATCACATCCAAACTTTGGCAATGTACTTTAGCGGTGCAGAATAGGCGATGTATTGCTGCCCTGAGTGCTTTAATGACCGTGTTCTTCGCAAGGACATATTTCCATTGCTCGCGCAGAGCGTTGGAAAGTGTTCCTATTGTCTCACCGAAAATGTGGCGCTTCTACCCCCGAAGGCTCTTGCCGAATACTTTGAGCTTCTAATCAGCGCCTATCAACCAGATCCAAATGGAAAACTCCTAGTTCAGTGTTTTCGGGAAGACTGGGGACTCTTTGACCATCCCCACATGGACGACTCAAGGGTAAAAGACCTCTTAGCCGAGATTATTGATGATGGAGAAATCGTTCGCAAGCCTTTCATTGCCGCCTTTGTATCCGAAGGCAACCAACTCACTGAGTGGGAGAAGTTGCGGGAAGAACTCCGGTATCGGAATCGTTTTTTCCCCGAAGCCGACATCAAGTATGAACGCTTGGCCTCCCTACTTGGAGTCTTAGGACTAGAGCTTAGCGAGTTTCAGCAGACTTGGTTCCGAGCGAGAACTCAGAGTGGCAACGATCCATTTCCCATCGAGAAAATGGGGGCTCCGCCAAAGGAGCTTGCTAAACATGGTCGAGCCAACCCAGTTGGTATTCCATACCTGTACGTGGCATCTACGGAACTCACTGCTATTTCAGAGACCCGGCCTCACACTGGCGAATTGATTTGTGTTGCCAGTTTCGGTGTAGAGGGTTCTCTTAGAGTTGTTGATCTCAGAACGCCAAAGAAAATCGTATCTCCCTTCCTGCTGGCCGAGCCGGAGGAAATAGGGAAAATGCGAAGCGATCTACCCTTCCTTGAGCGGCTGGGAGAAGAGTTAACGAGGCCTGTTCTACCAGACGCAGCAGCCGTTGACTACACTCCGAGTCAATTCCTCTGTGAGTTCATAAAAAAACAAGGATACGACGGTGTTCTCTATCGAAGCTCTGTGACCCCCGGCGGCATCAACCTCGCGCTATTCGACGCAACGCGCCGTGCGCACGGTACAGTACGGCAGTTCCGGGTGAAGGCCGTTGCAGTGGATATAGACCTCGTACTTCCCGCAAAGTAGAATTCCGGTGTAGTGGATCACCAACTTATGAAAGAATTTACCGAGGTGGTAACCTACTACTGATTGTTGCCGGTGTGATGTCCCAAGGCTCCCAAGACCGGGGGCAACTTTGGGGGCAATTTTTTGGGTTGAGTTTTATAAATCACTGATAATAAATACGGTGAAACGCGATTGTGGTGGCGTCTCTGGCCACCACCACAACAACCGCGACCCAAAGCCCTTCACCTGGCACAAGACTGCCGACCAAATTCTCGACTCCATCGCCTGGTTTTGCAAGAGAACCTTCGACTCGGGTCACTAGAAGAGACGATGGAGGCTGTAAGGCAAGAGGTGCGACCAAGGGGGCTACACCTCTTGCTTTGGCGTGGGGCGGTGGGGGTGCGAAGATGGAAGCATGATGGAGCCTCAGGTGGAGCGGACGCAGCAACGAGAGAAGGTCAGGACGCCATTGTTTGGGCGATGGGCAGTTGGGGCGCTGGCAGTGCTGTGCGGGGTGCTCGTAATAGGAGCGGTGCTGGCGTGGCAGACCAACGACGTGATGGGAAACCTTCCGGTTCTGAAGCAGGCGGGAAGGACTGGAGCGCTGGCTGGCGGAGAGAAAACGTTGGTGGACGAGACTCCGTGGAAGACGGCAGAGTTGCTGACGGCGCAGGCTGTGACGGCGGAGGAGCAGGAGTATGCGCGGCAGGCGGAGCGGCTGGCGGATCACGAGGTAGACCAGGCCTTCGCGACGGCACTGCGGGAGTCAAACCTGCAACAGCGGACGCTGACCGGAGCGGCGGCGGCCATGCAGAAGACGGTGAAGCAAATGGAGGGGATGGTGGCGTCGGACCAGGCTGCGTTGAACACTGCGGCGAAGGGCAGCGACGCGGAGCAACTTGCGCAGGCGCAGTTGGGGCTGGATGAGGACCAGTTGAGCGATGCGAAGGGGGAGTTGGCGAGGGAGTCAGGGGACAAGAGTGACGAAATACAGCAGGAGTTGACGGCGCGCGAGGCGGGGTTGAAGACGTTTGACGCAACGGGCAGCACGCTCGGCACGGGAGAGGTTGCGTCGATCGCGATGCAGAGGTATCGGACGCTGGCGGGATTGATTGGGGCGTGGCGGCGGCAGCGAGAACGGTATGCGCTGCTGCTGGAGGCGAAGTCTTCGGCCGAAAGCGACGCCGCAAAGCTCAGCATAAAGCATGAGGAGGCAGAGGCCCGCTTGGCGAGGCAGGACGGTGGAGCGGGTACGGTCGTCGCGGACCGGGTGGCGGCGCTGAACCGGATGAGCATGGAACGTCAGGTGATGAGCCTGTATAACGATCGGATCGAGACGGAGGGGCAACTCGCCGAGGTCTATGGGAAGTGGGCGACGCAACTGTTGTTGCAGCACAGGATTGTGGCACATCTGATTCTGATCCAGGGGTTGATCATCGTTGTGCTTCTGATCGTGGCGATTCTGCTGGATGCAGTGCTGGAACGGCTGGCCGAGCATGAGTCGCTGGACAAGCGGCGAATGCGGACGCTGAGCAGGATCACGCGGCTGATCGTTCAGACAGCAACACTGTCGGTGCTATTGCTGGTAATCTTCGGACCGCCGGAACATGTGTCGACGGTCGTCGGGCTGGTGACAGCCGGACTTACGGTGGCTCTGCAGGACTTCATTCTGGCGTTCGTGGGTTGGTTCATTCTGATGGGGCGCAGTGGCATCGGGGTGGGCGACGCGGTGGAGATAAACAGCGTTGCGGGCGAGGTGGTGGACATTGGACTATTCCGTACGACGCTGCTGGAGACGGGCAATTGGACGGCGAAGGGGCATCCGACAGGACGTCGCGTGACCTTCAATAACATGTACGCGATCAATGGGCAGTACTTTAATTTCTCGACGTCCGGACAATGGATGTGGGATGAGATCACGGTGTCGGTGCCGAGCGTGGATGGTGCGGCGGACGCGATGGAAGAGGTGCGGAAGGTGGTTGGGGCCGAGACTGCGGAGGATGTGAGGTCGGCCGAGGCGGAGTGGAAGAAGGTATCGCAACTGCGGGGGCTGAGCCAGTTTTCGGCTGAGCCTGACGTTAGCCTTCGGCCGACGGGGACGGGCGTCGAGCTGGTGGTGCGGTATGTGACGCGTGCAGCGGGCCGCATAGAGCGAAGGAATGCGCTCAACCAGTCCTTGCTGGACTGTCTGCATGCACCGAAGGCGGAGAAGTAACCAGGCCGCTGGGTTGACCGATTCGCAGGGCGTGAGCGGATGCTAACGGAGGCCGAGGATGGAGCCGCGCGCGGGAGGCGGGTCGTGGTCCGGGTCGTTGTCGTTGGACTGGTTGATTTCCCTGGGGCGGGGCTCGGGTTCGCGCGGGCCGGAGGCTGGGAGTGAGGCCTTTGGGGGGTCGAACCTGCGCAACTGATCGGCGATCTGTTGAAACTCGCTGGGCTTGTCGCTGCGGGGTTCGGCTTTCGGTGGATCGAAGAGCGAGGGCTGTGGTTCGCGGACGGGGCCAGCGACGACGACGGTCTTCGCGTTGAGAAACTCGCGCATGCCGGCAGTGGAAAGCTCACGTCCGTAGCCGGAGCGCTTGACGCCACCGAAGGGAAGGCGGGGGTCGCTGGCGACGGGGGCATTAAAGAAGACGGCGCCGCACTGAAGTTCGGCGGCGAGGCGATGCTGTTCGGCGTCGTCGGTGGTCCAGACGCTGGCAGCGAGGCCGAAGGTGGTGTCGTTAGCCAATGCGATGGCCTCGCTGAGCGAGCCGATGCGGAATAGAAGAGCGACGGGGCCGAAGATCTCTTCCTGGCAGATGGGAGCGTTGCGCATGACGCCGGCGATGACGGTGGGCTGGAAGTAGTTACCGTACTTGCCGCCCTCGACGTTGACGGCACGAGAGCCGCCGGTGAGGACGCGGCCGCCGGATTCGCGGGCACGGGTGACCTGTTCGAGGAGCTCGTCGACGATCTGGGCGGTGGCGAGGGGGCCGATGTCGGTGGTGTCGAGGGTGGGGTCGCCGATACGGAGGGCGGCCATACCCTCGACGAAACGTCTCTCGAACTCGGGGTAGATGCTCTCGTGTACGAGGAAGCGCTTGGCGGCGATGCAACTCTGGCCGTTGTTGATGCAGCGGGCCTTGATGGCGTTGGAGATGGCGGCGTCGAGGTCGGCAGAAGGAAGGACGATGAAGGGGTCGGAGCCGCCGAGTTCGAGGACGGTTTTCTTGATGAGCCAGCCAGCCTGTGCGGCGATGGCGCGGCCGGCGGCCTCGGAACCAGTTACGGTGACGGCGGCGACGCGGTCGTCGGAGAGGAGGCCTTCGACCTGACGGGCCTCGATGAGGAGGGTCTGAAAGGCACCGCGGGGGAAACCAGCGCGACGGATGAGGGCCTCGATGGCGAGGGCGCACTGGGGAACGTTGGAGGCGTGCTTAAGAAGGCCGACGTTGCCAGCCATGAGTGCGGGAGCGGCGAAGCGGAAGACCTGCCAGAGGGGGAAGTTCCAGGGCATGACGGCGAGGACGACGCCGAGGGGATCGTAGCGGACGTAGGCTTCGGCGTACTCGGTGGCGATGGGTTCGGGGGTGAGGATGCGGGCGGCGTGCTCGGCGTAGTAGCGGCAGACGGAGGCGCACTTGGCGACCTCGGCGCGGGCGGAGGCGAGGGTCTTGCCCATCTCGGCGGTCATGGTGGCCGCGAGCTCTTCGAGGTCGGCATCGAGCAAGGCGGCGAGGCGGCGCATCCAGAAGATGCGCTGGTCGAGGGACTCGTGGGGATAGGTTCTGGCGGCGTTGGCTGCGAGGGCGAGCTTGGCGTTGAGAGCCTCGGGGGTGAGTGGGTCAAAGCTGCGAAGAAGCTTTCCGGTGGCCGGATTGAGAGACTGGATCATAAGGGCAGCGATTCGTGACTAAGTAGCGGTGAACAAGGAGTAGAAAATCAGAGGCGGCGGTGGACTAGTGTGAGTAGTGTAGCTGTAGCGCGGCGTTAGGGCTAGGCGGGGTGCTACTGGTTGGCGAGTTTGGCAAGGGTGAGAGCGAGGACGCGGGTGCCAAGGGCAATGGATTTGGGGGTGGCGTACTCGTCGGGGCGGTGCGAGACGCCGTTGCGGCAGGGAATGAAGAGCATCGCGATGGGAGCGACGCGGGCCATGAAACTTGAGTCGTGGTAGGCGCGGGAGACCATTTTGTTGCAAGAGATGGATTCGGAGGCGCAGAAGTGCTCGAGGGTGGCGATGATGTGGGGGTCGCTGACAGCGGGGATGTCGGCGTTGATCTGGTGCTCGGAGATGGCGATGCTACGGCAAGTCTCGATAGTGCGAATATCGGCGCGGAGAGCGGTCAAGATGGCGTCGCGGCGGGTAACGTCGGTGTCGCGGATATCGAGCATGAGGTTGACGCGGGAGGGGACGGAGTTGACGGCGCCGGGGTGGATGGCGAGGGTGCCGACGGTTGCAACGGAGTCTGCGGAACCGGAGGCCGCGTTGGCGGCGAGGGTGTGGCGTTCGACAGAGAGGATGAGTTCGGCGGCGGCACAGAGGGCGTCGCGGCGGTCGGGCATGAGAAGGGCCCCGGCGTGGCCGCCGAAGCCGGTGATCTCGTAGCGGTAGCTGGCGGGGGCGGCGATGTGGGTGACGATGCCGAGAGAAATTTGTTCACGTTCGAGGAGTGGGCCTTGTTCGATGTGGAGTTCGACCCAGGCGTGGTAGTAGTTCGGCGGGAGAGGGACGGTGGAGAGGGAGCCGGTGAAGCCAGCGGCGGTGCGGACGTCGTGGAGGGTGAGGCCGGTGGGGGCCTGAGGGTCGGATTCGGGGAGGCGGTCGGGGAGGGCGTCGGCGATAGCGGGGTCGAGGACGCCGCCGAGGAGACGGGAGCCGATGCAGCCGATGCCGAAGCGGGTGGGCTCTTCGCTGGTGAAGACGAGGAGCTCGATGGAGCGGCGCGGGATGAAGCCCGACTCTTTGAGGGAGCGGAGGGCTTCGAGGCCGCCCAGCACGCCGACGGTGCCGTCGTACATGCCGGCGTGGGGGATGGCGTCGGTGTGGGAGCCGGTGCCGACGGCGGAGAGGGTGGGGTCGGAGCCGGGGAAGCGGAGGAAGGTGTTGCCGATGGCGTCGGTGCGCACGCTGAAGCCTGCGGCTTCGGCGAGGGACTTGATGTAGGCGCGGGCTTCGAGGTCGCGGGGGGTGAAGACGATGCGGGTGACGGCGGTGGTGGGCGCGGGGAGTGTGGCGTCGGTGGTGGGTGGGCAGTCGGTGAGGGTGGCGAGGTGGTGGAGCTCGCGGAGGAGGCGGTCGGTGTTGATGATCGGGCGAATGACGGGATTCATGGGCTAGCCGAGGGGGTGGCGGTTGAAGTCTTTGTAGATTAGGTATTTTGCCTGGGTCTTGCCGATGGCGCCGAACCACTGGGGGCAGAAGGGGGCCATCCAGATGACGTCGCCTGCGGCGGTGGGGTACCAGTTATCTCCCAATCTGTAGACGCCGCCGCCTTCGAGCATGAGGAGACCGTGCTCCATGGTGTGGATCTCAACCTGAGAGAGAGATGCGCCGGGGGAGTAGGCGAGGGTGTTGACGGCGAAGTCAAAGACCTGGGAGTCGGGCAGGAGGTGGCGGACCAGGAGGCCGGGGTCGTCGTTGAGGGGGACCGGGGTAACGTCGGGTTCGCGGCCGAGGAGGAACCAGGGGTCGGGAGTGGTGGCGGGGTCGTGGAGGTACATGGGATCGAGGGGGAGGAAGGGCTTGTCGATGACGACGATGCGGGCGGGAGTGGCTGCGGTGAGGGTGTGGGGATAGCCGGTGGGGAGGTATGCGTAGGCGCCAGAAGCGAGGTTGTGCGGGATGGCTTTGCCGGGTTCGTCGAGAGTGAGTTCACCTTCGAGGACATAGAGGAAGCGCTGGGTTGCGCCCTGGATGAGCGTTCCCTTGGGGGCGATCTCAAGGGTCATCATGGTGAAGGCTGCGCCGGTGGGGGGAGCGATGTGCACGATGGCTTCGCCGTGGGTGAGGCCGGGGAGCGGCGTGCGGACGAAGGTGTCCGGCGTGTGCAGGACATGGTCGCGACGATTGGCGCTGCGCGTATGGCCGAGAGAGTGCATAAGACAGAGTGTAGAGGATAGAGAGTAGAGCGTAGAGAGGCAAACGCAAGAACGTGCAACGACAGGTGCGGAGGCTTTGAGGTGATGGGCGCGGAACGGGGCCTAAGGCCTGGGGTGGAGATGGAGGAGGAGGTTGACGAGTGTGGCAAGGGCGGCCTCGACATCTTCGGGGCGGACGTCCTCGTCGGGATGATGGGAGAGGCCGCCGGGGGAGCGGAGGAAGAGCATGGTGGTGGGGACGGCGGCAGCGAGGATCATGGCGTCGTGGCCGGCACCGGAAAAGATGGGATTGGCGTCGTAGCCGGCGCGGGCGGCTGCCTGGCGGAGGTGGTGGGTGAGGTCGCGGTCCATGGGGACGGCGCGCTGCTCGGACTGGACGGCGGCGTGGACGCGGACGCCGCGGAGGGTGCCTGCGGCCTCGGCCTTGGTGAGGAGGTGGGCGACGGCGGCGTGGCGCGATTCGTCTTTGGGATGGCGGACGTCGAGGGTGGCGCGTACGGTGCCGGGGACGATGTTGACGGCGCCGGGGAGGGTGGTGATGCGGCCGACGGTGGCGACAAGTTGGGTGTAGTTGGCGGCGTAGTGCTCGACGTCGACGATCCACTGGGCTGCGGCGGCGAGGGCGTCGCTGCGCAGCGACATGGGCGTGGTGCCGGCGTGGTTGGCGTGGCCGTGGAAGGTGATTTCAAGGCGTGACTGGCCGACGATGACCTCGACGACAGCGAGGGCGGAGTCGCTCTTATCAAGGATGGGCCCCTGCTCGATGTGAATCTCGAGAGCAGCGAAGGTGCGGGGCGGGAGTGAGCAGGTGGTGGGGATGTTGGCGGGGTCGAGGCCGAAGGCGGTGATGGCTTCGGAGACGGAGATGCCGTCGGCGTCGGTGCGGGCGAGATGCTCGGGTGTGAGCTGGCCGGTGACGGCGAGCGAGGAGAGGAAGGGAAAGCCGAAGCGGACGCCCTCCTCTTCAGCGAAGGCGATGAGTTCGATGTGGAAGGGGAGAGGTGTTGCGCTGAGTTGCTCGATGGCAGCGAGGCTGACGAGGACACCGAGTGGACCGTCGAAGGCGCCGGCGTTGGGGACGGTATCGATGTGGGAGAAGAGGACGAGGGTGGGGGCGTTTGCGTGCGGGGAATGGCGTGTGGCGCGGAGGTTGCCGACGGCGTCGGTGCGGACTTCCAGGCCGGCCTGGCGGAACCACCAGGAGAGGAGGGTGTGGGCATCACGGGTGGCGGGGGAGAGGAAGAGACGCGTGGTTTCGCCGGGGACGTCGGTGATGCGGGCAAGCTCGCGGCAGCGGGCGATGACGGTGGCGGCGCGTGCGGTGAGGGATGCGGCTGTGGTGGGTGTGTGGCTCATGGCGAGATCATTCTACGGCGAGGGATGCGGCTACGCAGTCGTTTGCACCCCGCTCATGACGATGGAGACGCCATGAATGGGGCCCCAGTAAATTGGAGAACGTTCTAGGCGCGGCGGACGGTG
>DAIDKF010000027.1 GCA_027450185.1 Granulicella sp. | reverse complement strand
CACTGAACGAGTCGCGCGTGTCCTCTTGAAGTTGAAGCAAGGATGGCATGAGACGGACGCTTACGGAACGTTCCCTCTGCTGCTGACACACCAAGAAATTGCTGAAATGGTCAGCAGTAGACGGGAAACAGTCACTCGTTCAATAACTCAACTTCGAGAGGAAGGCATCATCGCACTAAACGGCAGCAATATCACGATTTTGCGCCATGAACAATTGGAGGAAATGTCAGCATAAGAGAGTGTGCGCGGCGGAGTACATGTATGGACTGAAGGCGTCCTCCTCCGCGCCGGCCGTCAGAAGATTTTGTGCAAGCTCCGCGACATCTATCTGATTGATTCATTCGATAGTTCCAGATAGCCAGCGAATCGGTCCGAGCGTGAGCGAGCACTCTGCTATAGCGCACACTTGGCTCTCCATTGAGGTCGCATTCTGCTGCGACCTTTCAATATTGTAGTACTCGAGTGTATCTCCTCAGCCGCTGTACCCCATCAACTGCCGTGCCGTATCGACGAGCGAGATATGGCCCAGCCCGGCGACGATCGTCACCGCGGAAATCTCCGCGATACCGCGCAGGGCCTGTAAACCGTTGACGACTTCCTGCACCGCGGGCGATGCCAGCTTCACCGCTTCCGTGATCGCCTGCTCCAGACGCTTGACCCGTACCGCCATGTGATCGACCTCGTGCAGATAATCCAGAAGCGTGGCTTGCTGTGCCGGTTGCTCGAACCGAACCTGGCGCACCCAGGCCATATACGGTTCCGTCCACGCCTTCCTCCCCACCGCCGGACGCCGCCCCGTGCGCAGCAGAAATTTACCCATCCGGTGCCGCGCTCACAACTGACCCTGCTTGGCGGCCTCGCGTGCGCGCACGAGATCGCGTAATGCTTCCGAGCCCCCGGTCGGGAACCCACACCGCCGTCAGATCGCCGGAACGATGACTGCGCGCCAGCTTCTCCGCATCCCGCCGATCGGTCTTCACGCGGTCGCCGGCTTTGCTCGGAACCAGCGGCGGCACCACGACCGCGCACTCGACGCCCAACTGCGTCAATTGCCAATACAGCACATACCCCGTCGGACCGGCCTCATAGCAGGCCCGCAGTTGCTCCGGCGAACCCAGCTTCTTGATCAACTTGTGGATCGACTCTTCGCGGTTGCCGATCGTTCCCAGGCTGCGAACCTCGCCTTCTGGCTCGGCTACCGCAACCGCAATCGTTTCGGCATGAACCTCCAATCCCCAAAATCGTAACGTTTTCTTTATGGCCGGTTCCTCTCCGCTTGTGCCTCTGAACTGTGTTTCTGTCGAGAATCACAGCCTAACCCACGGCCAGCGCACCGTGCCGGTCATTCCAGTGACGAGGTTATCGTGTTCAGGGGAGGCACATCGCTGAAGTATCACCCACTTGATCGGACGACGGTGTACTTTAGAGAGCGGCTTGCGAAGGCAGTGTTGGAGGGGCAGTTGAGCTTGAATGGGGCCGCGGCCGAGTTAGATCTCAGCCGCCAGAGCGCAGGCAACGGGGTCGAGCGGATGCGACGCGAAGGCTGGACCGGCTGCGCATCGCCGAGACCGCCGGACTCAGCTCGGCCATCGTCAGCCGCAGATGACCCGGCTCGGGCTGAAAAAAAAGGAACATGATCGAGCTCAAGCCTCCTCCACTTCGCTATGAGCACGTCGCGCGGGGAGACCTGGTGCACATCGACATCAAGAGATTCGCCGCCTCAAACCACCGATTGCGGAAATGGCTGGCTGTGATTGTGCCCGGTGAACGCTGTGATGAAGGCATGCGCGGGAGATTCGAACTCGCCGCAATGTAGGATCCGCCGCCCGACTGCAAGGGAAGAGTTGAGAATGAAGAAAGTCTCGGTCAATCTATCGGCCTGTTTGTGGAGATGTCTCTCCTGAACAAGATGCGATGCGCCACATACTTGTCCAGGAGAGACATCTCGGGCAGGTAAGGGCGGTTTAGGCAAGCAGGCTTCACGTGCTGTCCGCGCCGACGGTTCTTTCATCTTCACTTGTCCAATCCAGACCTTCGGGGGAGAGCTTGTTGTGTATGGTTACGCTTGCTTAGACCGGGACTGGGTCTTGAGCTGTCCGATAATCCTACCGTGTTGAAAGTACCGCTCATACGCACCGCGCCAGCTTGTTGGCGGTCGCGACGATCAGCACGTTGCGTGGGGCTCTAGCTCCAAAGGCCCTCACCTGGCTTGCCTCAACCAGTGGTCGCAGCGAGCAGCGTCAATCCGAGTGACATATCCGAACAGCCTCGGCTGCGTTCACGTCACCCGTGGATCATCGACAGGAATCTCGCCTACCAGGTGCGTCCAAGATACACATCGAATGTTCGAAGGACACCATTGAGGTTCGGGTTCCATTGGTCGCTGTAACTGCCATAGTAAAAGATCACGCCGCCCTCAAATTTGTAGGGCAGATGGGTGTATCCCTTCGCCTGACCAATCCACTGCGGAACCCTCACTCCAGAGACTTGTGTTGCGCCTAGCTGAGCATTGCCCAGAGCCTGCCCAAACATGTCAGGGTTGAACGCGCCTTGCTGGATGAGCGCTGCATTGCCCTCGCCGGCGGCATCGTTCGGATTCAGATCAGGCCGGAAACCGCTGCTCGACGCATTGTGGGTAGCTCTGAGATCAAGCCCAAGGCGGTTTTTGAACGTGTAGGTTGAATCGCCCCAGTACACCTGGCTGAGCTGCTTATAGGGCACGTTCGGCTCATCGAGAATATATCCGGTGGAGCTGTCATTTTGGAACGCCATATAGCTGGTCAGATTATTTTGCTGGTAAGAATATCCAACAGCAAGATCCCAACCTGGAACGAATTGCAGCGTGGCGCTCGCCGCATCGGTATAGAAGCGGTCGCGCCGCTGAAAGGCGGGCGGCAGGCCGGAGATATCCTGGCCAAATCCCTGCGAAGATGCATTCGGGGTATTTGGAAGCGGAACATTTGCGAAACTATTTTGCACGGTGATGCTGGTGTCGTTGCTGAAGGTCAGCCAATGGGCGGGCGTGAGCCAGACATCGGCGAAGGTGCGGTTCTGGTCTTCTGGAACGATGAGGAAGCCTGGGTGCTGCGTCTTCGTCCACTCGTCGCCGGCCCGTGCACTCAACAGATGATTGCGATAGCGCAGGGCCAGAGTCCCTGTATTGCTGGTCGTTGACGGCACCACCGTCAGCAGATCGGTGTTGTCCATCGAATAGATCTGCGGCCACAGCGAAGCATTCGACCGCGTAATTCCGCTGCGCCGGTAGGATGCCTCCGCATGGAAACCTGCTGGGAGTTCAGCTTCGACCCGCAACCCTTCCCAATGTCGGTGAAATGACACGTTCCCGTACAGACTGTAGTAAGGGGTAAACGCGTTGATCAGGTTCTGCTGGTGGTAATCGGCGATGAGGCGCAGACGCTTCATCGGTAACCAGTTCAACGTTTCATCCGAGTCGAGATTGTTCTGCGCGTAGTTCGTAAACATATTGCGCAGGCGGGCATATGACACGTGACCGTTGAAGGCAAACGGTTCCGATGGTGTCCAGTTCAGGTTGACGACGTCGGTTGTTGCCTGGCTCGGAGACGGAATATCGAGGTAGTAATTTCCCGCAGGAAAATCTGCCGGAGCCGGTCCTGACGGAGGCGGATTGAGAATGGACGGGCCCTCGTTTTCAGGAGTGAAGGGTCCTGTAAAGGCGACCGTCGGGAAGGTAAGACGATCTTTGAAACTACTGAAGTCATGCTCCCAGGTCAGCCGCATCCGTTTCAGAGTTACGGTTCCTCCACCGCCAATATTCCGGGTGGTATAGTTCACCGGCTGGAGCTGGGATTGCTGGTGGCACAGTGCGCCGCAGGTTGTATTCACTCCATCGACATACACTGCGGGAGTCGAATTCTCATCCAGATAAACAAGCTGTGTATTTCCCTCGCGTGCCTGCATTCCACCCTTCACAAACAGTAGAACGGGAATCTTCGGCAACTTGATCTCCGCATATCCAGTGCCCAGCCTCCTGGTCACTCCAAAGGTCGCGTTCGGAGGAATGAGATCGGTGACGGCGCCAGGAAGGCCGAAGTCCGTCGGGGAGAGCAATGCCATGTAGGAGCGATAATGGTCCTGCTGCTGCACCAGGCTGCGCAGGTCCCACCCGGACTTCAGCCAGCCGCCGACGGTCAACTGCGACCGCATGGAGTAGTCGTTGCCAGTCAGCACGCGGCTGCGCGAAACCAGGGTCAGATGATTTGCGGGCGAGACAAACGACGTCACGCTGACGGTTCCAGCCGACTGTTCCAGGCTGTCAAACTCTCCGGCGCGTCCCAGAAATCCCGTGCCATCGAGCAGCCTGTAGGAGCCCGAGGTGATCGACGAGGCCGATAGCGGGGCTGCTGCATCCTGTTCTGCAGAGCCGCCGTTGTGGTTCAAGCCGCCTCGCCCTCCCTGCGCTGCATGCCCACGATGCGAGGTAAGCAATCCCATCAAAGCGCCTGCCCCACCGATGGTGGAGGCGGCCGCGTTGGAGGTTGCCGATGAGAACGCGGTTGGCCCCGTGCCTGGCGTGATGCTCTGCGATGGCTGTGTAGGCACGCCATCTACAGCAGGCCCTTTGTCGATGAACCTGCTTCCGCCGCTCGGCGTGGCGACATCGGTGCCGTGAATCGAGCCGTGGCAGTTCGTGCAGCGTTCGACCAGAGGCAGACCCGCTCCGTTGTGATGCCCCGCGTGGCATTGCAGGCACAACGCGGGCTCGCTCAGCGTCAACAGGTTCGTGTTCGGCGACCCATGCGCATTATGGCAATTCATGCACGATTCGGTCACCGGAGGATGCTGGTAGGCAAACGGCCCGCGATACTGCGCATGACAGCTCAGGCACAGTTCGTTGACATTGGCCATGCGCAGGTTATTGCCCACAGTTCCGCCGTGTGCATCGTGGCAATCCACGCAACTCATCTTGCCTTCACGCAGCGGGTGATGGTACGGCATGCTGAGCTGCGCCTTCTGCGTCTGATGACACCTGAGACAAGCTTCGTTCGTCACCGAGCGCGACTGCGCCATGGGATTGGTCTCGGGTGAGATCGACGCGACGCGCAAGGCTCCGCTCGTGGTGGTATCAAACCGAGTAGCGCCGTGCGCTGTCTTCTCGCTACTGGCGTGGATGTCGTGACAGTCGGCGCAGCGGACGCCGTTCGCCGCATGAACTCCGCTTGCCCAGTGCCGCGTCCCCTGGTCCTGCGCATGACAGTTCAGACAGACCCCGTTCGCATCCGTTGCGGAGCGCTTTTGGAACAACACGATCTTGGAAGTGTCCCCACCGCCCTCGACGTGCAGACTGCCATTGCCGTGGCAGTCTTCGCACTGGACCCCTTGCTGAGCGTGGTACGCGTGCTGAGAATTCTTAACCACATCCGCGTGGCACGTGGCGCAGGTTTCAGATCCAACCCGCTTCGCCCCTGGAATCCCGATGGATTTCCCGAACGCCGCAATCTCCCGTGTGGTTTGCTTGGCTGAGGTGGGAGAGATGCAAACAAATGCTGCCAATCCTGCCACTACGGTTGTCCACATCCAAGACGAACGCCGCATCGGAATACTCCTGCCAGAGAATTCTGGAACTCAGGAAGTAAGGCCGTGCGCCATCTCGCGGGATTGCTTTTGTCTGCGTTCCGGCTCCATCCTGACGCTGCAAACGTGGCATATCTGTGATGCTTATCACGCTTGTTGTCGCAGAGATCGATATTCGGTGAGGCATATAACTACGCACAGGCTATGCAAGTTGGTGAATCCCTAGGCGTCTATCAAACCAGCCAATGTTTGGATGGGATACTAGACGCGAGTCTGTGCTCCTTCCTCTATAAGAAGTGCGAGTGGCCCGCGTATCTTCTGAATAGTTGCTGAAGTTCTCCTTACTGCGAACTAAGGACATCGTCAGGACGTCTTCAGGTGCATATTTCAACGCTTGCGCATATAAAGAGAGACTGCATAACAACCGATACTGAGCAAGGCAGGCAGAAACATGAAGTGTGGAACAGCTTTGGGATTGTTGCCATACCCCTTCCATCGCGACCTAGCTCGGCCTCGGCGAAGCAACCGTCAATCGGATTCTCGCCACAGCTAAAAGCCCGCTTCCCTAACCGGACTTTTCGTCCAATTGTTCCAAAGACCCCGACTTCGATTCACGGCTTCATGCAACGCTCGGATTACAGAGAACATGAGACAGATTCCACCTTATCTTCGAGAGCTTCTGTTCCGCGTCGGCGTCTGGCTGAAGGGGTTCGACGCTGTCCTGGAGATCGTTGGCGGCGTTGGCCTCTGGGCGGTCAGGCCGGGATGGATCGTTCGCATGATCGGTCTGATGACGCAGGATGAGATCGCCGAAGATCCTCATGATTTCGTTGCCAATCCTCTTCGCCATGCTGCGAGTCATTTCTCGGTCTCCAGTGAGCATTTCATGGCCATCTACCTGCTCGGGCACGGCATCGTCAAAATTCTCGTCGTCGTTGCGCTGCTGAGGAACAAACTGTGGGCTTACCCGGTTGCCATCATTGTTTTCGGCGGATTTGTCGTGTATCAAATCTACCGGTTCACCTTGACTGAGAGCATAGGCTTGGTCGTGCTCACCATACTCGATCTGGCTGTGATCTGGTTCATATCGCTGGAGTATCGAGCCGTGAGATTGCGTAACCAGTGAGGGCCGTGTCCTCCAACTTCTTCCTTTGCACCACTACTCCGATACACTGGACACACTCATGCGCCTACCTTTGCTTGCCGCCGGATTCACCCTCTTCGCCCTTACCGCTGCACACGCTCAAGCGCAAGCTTCTATCCAGCAGCTCCATCCAGATCCCAATTTGCAGGCTTCTCAGAATACAAGTTTGAGCAGTGAAAGCTTTGCTTCGGCTGGAAATCCGACAACACCTGACGCATCCGCTGCAAGTATGCCATCGAGTGCGCCCACCGCAGCCATTCAAAATGGCAAACCAGTCTGCGGCATTATGCATCTGGTTCGCTGCGTTGAAGACCTCGGCGAGGATGACAAAGGCATTTTCACCAGCCCGCTGCACATGCAGCCGAAGGATGCCTATTGGCTTATGCCGTTATCCGCTGCCACTGGACTGGCGTTTGCTTATGATACGAATGCCGAGCAGGCCGTGGGAGTAAACGCGAATCGTACGGATGCCGCAAATAAGATCGCTGATTTTGGATCGTTCTATGCAACAGGTGCAGAGGGTGCGGGACTCTACTTCCTCGGCCTGGCACGGAAGAACCCGAAGCTGGCGGAGACCGGGCGGTTGGGTGCGGAGGCCGTCATCGATTCTGGAACCGTAACATTGGCCACCAAGCTGGTGGCCAATCGCCAGCGGCCGTTGGAGGGGAATGGGCAGGGAAACTTCTGGGCCGGGGGAGCGAGCCACTGGGAGTGGGACTCCTCGTTCCCTTCCGATCATGCCACGGCCAGTATGGCACTCGCCCGCGTGATCGCCGGAGAGTATCCCCACTGGTACGTTATGGTTCCCGCATATGGGTTTGCAGAGGTAATCAGTATTTCGCGCATCATGGCAAATCAGCATTTTCCAGCTGACGTGCTCGTTGGCCAGGCAATCGGCTTCCTCACGGGCACCTATGTACTCAACCATCGTGCCACAAGTCGCTTAAGCAAAGAGAGCATGACAGCTCGGTTGCTCAGCTCGTTGAATCCCATCGCCGACGCCCGTACTCATACTTTCGGTGCGTCGGTGGAGATTCCGCTTCATCAATGAATGGATTTTGATTCAACTTGCTCCGCGACAAAGGGAGTTTTTTGTATTTCTGCCTCTTTATGGCTGGCCGTTTGCCCTCTTCGAAACAGGCGAAGTGAGGCCTTTAGAAAGAAGTCGCTAATAAGATTCGTTCCCGCGTCCCCGCCTGTGTCCGCCAAGCCATTCAGAAAGGCCAGCGAAGCTTCGCCATCGGAAGCGGGATAGTAGAGCTTCGAAATGGCCCCTTGAGACGTTACTGAGCACATTCGAATAGGTCGGCCTCCACCGTCCGTAGCGCGCCAATCGAAGCGACGAAGATGAGAAACACTCATCCCAAGGAAAGGAGATTAGGTTGCCTGCCGGCAATCTATTTCTATGTCACCAATTGTGGCGAAAATGTCAGCAATTGCGACAACCTACGGCCACGGAGAGCGTTCGGACCAGAGGCGCATCGCCTCTTCCGCCCACGCAGTTGATTTGTCCTTGTGGCAGGATGTGCACGGATTCGGGATCTGGTATTTGTCCGTCATCGCGGGCGATATGAAGCGGAACGTGTGCGCATGGACGAAGGCTCCGGGGACTCCTTCGCTCTCGATCTGGGGCATGTGGCATGCGACGCACTGGCCACCAGGGCTGCCGCTTTTGTGATGCGTATGAGCTTTGATCGAGGCGGTGTGCGGCCCGTTCGGAGAGGTTGGCCCATGGCAATCCAGGCATATCTGGTCGGCGGGTTTGATCAACTGGGCGTCATTCTCTGTGCCGTGGACGTCGTGGCAGGACGAGCAGGTGATTTGGTGGCGATACATCACACTCTGCGCAAAGTCGTTGCCCTGCATCCGGTTCTTGTGCGCCGTGCAGTCGGGGAAGTAGTAGAAATCGGTCTGACCCAGCGTGCAGTCTTCGAGCTTCCAGTAGTCCTGTAAATGAAGGCCGACACGGTAGCCGACAGGCCAATCGTACGTCTTTCCTTCGATCGGATTGGTGAGCGGCCGTCCCTGCGAATGGCATTGGATGCAGGAGTCATTGGCCGCAACCGAGTCCATCTGCGCCGGGTTCAGGATGTTGCCGCGCGTGGGGTGCTGAACGTGCTCGCTGCCGGGGCCATGGCAACGCTCGCAGCCGACGTTCCACTCCGCCACCTGCTGGGTATGGATGTTGTAGTCGACGGAGTGGCAGCCGTCGCAGGTTGGCCCGGTCGGCCGCTGCATGTTGTCTGAAGAATAAGACGCTGCCCACCAGTCGGCACATTTCTTGGGCACATGGTACGGCAGCCACTTGTGGTTGCCGATGTCCCATTGCACCGGAAGCGGCGCGTAGCCGTCCCCGACTTTGGTGAAGTATCGCTGCTTCCAGAGGCTGCCGTACACAAACGCAACCTGGCTCAGCGTGAACTTCGACACCTTGTTGGTCGAGAGGTCGGGGAGGATGGCGTCCGGATGGGTGCGGGGATCACGCACCACGTTGGCCATCGGCGTCTTCTTCCAGCGCTGATAGATCTGCGCATGGCATTGCTCGCATGCCTGCGAGCCAACGTAATGGGCCGAAGCGATGGCGGCTGCCTGCTGGGTTTTCTCCTCCGGCGATAGCTGCTGGAGGCTCCGCACGAACAGTACAAGCTTCCAGCTATCTTCGTTCGATTCCTGGTGAGCATTTTTCTGGCCGGGCATTCCTGTGAAGCGCACGCCGTATTCAATGATGGAGTGGTGCGCCGTGAAAAGGCGCTGGTCAACAGTGGGTGCAAATCCCGCCCGGGAACTGGATCGCTCCACCCGGTAGCAATCGAAGCAGCGGTGGAGGTAACGAAGCCGCTGGAGCCTTCGATGTAAAGGGGTCGTAATAGCGACTCTGCGAGCGCACAGGCTGCAACTTGAGTAAACGCTGAGCAGGCCTCGAAACTGATAACGCAAGAGCCGACCCGCCCACTCTTCGGGGAAGGCCGACGTCGATGGAAGAGGAAGGAGCGAGGGAATTCCATCGGTCTTGCCGGGGTATTGGCGGCAGCATGTACGCAAGAGGGGACCAGGCGCAACACGGGAAACCCCATTCGGAGATCTTGGAGGTTCAGGATCAACTGGCAACTCGCGAGAGTCAGGCCGGGTCGTTTGGGGTGGCGGAGAGGCTCGTAGTACCGATGAAGCCGGGTAATGCTGGTGGAGGGAAGGGGCCTCAGTTGGAAGTAAACGCAACAAGCGACGAAGGAAGAGAGATTGGCGATGAGCCTAACAACTCCGGAAGGTATTCAGAAGTTGCAGACGGCGTTACACGCGAAAGCGAAGGGATCGCCTGACTTTCGTTTCTACACCCTGTATGACAAGGTGCACCGGAAGGACCTTCTGGCGTTCTCCTACGCCTGCTGCAAAGCCAATGGCGGCGCAGCCGGAGTCGATCGTCAGAGGTTTGAGGACATCGAAGTCTATGGGGAAGAACGATGGTTGGACGAACTGGCGCAAGAGCTGAAGAATCGAACCTATCAACCGTTACCTGTCCGTCGGGTATACATCCCCAAGGCGGACGGGAAATCGCAAAGGCCGTTACGCATCCCCGCTATCCGTGACAGAGCGGCGCGAATGGCTGCGGTTTTGGTCCTCGAACCTATATTCGAGGCCGATCTGCTGCCGGAACAGTATGCCTATCGCAAGGACCGCAGCGCGTTGGATGCCGTAAGGCATGTTCATAAGCTGATCAATACTGGGCATCGTGAGATTGTCGACGCGGACCTCAGCAGCTACTTTGATGAAATTCCCCACGCCGAGCTTCTAAAGTCGGTGGCTCGGAGAGTTGTCGACGGAGCCATGCTACATCTGATCAAGATGTGGCTGGAGGCCCCGGTCGAAGAAACCGACGATCGGGGGAACAAGCGTCAGAGCACACGCAATCGGGACAAGGGTCGTGGGACCCCACAAGGTTCTCCGATTTCACCGATGCTGAGCAATATCTATATGCGCCGGTTCGTGCTGGGATGGAAGCGGTTAGGGCACGAGATGCGTCTGGGTGCATACATCGTCAATTACGCGGACGACATGGTGATCTGCTGTAGCAGCGGGGCGGAACAAGCCTTGGCTGTGATGCGGAACATGATGTTGAAGCTGAAGTTGGCGGTGAACGAAACCAAGACGCGGGTCTGCAGTTTGCCGGAAGAGAAGTTTGATTTTCTAGGGTACACGATGGGGCGTTGCTACTCGGTTAAGACGGGCAGGGCATACCTTGGTACTGTCCCGTCCAAGAAGCGAGTACAACGAATCTGTCAGGCGGTGAGTGACGTTACCGGACGACACCGTACTCAGCAGGATGCAGAAACGATAGTGGGGACTCTGAACCGGAAACTCATGGGTTGGTCAAACTACTTCTGTCTCGGTCCTGTCAGCAAAGCCTACCGGGCGGTGGATAAACACACCACCCGAAGGCTACGACAGTGGTTGTGTGACAAACACAAGGTAGCGGGCCAGGGAACCGGACGGTTTTCCGACGAAACGCTATACCTGAAGTTTGGCCTGATCCGGCTCACACAGCGGACAAACAGTCTTCCGTGGGCGAGAACGTGACGCTTCCTCCGAGAGCCGGATGCGGGAAATCCGCCTGTCCGGTTCGATAAGCGGGGTGTGGAAACGGGGCACGGTAAAGCTACTGAGGCACCGGCAGACGAAAGAGCCGGAAACAGCTAGGCTGAACCTAAACCGCCGCGCCACACCTCGACTTTACAATCTGGTCGTCGGTTAGGCTCTGCGTTGGTGTTTGGCGCAGGTCAGGAGCGCGCGGAGAGAGGTTGACTCCGATCGCTGTCAGGCCGCCGCCGCCGATCCCATGACACGTCGCGCAGCGCGCAAGGAACAACTCCCTGCCCTGTTGCAGTGCGGCGGAATCTCCCAGGAGCGGATTTTTCCGGCGGCGTTCTCGGCGGGGGATGGAATGGTTGCGCACCGCAAGAGCAATGGCCGTCTCGAACCGGGAGGGAGCGTTGGTGGCTCGGAATCCGCACCACATCAAGAGCGATACCCCTAGAATCCCGGATATCGCTATGCCAAGAATCATCCAGAGAATTGGGTTCCGGTATTTTGTGAAAGTGCTCACGTAGCAGAAACTCCGGACGTTCTTTACTGATTTACGACCGCCTCATAGACAATCATCCGCGCGACACCATGACCGTTCTCCTGCTCTTCAGGAGTGTAGACGCGATGCGTCTCAGGATCGACGGCGAGCGAGTGGACTTTTGGCTGAACGGGAAAGTTTTCCAGGAGACGGTAATGATCTGGATCCTCCTGATGGAAGACCGCGATGGCTCCGCTGGAACAGGCGACGTAGATACGGCCAATCGCTGGATCGAACTTGATGACATCGGGGCCTGCGGGCAGCGGCAACGATGCGATCACCTTGTGCTGATCCAGATCGAGGACGGTCATGCGCAGATTTCCTTCGCAGGAGAGGAACGCCCGATGGTGTTCGGGATCGAGCGCCATGCCGTGATTGCCATGGCAGCCAGCTACCGGATACTTTGCAATCACGGTATCCGTCGCAGGATCAATGACAGCGAAGAGATCATCGTCCTGCAAGTTGATGTAGACCTTGCGCGCCACGGAGTCGTATTGCGGCATGCCGGTCTCACTGTCGAAGTGAAGCGTTTTGAGAATGACATTTCTGTTCGTATCGACAATGGCCTCGGCCTTGCCGCGCTCGTCGGATACAAAGAGTTTGTGGAAAGGCGCGGCGTAGGCACTCCCATCGGGCTTGTCGTCCGTCGGTAGCTTTTTGATCACCTTCATGGTGGATAGGCTTGCAATACCGATGGTGTTGTCCCCGCGATTGGACGTGTACATCGTTCGCGTCGCCGGAACGAATTCAATGCCTTCCACTCCCGGCGTGTCTGCGATGGTACTGACGACCTTGTTGGTCCTGAGGTCGATGACGTAGGTTTGGCCCGCCGATAGGTGCGCGGAGAGCAGCCAATGATCGACTCCATCAATGGTCAGGTAATCGAAGCGCTTGCCCGGAGGCCCGGGAAGATTGAAACGTGCGATCTCCCGCAGTGTTTTTCCACCAGCATCCATGCTCTGCGCCGGAGCAAGCATTGCACCGAACACACCCAGTACCGCCAATAATTTCAAGACCGTTCCGCTCTCCATGTTCCTGCCTTCCTTGCGTGCACCAGGATTGGGTGCGATACCCTCTCTCTTTATAGGTGCAAGCGCTGGAACATGCACCTGAAGACACCCTGACGATCTCCTTAACTCGCCGTAAGGAGAACTTCAGCAAGAATTCAGAACATACACGGCCCATTCACCCTTATAGATGAAGGAGGATAAATACGTGCAGATTCTTGTCATCGAGGACGAACCGAAGGTTGGGCGTGCTGTACAGGAAGGGCTGCGGGCCGAAGGGTACGAAGTGACGCTGGCGTCCACGGGTGAGGAGGGCTTCTTCCTGGCCAGCAGCCGCGTCTTCGATCTGATTGTCCTTGACGTGATGCTGCCCGGACGCGACGGATTGGAGGTCTTGGCCGCGCTGCGCAGACAACGCAAGACAACTCCCGTTCTGCTGCTCACCGCCAGGGACGCCGTGGAAGACCGCGTCGCAGGACTCGACGCGGGGGCTGACGATTACCTGGTCAAGCCATTTGCTTTCCCGGAGTTGAGCGCCCGAATTCGCGCACTGCTGCGCCGGGGCAAACCCGAACCCGCAACGTCTCTCAAGATAGGCGGACTTGAAATCGACTCGGGGAATCGAGCTGTAATGCGTGAAGGCACGCGGCTGGAGCTCACGGCGCGCGAGTTCGAACTACTGGAATTTCTTGCCCGGAATCAAGGCAGGGTAGTCTCCCGAGAGATGCTGGCACGGGAAGTTTGGAAGGAACCTGGGAGGGCCACGCCGCTGGACAACGTCATTGACGTGCATGTGGCGCGCCTAAGAAAGAAATTGGACGACCCCTTTGATGCGAAGCTACTGCATACCGTCCGCGGTGTCGGGTTCATCCTGAGCGAGGAGACCCCATGAAAGTAATGCCGGGTAGAACGCTACGGGTACGGCTGACTCTGCTCTATGGAGTGCTGCTGGCATTGGGTCTCACACTCTATGCCGTGGGAACTTCCGTTTACCTCCTGCATGACTTGAGAAAGCAACAGGACGTGAGTCTGGATCGTGAGATCGAGACGGTGGAGGGCCTGATTTTTCTCTCTCCCGAGGGCGAGGTAGAACTTCGCTCGGAAGAGGGTGAAGCGCGTTCGGAGAGTCCCGAGCACGGCTATGTACTGGAGATGTGGTCTGTCGATGGCAAGCCGATGTTTCTGAGCGCGGGCCTGGAGGATGCTTCTCTTGGGCCTGCGCCGGACGCGACACAGAATCCCTTTGACAGGTCTCCCCATTCCTACCGTTTGTCGAATGGGTCGAGAGTGCGAGTGGCGGCACGGCGGCACAACGTGGAAGGTCGAGTTCTTCTGCTTCGGCTGGCCGTGAGCGAAGAGCCGCTCTGGGACGAGTTCTGGGACATGGTCTCCGTGCTGGCGATTGGCCTGCCGATCATGGTTCTGCTAATCGGATTTGCGGGATATGCGGTCGCTGGGCAAGCCCTTCAACCTGTGGACGAAATGGCGCAGCGAGCCCGAAAGATCAGTGCGGAGCGTCTCAACGAACGGCTGAGCATACTGAACCCAAATGATGAGCTGGGCAACCTAGGGCTTGCCTTTAACGAGACGCTGGCACGTCTAGAGAAATCCTTCGAACAACTTCGTCGTTTCACGGCTGACGCATCGCATGAACTCCGCACCCCGCTAACAGCCATCCGTAGCGTCGGCGAAGTGGCGCTCCAGAATCCAGGGGATACCGCCTACTACCGGGACATCATTGGCAGCATGTTGGAGGAGGCGAACCGGCTCACCCGCCTTGTAGAAAGCTTGCTGACAATCTCCAGAGCCGATGCGGGACACATTCAACTACAGCACACGGCCGTTAACATTCTCGATCTGGCGAAAGAGTCTGCGACCCTTCTTGAAGTTCTGGCCGAAGAGAAACAACAGACCATCGCTGTTCAAGGAGATCCATCTATCACCATCTCCGCCGACCGGCTCATCTTGCGTCAGGTGCTCATTAATCTCATCGACAACGCCGTGAAATACTCTCCCACCGGTGGCCGCATCGAAGTCCGGGTCAAGGCAACAACGGGCGAAGCACAGATTGAAATCGAAGATAGCGGCCCAGGGATATCGGTAGAGCATGCCGAGAAAGTCTTCCAGCGCTTCTACCGGATTAACAAGGCACGCACACATGCTGAAGGGGGCGCCGGTCTTGGATTATCCATAGTGGAATGGGCAGTATCGGTCCACGGTGGCAGGGTCGAACTCGATAGCACGCCCGGCGCCAAATGCACCTTTCGGCTGCATTTCCCCCTGAAGCAACAAGAGCCAACAGGATGAAGATTCCGCAGTCGTCAGTTTCGGAACGAGGCCAGAACTATGTCTCCCCAGCGACCCACGAGGAGTATTCCAGTTGATCTCTTGCATACAGATCCGGCGTTGGCTGTGCGGGATCTGCGTGGGAGTATTTATGTGTCTTGCCAATCGCGGGGGGGCACAAGACCCTTCGGCTCCGCTACGCGGTACCGTCGTAGATCCAAGTGGGGCTGCCATGACCAAAGTGCCAGTTCAGCTTCTTGCCTCTGACGGTAAGACTGTCGCACAGACGCATACAGATTCCAGTGGACGATTTAGCCTTCCCTCTCCTTCTCCAGGCACCTATACCCTCTTCGTTACTGCACCCGGCTTCAGCCCATCCAGCACTCGCATCCTTCTGACAGGTGCGCCACATGCACCCTTCGCCATCCGGCTGAGTATCGCGTCAGCGAGTTCTCAGGCCACGGTCACAGCCAACGACGCAGCGCCAGAAGTGAGCAGCGAAACCAGCAATAATCAGAACGCCAATACCTTCAGCAGGAGTTCGCTCGACAGCCTGCCGCTGCTCGATGCGGACTATCTGACGACATTATCGGCGCTGCTCGACCAGAACGACATTGCCACCGGCGGCGTGACGCTGGTCGTGAATGGTGTGGAGGCAAATGGCCCCGGCGTCACCAACTCGGCCATCAAAAATGCCAAGATCAACCAGGACCCGTATTCCGTTCTATTTTCCCGTCCTGGCCGAGCGCGCATCGAAATCACCACGGAGTCCGGTACCTCGCGATTTCACGGCTCATTGAATACTCTCTATCGGAATTCCATCTTCGATGCGGAAAATGCATTCGCCACCAGCAAGCCATCTGAACAACGGCAATATTATGAAGGCTCCATCACGGGTCCTGTTCTGCATCAAAAAAAGAATACCTTTCTGATCGGCGTCGATTACGATCTGCTTGGTCAACAGGCATTTGTGAATGCCGCAACGGCTACAGGGCTTGTGCAACAAAACGTTCCGAACCCCACCCACCACTTCTTCGGTTCAGGACGCATCTTTCATGATTACGGCAATGGCGATCAATTCTGGATCGGCTACTCATGGGAACACCGGAGCAGTCAGAACCAAGGTGTTGGCGGCACAACCTTGCCGGAAGCGGGTTACAACACGCTTTTTGAAGAGCACGAGATCAACGTTGCATGGCAGGTGGTCAAAAGCCAACACTGGCTGAACTATCTGCATTTCCTCGTGGGCCATAACAACTCACCCACAACGAGTGTCACGGAACAGCCACAGGTCGCTGTGCAGGGAGCGTTCACAGGTGGAGGCGCGCAGGCGGACGCAAAGAACACCGAGTACCACTTCGACGGCACCGACCTCGTGACCTATACCGCCGGAAAGCACACCGTCCAATTCGGCATCGACGTGCCTGATATCAGCCGCCGTGGACGCGACGACTTTACGAATCAACTGGGCCGCTATACCTTTCCCAGCCTCGCCGCCTATCAGGCGAACCTGCCCACGTTGCTTCTACTGCAACAGGGACAAGAGCATCTCGTCTTTCTGGAAAAGAACTTTGCAGGCTTTCTACAGGACACTTGGAACGTGCTGCCTCATCTGCAATTTACGTTTGGGGCGCGCTACTACTGGCAGAATTACTTCGATGACGATCCAAATAATTTCGCCCCGCGCGCGAACCTTGCATGGGCCTTCGGGCGCGACAGGAAGTGGATTCTGCGCGGCGGCTCGGGAGTCTTCTATGACAGAACAGGCCCGATGCCGATTGGATTACTCCTGCACTTCAATGGGGTCAACCTGCGGCGCTATCTGATCGACAATCCTGTCTTCGGCAGTCCCAATCTCGCGAATACCCCTACAAGCGTTGTCACGCTGGCCCCCCACGCCATCATTCCCTATACCTTGGAGTCGAGTCTCGGCCTGGAGCGCCAGTTCGGTCAATCGAGCACCGTCTCCGCGAACTGGATCAATCTGACCAGTCGCCACCTGTTCCGGTCCATCGACGTGAACGCGCCGCTCCCGCCGACCTACAGCGCCAGGCCCGATACTACGCTGGGGCAGAACCAGCAGTTTCAGTCGGAAGGTGTGCAGGCAGGAAATGCGCTTGAGTTGACCTATCGCGGCCGCCTCACAAGTTACTTCAATGGCCAAATCCAGTACCGTATGTCGAAGACCTATAACAACACGAGCGGCATCATCTCCTTTCCGGCGAACAGCTACGCCCCAAAGACGGAATGGTCTCGCTCAGATCCAGACCAGCGCAACCGGTTGAGCCTGCTGGGTACCCTACATGCCAACCGCTGGATGGATCTTGGGCTGGTGCTCGAGTTGTACTCCGGAATGCCTTTCGACATCACTACGGGAGCGGACAACAACCATGATGGCGTATTGAACGACCGCCCCCCCAACGTGCCGCGTAATAGCGGACATGGGCCCGGTTACGCTAACCTCGATGTCGACCTCTCACACACATTTCTTCTCGGCCATCATGCCCAAGAACCGGAAAACCTACGCACTGGCCTCAGCAGTTTCGATGTTTTCAATCATCCTAACCTGCATTATTCAGTGTGCCGTGAAAGGCGCTGGTCCACAGTGGGTGCAAATCCCGCCCGGGAACTGGTTCGCTCCACCCGGTAGCAATCGAAGCAACGGCGGAGGCAACGAAGTCGTTGAAGCCTTCGGTGTAGAGGGTCGCGAAGGCGACTTGGCGAGCGTACAGGCCGTAACGTGAGTGAACGCTGAGCAGGCCTCGAAACAGGTAACGCAGGTGCCGACCCGCCTGAATTTCGGGGAAGGCCGATGACGACGGAATAGTACGAGCGAATGGATTCCGTTGTGCCTGCCGGGGTAATGGCGACGGCATGTAGGCAAGAAGGGGACCAGACGCAACACGGGAAGCCCCGACGGTGATCCGCAGTTTGGGATCAACCAGCAACTCGTGAGAGCCAGGCTGGGCCGTTCGGGGTGGCGGAGAGGTTCGTAGTACCGATGAAACCGGGTAATTCCGGTGGAGGGAAGGGACCTTAGTTGGAAACCAACGCAAGAAGTGACAAAGACGGAGGGATTGGTGATGAGCCTAGCAACCCCAGAAGGCGTTCAGAAGTTACAGGCAGCGTTACACGATAAAGCGAAGAAATCGCCTAACATTCGCTTCTATACGCTGTACGACAAGGTGTACCGGACGGACGTATTGATGTTTGCCTACAAATGCTGCAAAGCCA
>DAIDKF010000026.1 GCA_027450185.1 Granulicella sp. | reverse complement strand
CCAATACCCAAAGAATTGCAATTGCGCGCCATCCATCTAGCGTAGGCAAGTAGTTGCTACGTTTTGTCGACGTCACCGCAGTCATAAGAGGGTGGGAGCCGTCCGTTATGAGCTCGTTACTTCATCCTCTCATTGAACGCGGCCTTTGAACTAGTTCCCTTCATACACCCTCGTGGTCACACCCGCTCTACTCCACGGCCTCGCCAGCCATCCCCACGATCTCGCGCTTTCCGCGGTCCACGCGGCTATACACCACCATCGCCACGGCGCACACGATCACCGCCATCCCCACAATCTCCGTCTTTACCAGTCGCTCATGCAGCAGCAGTGCGCCCAGCAGCACCGCAATCACGGGGTTCACAAACGCGTACGTCGACACCTTCGTCACCGCAACATTCTGCAGCAGGTAGGTAAACGCCACCAGCCCAAACAGCGATCCGAAGATCGACAAATAGACGATCGATCCGAATCCATCTCGCGTCCACACCGCACGATGCCATGCTCCCGTACTCAACGCCAACGTCGCGTTGAACACTCCTGCCGCTCCAATCTGCCAGCCCGTAGCCACAAACGTATCCGCGGTAAACCGAAATCGCCGCGACAGCACTGACCCAATCGCGAACGCCAGTGCCGCACCCAGCAGCACCAGCACTCCCAGCAGCGTCCTCGACCCGGCCACGCGCGCATGCAGCGACGGCCACACCAGCACGCCAATCCCCAGCGTCCCCAGCAGCGTTCCCGCCCACCCTCGCTTGTTCAACGCATCGCCATCCGGCAACGCCATCTCAATCAGCGCGATCATGATCGGCATCGTCGACACAATCAACGACGCAAAGCCCGACGGCACCATCTTCTCCCCCCACGTCAGCAGCATGTTGTTGCAGGACATGAACAGCAATCCCACCAGCACCAACTTCCACCACTCGCCCTTCGGCACCTGCAAACTCTTCCGCCGCCCCAGCGAGATCAGCACAATCAGCGTAGCCGAGATCAGCGACCGCGTTGCCGACACCACCGGCACCGGAAGATGCTCCCCCGCAACATGGATTGCTCCATACGTCGATCCCCAAAACAAATACACGCTGCCAAAGGCCAGCAACACCAGCGTCGATTTTGGCAGCCGGGACAACATCTCCTCCCATCCTACGGGAGTCTCGCGCATCTACAGCAATGCCCGTCCGCTATCAAGGCCGGCGTTGCTGTTTACGCGCGCCCATCGCCCTTAGAAGTGGAACGCCAACTGCGCCGTCATCGCCCTCGGTGTCACATAGTGCGTTCCGCTAAACGTCGATAGAAAGTTATACAGCGCATACTTATTCGCAACGTTGATCGCCGTCAGCATCACACTCCACTTGTATCGCTTTCCATCCAGCAGATTGTCATCGCCCACCGAAACATCAAACAGGCTCCGGCCCTGCACCCTCGGCGGATTATGGTCATTGTCCCCCGTCCCCATCGCTGGAATACGAATCTGCGACGATGCAAACTGCGACGCTAGGCAAACATACGGCTGCCCCGCTCCGACCACAGGCTGCACTCCAATCTGGTTGTTCCCACTCGCCTTCACTCCATTGCAACTGAACCCCGCCTCAAACTCCTCATCCGGCGTCAGCGGCAGATACACCGGAGCTCCCGTTACAGGATTCGTCGTCGGCGCAATATTATTGTCCACCAGCGCCACCGCCGGCAGCCCATTCAGCAACGTGGATGTATTCGGGCACGCCGTATTCGGGTCGTTCGACGCCGGGTTGTAGCACGGTGTCGATCCCGCCACCAGCCCGCTATCGTAGTGCCAGTTCAAACTGAACCACGGGCTGAACTTGCCCGGAATCTGATACTGCACATGCGTGTTCTCGTTGAACTTCTCATCATGGTCAATCCGGAACGGATAGTACGCGGTTCCCTGCGTCACACCGCCCGTCGCTCCCGCGCCCGCCACCTGCGGCCCGACAAAGCGCGCAGCCACAGACGATGCCACCACAAACGCCGAGAACCCGTGCACCGTCGGCACCGACCCATGCAGCGCATAGCCCGGTATCTTCGAGTTGTGCCAGTCGATCGGAAACGTGATCGGCGTATTCCCCAACACACTGAAGTCGAACGCATTGTGGGTGTACTTCCATACGTACTCGCCCGACAGCGTAAAGTGCCTTCCCACCGCCTGCTCGAACCCTGCATGAAACTCATTGCGGAACCCAGGCTGCAGCACAGTTCCCACTCCCGGCTGGCACTGCAGCAGCGGAGCCAGCACTGCATTGCCGCAACCCAGGCTCGACAGCACCAGGTTTTCATTGAACGGCGACTCCAGCGTCCGCGCATACGATAGCTGCAGAATCGTCGCCGTCCGCTTCACCGTATAAGACCCGCCCACGCGTGGCTCCGCCTGCCGCGTCCGCGCCAGCCCATTATAAAAATCCCCGCGAAGCCCCACATTGAACAGCCAGTTGCCAGTCTGTATCTGGTCCTGCAGATATAGCCCCAACTCCTTCACGTCCGTATGTCCGATGAAGTCATAAAACCCTCCCCCGCGCGTCAAATCGTACGGCTCCAGCGTCGCAATGAAGTTCGGATTGGGCAGCACACCACCTCCCGTACATGCCCCCGCCGTATATCCCGGCAGAGGGTTCCCGTTCACATCCATGCATGGCGAGTTATACGTGTTATTGACTACGCTCAACTTGTCATTCTCATTCAAAAACGTCTGCGCATACGTACCGCCCAGTTTGATATTGTTCACACCGCGCGCATAGGTCACATCGCCGCGCACGCCTGCGTTCAGCAGCGACCGCGCCTGCGAGATCGCCTCATTCTGCAGCGTCACAGGCCCCTTATCCGCCAGCGGATTATCGCTTCCGTAGTAGTCGTATCCATCGCGCCGCACATACAACCCCAGCGTCCCCACTGCATACTGATCGAACGTGTGCGTGTACGACGGCGCCACATCGAACGTCACTATCTTCGACCTCTGGTCCGCGTTCCCCACATCTCCGTACACCGGATTCGCCGATCCCCCATCCGCAATCACATTCCGCACCTGCAGGTTGTCATACATATTCGGAGTCTGAAACCAGGACCGGCTGAAGTTCAGATTCAACTGCGCTGCGTCCTTTGCCGTCATCTGCTTATCAACGCGATCAAAGATATTCTGTTCATTGCCCTTGGCGTGAAACACCGAGAACTCCGGAGCATCCAGAAACCGGCCCGTATCCAGCCCGTCGAACTCGAAGAAATTCCCCCAGTTCTTTCCGCCATAGCTCAGATCAAACGATCCCGTCGAAGACCCGAAGCTCCCATACGACGTCGATGCCGATCCCGTCGGTGTCGTCACGCCTTCGCCCGACCGCGTCGTCACATCGATCACCAGGCTCGTCTTCCCCCCATACTCCGCCGGCGGCGCTCCCGCAATCACCGACATCGACTCTATCGAGTTCGTCGGCAACTCGTTTGAAAACACCTTGCTCTGCTGGTCCGTAATCGGCTGCCCATCAATCGAAAACGAGTTCGACGCATGATCCCCCATCCCATGAAACAGTCCATTCGAGTCCGCCGTCACACCCGGCGACGACAGCGTCACCAGCGAAGTCAATCCCGACGACTCGCTCTCCAACGGCATCTTCTCAAACGTCCCGCGATCGATATCTGTATGGAATGCCGAATCGTTCTGCACCATATCCGACGGCGCCTCCACCGTCACCGTCTGCGCCGCGTTCGCCATCGCCATCGCCATCGGCACCGCCACAGGCAGCACCGAGTTCACCTGCACCACCTTGGTCAACGTTTCAAATCCAACAGCGCTCACCATCAGCCGGTACACCCCAAATGGCAGGTTAGAAACCTTGTACTGCCCACCCGAATCCGCCTTTTGCGTCCTGAAGAATCCGTTTGCTGAATTTTGAATCGTCACCGTAGCGTTCGGGATCATCGCTCCCGTCGGGTCCGTCACCGTCCCGCTGATGCTCCCCGCCATGCTCTGTCCACCGGCGGCTCCGCTGCAAAACACAACCATCACGACCAGCATCAGCCCTACGAGATGCAATCGAAAAAATCTCTGCATGAATACTCCTGTCCATTGCGACCACAGAAGCCGAAGCTCCCATGCTGCGATCGGTCCAGCGTCGGCGCACCTTTGGCGCAACGGCTGCACTTCGTTGAGAAAATCGCGCAGGCTTCACACCACCTTCGTGCTTCATCCAGCACCGCGATCCTTCAGCACTATCTGTTACAGGGTCTCTACAGGCGGGGGCCTGCTGAACATTGCAAAGTGCCAAAGCGTCTCAGGCGCATGATTCATGCCCTGCACCACCTTGCACTCCACCAGCACCATCCGCACCAGCGCAACATGCGTCGCCGCCGGCAGCGCCGAGTGCATCGCCATGCACAACGGACAGTTGTCCTCGCCACCCGGAAGCTGCGCAGCATCCGGCAGCGCTCCGGCCCGAATCGCCTTCTGCGGCAACCACTGTCCATGGACATGGATCGCCTGCGCCGAGCTTGCCCCGACCACCAGCAACACGCACACATACGCCACCACACGCAGCCACAGGGCATGCGCGTGCTCAGCACCTCCGCGTTTTGCTCGCTTGATCAAGGGTTCACGTCGCTGGAAAGTTCAATCCAACCGGTCTCTTCCAGTATGACGCATTTCTAGCAGTGAAAGACTCCTGCGCGCAACTCCCCTATCCCTGTTTTGCCGCCTGAATCGCTCTCGTCAACGCCGGCACGATCTCAAACAGATCGCCCACCACGCCGATATCCGCGACCTCGAAGATCGGTGCGTCCGCATCCTTGTTGATCGCAATCACCGTCTTCGCTCCCTTCATTCCCACCAGGTGCTGGATCGCCCCCGAGATTCCCACCGCCACATACAGCTTCGGCGCAACCGTCTGCCCCGAACTCCCCACCTGTCGCTCCATCGGCAGCCAGCCCGCATCGCAGATCGGCCTTGACGCCGCCACATCCGCTCCCAGCGCAGCCGCCAGGCCCTCCACCAGCTTCAAATTCTCCTGCTCCCCAATCCCTCGCCCCACGCTCACAATCACCGCAGACGACGACAGGTCCACCGTCTGCGCCGCCTCGCGAAACGCCTCGCCCGGCTTCGTCCGAATCTTCTCCGCCTCCAGCTTCGGAGCAAATGCCCTCACCTCACTCGCACCCTCCGCGACAGCCTCCGCGCGAAAGCTCCCCGCCTGCACCGACACCACGCACACTCCGCTCGCACTCGCATGCCGATACTCGGCATTCAATTTTCCCTGCATCCATTGCCGTACAAACACCGGCCCGCTCTGCGCATCTTCCGCTCGTATCGCCGTCACATCCCCGATCAGCACCTCGCCCAACCGCGTCGCCAGCGCCGGCGCATAATCCCGCACCTGGTACGTATGCGGGAACACCACATACTTCGGCTGCGTCTCTGCAATCAACTGCTCCAGCGCCGCAACCCAGCCATCCGCCGTGTACTGCGCCAGCAGCGCATCGCCCACCGCCCACACCGCAGCCAGCTTCTTCGTCGTCAACTCCGCAGCCAGCCCCGCAACCGCTGCTCCTTCACCCAGCACTGCGGCCGAGCACTCAACTCCCAGCTCCGCAGCCAACGCCTGTCCCGCTGCCAGCGCCTCAAAGCTCATCCGATGCCAACCCGCACCACTCGTCTGCATCACCACCAACACCTTGCTGCTCATATCCGCTCCACTCCTGAATTCGATCCACCGCGCGCACAGCGCTTCACAACACCTTCACCTCAAACTTCAACCGCTCCACCAGCTTCGCCGCAATCTCATCGGCCGATCCGGTCAGCATCTCCGTCTGTTTCACCCGCACCGGCAGTGACACCTTCACCACCTCATCCGCACGCTTCGTCGCTGCCGCGGCCTCCACCTCGCGCATCTCCTTCTGCCGAGCCCGCTTGATCCCCATCAGCGTCGCATAGCGCAGCCGGTTCCCTCCTGACTGCACCGTCAGCAGCGCCGGCAGCGGCATCTCCACCTGCTGCATCCACCCATCCTCCAACTCGCGCTTCACCTTAATCCCAGCGCCGGCAAGCTCCACCTGCAGTACCAGCGTTGCATGCGGAACCCCCAGCAACTCCGCCATCACCACGCCCGTCTGTCCCGCTCCCAAATCATCCGACTGCAACCCGGTCAGCACCAGATCCGCAGCCTCAGCCCGCACCGCATCGGCCAGCAGCCGCGCCACATCCAGCGTATCCCGCTCCCCCAGCGACCCGGCGCCACTCTCCGGCGTCACCACATGCACCGCTCGATCCGCGCCTTTGGCCAGCGCCTCACGCAGCGTACTCTGCACCCGCTCCGGCCCCGCGCACAGCACAACAACCTCCCCGTCTCCAGCACGCTCCTTCAACTGCAGCGCCTCTTCCAGCGCATACGCATCCGGCTCATTCATCGTCCACGCCGCATCACTCTCATCTACGCCACGCCCATCCGCCGCCACGCGCACCACCGCATCGCGCTCCGGCACCTGCTTCACCGCCACCACAATCTTCATTCCAACTCCATTTGGCGGCCGCACCGCCATCGCCACCCAGCCTATCGCACCACCACCCCGCCTGTCTCCGCGTCGGCGATTACAGAACCCGTCTGCCCACGCCGCACCTTATCGTTCGCGCTGCACCTCCAACTCGCGCGCCTCCGCCCATATCGCCTCTTCGTGCAGCCTCTGGTCAGCCGACACCGAAGCGTCGCCGGAGACCCCATACGCCACCGCCGCTCCAACCAGCGCCGGAATAAGAAAGGCATGTCCTCCCGTAGCTTCTGCAACGAACACCACCGCCGCAAGCGGTGTCTTGTACGCTGCCGCTATAAACGACGCCATCCCGACCGCCGCATACAGCGCCACGAGCGGGCTATGCACCACCGTCTGCGCAAACGCAATCCCCAACCCTCCGCCCGTCAGAAACAGCGGAACAAACATCGCACTTACCCCTCCAGCGCCAAGCGTAAAAGCCGTTGCCGCAAGTTTGCAGATGCCGAACGCCACCAACTCGCTCGAACTGTGACTCTGCGTAAGGATCGTCCCCACCGCCTCATAGTTCGGCCCCAGCGGAATCAGCGCCCCCGGATATATCTGCACAAAGAGCAGCCCGCAAAGGCCCGTCAGCAAGCCACCCATCGACAGCTTGACCCAGTGCGGCGCCGTCCACCTCACCACAAAGCTCCGGAGATACCGGAACGCAATCACGAACACCAAGCCGAGCAGTCCAATCAACATTCCCAGCACTGCACTCCACAGAAGATCGCGCATCGTGTAAGCGCCTGCCCCGTTGAAGTCGAACAGCGGCTTGCTGCCCATGAATGCGGCCAGCGTCATATACGAAACCACTGAAGCAATCAGCGACGGCAGCAGCGCCTCATGCGCCAGATCGTCCTTGTAGGGCATCTCCAGCGCAAACACAATCCCCGTAAGCGGCGCGCGAAAGACCGCCGACATCCCTGCCGCGGCGCCGCAGATCAGCATGATGCGCCGGTCCCGCGCGTTCAGCCGAAAGCGCCGCAGCCCATGCAGCTTCGCCCACAGCCACGACCCAATCGCCGCACCTCCATAGATGCTCGGGCCCTCCAGCGCCGCACTCCCACCAAATCCCACCGTCGTCACCGCCGCCAGCAGCTTCGCAGGGAACGCTCGCATGTCGATCGTCCCCTCATGCTCGTGATACGCCTGAATCACCTCTTCGGTCGAGTGTTGATTCGGATCGCGCGTCAGGTACTGCATGATCAGGCCCGTCAGCGCGCAACCCGCCACCAGCCCCGGCACAATCGCCCAATGATGGCCGAGATAGTACGCCAGTATCGGCGGCCACATCTCACGCAGTATGATCACCGCAATCGCCGTGATCGTCAGCCCCGCCGTCACCCCGATCAACGGCGCAATCAGCAGCCACTTGTGCAGATTGCGCGCATACGCCGCCCGCAGATCCTCCTGCACCCTCGGCACATAGCGCCGCAGCAGCGAGTACTGCACGAAATAGCACTGCATCCAATTTTTCGTCGCCTTCGTTTGGCTCACCGCATTCTCCCTTGAGTTACTCCCCGCAAGGCCCGCATTCAATCCGTTAGCACCGTGAGCGCCGCCACCAGTTGCGGCCCCAACTCGTTCAACTCCCGCGCATGGTCCGACGACAGCTTTCTCAACAACCGATTCCCCTCCGCCGTCATCTTCAACACCACGTGGCGGCGGTTGCCCGGATCGCTCGTCCGCACAATCAGTCCCGCCTCCTCACACCGATTGCCCAACTCCACCACACTGTGATGGCGCAGCGCCAGCCGCTCCGCAAGATAGCCCACCGCCGTCACCGTCCCCGTCGGCGCGCCCGCAATCTGCAGCAACAACTGATGCTGCTGCGGCGTCAGACCCACACGCGTCGCAGCCTCCTCGCTGAAGTGCAAAAACTTTCGCAGAGCAAAACGAAACTCGGCAAGCTCATGAATCTGCCGCTCAGCATCCTTCACCTTCAATCTCTTCATTATTCAGCTATCGTAACACGATACGTGAATCGGTTCGCCATATGCCGCTCATCTCATCCCTCCCTATCGGCTGCTCATCGCCTGAATCAGCAGCACCGCCCCCACGCAAACCAGCCCCGCATAGACATACTTCAGAAACGCATCTCCCCGCAGCCGATGATTCGCCGCACGCCCCAGAAAAATCGTTGGAACAACCACCGGCAGCGAGAGCAGGTAATAGTGCGTCACCGCCGGAACCCACAACCCTGCCAGCCAGTAGCCTGCCATCGCCACCACGCTCGCCGGCAGAAAGTATCCCTGCAGCGTCGCGCGAAAGTGCTGTGGAGACCATCGCCGCATCGCCCCATACATTACCAGCGGGGGCCCATTCATTCCCAGCGCGCCACCCAGCACCCCTGCCAGAAATCCGCAGCCCACCAGCCAAGAACCACTATCGCTCTTCAACTCCGGCGGCTTCTTTCCCATCAGAAAATATCCGGCGAAGCCTACGATCACCATCGCCAGAACAACCTTCACCAGACGATGATGACTGCTAGCCAGCAGCACAACGCCCAGCGGAATGCCTGCATACGTGGACGCCAGCAACCATCCCACGCTGCGTACATGAATCCTTCGCCAGTCCTGCACCACCACCACACCTGCGACGGTGATCGACAGCAGCACCGCCAACGGCGCCGCAATCCCCACCGGAAGTATCAACGCCAGCAACGGCACCGCAATCAGCGCCTCGCCAAATCCGAACGTCGACCGAATCAGCGTAGCGACAAACACCACCACCAGCACCAGCGACGTCGTCGGATTCAACGTCATTGCTTCGCCGCAGTCTCCGCCGCCAATCCTCTGGCGGCCAACTGTGCAATATCCAACAACTGCGGCGGGGTCTCTCCACCCACTGCGCCCAGCGCATCGCGGAACATCGAATTGCAGAACGGGCAAGCCGTCCCAATCGTCTCCGCGCCGGTCGCCATCAACTCCTGCGCGCGCACATGGCTCACGCGCTCGCCGCTCTCTTCACCCAGAAACGCCAGCCCACCTCCAGCCCCGCAGCAGAACGACCGCTCGCGACTCCGCTCCGCCTCCACCAACTCTCCCGCCGTCGCCACCACCGCGCGCGGCTCGTCGTAAACCTCGCGATACCGCCCCAGATAGCACGGGTCGTGATACACAATGTTCGCGCCCGTCTGCTTTGGCAGCAGGTGCGCATGCCGCGCCATAAACTCCGAATGATGTTCGATCTCCGGCGCAACGCCATACTCCAGCCAGTCGGTCGCAATCGTCCGCACGCAGTGCGGACAGATCGTGACAATCTTCTTCACGCCTGCCGCTTCAAACGCCTTCAGCCCCTGTTCCGCGAGCTCCCCAAACAGCAGATCGTTCCCCAGCCGCCGCGCAGGATCGCCCGTACACTTCTCCTTCTTCAACACGCCGAACCCCGTTCCCAGCGCCCGCATCACGCGCGCAAAGTCCGACACAATTTCTCTTCCCTTCGGGTCATAACTCCCCATGCATCCCAGCCACAGGCAGTACTCCTGGCTGCCATCGAAGACCGGGAACTCCTGCTTCGCAATAAACTTGTCCCGCTCCATCGTGCTCATGCCCAGCGAATTTCCCTGCTTCTCCAACGCCAGAAAAAGTTTTGTGCCAAACCGATCCTCCCACGCTCCCGTATTCACCGCGCCGCGCCGCAGCCCAATCAACACCGGCAGATGCTGCACCCCCACCGGACACTGGAACTCGCAAGCGCCGCACGTCGTGCAAGCAAACGCGGCCTCCATGGACAGCGCCTTCACCGACCCATCCAGCAGCGCCACCTCGCTCCCCGGCCCCTCCGCATTCAGGTACGACCTCACTCCCAGCACAATCTCCTTCGGGTTCAGCACCTTGCCCGTGTTTGCCGCCGGACAGTGTTCCGTACACCGACCGCACTCCACGCAGCTATAGGCCTGCAGCGCAATCAACCGCGTCAGGTCTTTCCCCGCAACCAATCCGAAGTCCTCATCTCCCTCCAGCTTCGGAAGCTGCGAAAACTCCGGCCGCTTCAGGAACACCGTCAGCGGGCTCAGCACCAGGTGCAGATGTTTTGTTCCCGGAATAATCGGCAGAAATGCCAGCAGCACCAGCGTATGCACCCACCACAACCCCAGCGCCTCACCACTCCCATCCGCCACAAACAGCGCCGCCAGATAGGTCGCCATCAGCGCGAAGATCAGCCCGGCAATCACGCCCGACTCCATCGAAACCTTCTCCCCCAGCCACTTCGGACGCACCACAAACCGCCGTACAAACAGCCCGCTGATGCTCACCGCCACCAGCAGCGCCCATACCGCCGCATACCCCACATAGAACGTCCCAAAGCCGCCCGCATACTGCAAGAACCCACATCCAAACCCCACGGCAATATGGTTCAGCGACACCAGCGCAAACGCCAGGAACCCCCAGAACACAAACGCATGCGCAAGTCCCGGCAGTGGCCGTTGCCGAATCACCTTCGCCTGGCACAGCACCTCCCACACAAACTTCCACACCCGCTTCCCCACCGGCCGCAGCGAAAAATCCGTGTCCTTCTTTGCCCCCCACACATTCCGCGCCATCGGCCCCAGCCGCCACGCAAACACCCCCGCCGACGCAGCCATCAACGCGGCCAGCAGCAGCTTCTCAGCCACCGAAAAACTCATCGGCTCCGCCAGCGTTATCCCCACCCTCAGCACTCCCAGCACACCAGCCATCTCGCCTGCCTCCGCACTTCCCATCGAACGCCACCATAGCAGACGCACCCCACCTCCTGCCGTGACAACTCTCGCCGCAAACAAAGACGGCGAGCCGCAGCCCGCCGTCTTGCCCAAACCCCCAAAATATCTAGTAACTGAAGAACTCGTTCAACCCGCGCCGCAGTTGAATCCCAACCCCGATGCAGATAAGCGATGCCAGGAACAACAACGCATCCCAGTAACCCAGCGGGTGGATCCAGCCCGGCGAGTACGTGAAATCCTGGCCGCTCCAGATGGTGATAATGGTGGCAATAATCAACGCCTGAAAACCCACCACCAGCAGCAACTGCCCGCGCCGCCGCCGCCGGTCGATCTGGTCCACCTGTTCCGGTGTCAGGTGTCGCTCTTCGACCGGGATCATCATGTTGGCCATGGCAAATTCACTCCTGCTGCAAACTCTGCGTCCAGCTCAAACTCCGGCGCTCCCCGCATTAAAGCACAAACCGCTATCGATGCGAAACCGCTCCCTCCGTCCGCTCGACCGCATCCGTCCTGCGCGTCTCCCGCACGCTCTGTTTACCCCAGCGTCCGCCGCCCAAACGCAGCCCGAATCCGTTCCGCGCGATTCTCCGCCGTCCCCACCGCTGCCTGCTGCAAGTCCGCCACCGACTGAATCCCCACGACCTCAAACCGTTTCCGGCAGCGAATATTCTTGCACCCCACCAGATCATCGCGCCGCACCATGTAGCTGCGCGCCTTGGCAAACTTTGCCCGGTCCAACTCATCGGCTCCGCGCGGCACCTGCGCCCGCTTGCGCCGCACCAGCCACATCAGTTCATACTCGCCGGGCTGTCCGCAGTGCGGGCAGGTCATCGTGTGAATCTTCTTTTCTGTTACTTCATCGAAGAAGTCGCGCTCGTCCATCGGTTCCCCCGGCGCCATCCTGCTACCGGCGCAGTCGCTCGTCTAAGAATACGCCTTTGCCGCTACGCACAAATTTCTCCCCTCACCAGGGTTTCCACCCTCAACCTTTCAACCCTGACCCCATCAGGAGTACGCTGTACTTCACTCCGGGAGGTCCGCCCCCATGCCAAAGTCCAAGGCCAGCAACCAGGTCTTCTCCGCCACCAAAGCCGTCAAGGCCAACGCCCGCGAGCGTCTCGGCACGCCTCCGCCCTCGCACCCGCTCCCTACGCTCAAGGACAAGATCACCGCCCGCCCCAAACACAAGGAAACCCTCGCCGACCTGCTCCAGACCAAGGACGAATAGGCCAAGGACGCCCGCCCCGCAAATAAATCTTTCGCCTCACCAATCCATCGCCGCCGCGCGCTCGTTCTCCTCACGAAGCAATGCACCACCCGGTGCCCGCGAACTCCGCAGCCAACCCGCCGCGGCCAGCGTTCGCGCACCAGCACCGGAGCAGCCTTATCCCACAGCCTTCATCCTTCGCTGGCGATCGTCCCAGGCGCACGCCTCTCTCCGCTCCTGCCCCATCGCGTCCGATCGACCACCGCCGCTCACCCCGCAATCAACCCCTCAGGAGACTCCCATGTCCGTAGGCAAAGTAACCCAAGAGATGATCGATAGCGTAGTCAACCGCCGTTCCTTTCTCACCGGAGCAGGCGCCGTCGGCATCGGCGCCGCTGCCGCCACCCTCATCGGCTGCAGCAACTCGATGAGCGGCACCACATCCGTCATGGCCTCCGCCTCCACCGACACCGCCACCCAGATCTTCACCGCCGCTCTCATCGCCGAAGACCTCGCTATCACCACCTACTACAACGCCCTCGTCGGCGCCGTCATCAAGGACCCCAACCTCGCCAACGGCGGCACAGCCGTCAACGTCTCCGCCGGTGGCAGCGTCGTCAACGTCGCCTATCTCCAGGCCGCACTCCTCGAGGAAGTTCAGCACGCGCAGCTTCTCCGCACCCTCCTCGGCCTCTCGCCCTCCGGCAGCGGCGACATCGGCGCCGGCGTCCCCGCCACCTTCTACTACCCCACCGGCACCTTTGACACCCTCGCCAACTTCGTCCCCATCCTGCTCGCTCTCGAGACCGCCTTCGTCGGCGCCTACATGACCGCCGTCGAAGAGTTCGCCTCCATGGCCGCCGGCTACAACGGCTTCAGCTCCACCCAGGCCAACCCCGCCATGAGCGGCAGCAACTACACCCAGGCCGACCTCATCCTCTACGCCAAGGTCGCCGCCTCTATCCTCGGTGTGGAAGCCGAGCACCGCGCCCTCATCCGCGCCATCCCCTCGGTCACCATCGCCAGCCCCACCATCGGCACCACCACCGTCCTCCCCGCCAACAACGTCAACTACGAGAGCCAGGCGGATCTCACCGGCCTGATCGTCGGCGTCGGCGGCAGCAGCTCCACCGCAGCCGCAGCTCTCACCCCGTTCCTTGCCTCCAGCTCCGCGCAGAGCGCCGGCTTCAGCTTCACCACCGCCAACTCCAGCTTCAGTTCCGTCATCACCGCCGGCGTCACCACCAGCGGCTCCATCCCCAGCGCCGAATAAATCCCCCACTCATCAGCCCGCAAATCGGGATAGGGGGAGGCCTCGCGGCCTCTCCCCTCCCACACCACCGGACAAGCGGGTCCGCATCCGGCGGTTCGGAGGATTAAGCTATGAGCGAACGAACAAGCGTGGAACGCCGAGCGAGTCGAAGTAGAGAGTAGGAAACGCTACCTGCATGGCTTGGCTTTTGGCGATTCTCCATGGACCGTGCGCACTCCCAGCCGATCTTGCCGCCAGGTCTTTGCCGATCCCACGTTCGGATAACTGCCTGAACCGCGCCTTGCCCCGCTTCCATTGTTTCCAGATCACGGATCGCAGCCGATGCCGTATCCATCGATCCAGTTTCTCCAGCACCGAGGGCGTCTCACAGAAGCCGAAGTAGCTCTTCCAGCCGCGTAAGTAGCTGGACAGTTCCCTGGTCATCTGCTCCAGACTGATGCCCCGCGTCCGGCCCGTCAGTTCCCGCACTCTCAGCTTGAAGCGCATAAGAGCCTTGGCGGCGATTCGCCGCTTCGGTTCCCGTGCGTTAGTCAGGCTGAAGCCAAGGAACTTCCGCTCCGCCGGTCTTGCCACCGCGCTCTTCTGCTCATTGACCTTGAGCTTGAGCCGCCGCGTGATGAAGCTGGTGATGTTTCGCTTCACCCGTTGCCCTGCCCGTTGGCTGCCGACGTAGATGTTGCAGTCGTCAGCGTACCGCACGAAGCAGAGTTTGCGCCGCTCCAGTTCCCGATCGAGTTCGTCAAGCACGAGGTTCGACAACAACGGTGATAACGGTCCGCCTTGCGGCGTTCCTTCATCCACCGGACTTACCAACCCATCCTCCATCACGCCCGCCGTGAGGAACGCTCGTATCAGCCGGAGCATCCTCTTGTCGGCGACCCGCCGCGCCACGGCTGCCATCAGTCTGTCGTGGTTAACCCGGTCGAAGAACTTCTCCAGATCGAGATCAACCACCCAGCGTTTACCAGAGGCAAGATATTTCTGGGCCTTGGCTACCGCCTGATGCGCCGAACGTCCGGGCCGGAACCCGTGACTGTGTTCGGAGAACTCCGGGTCCCACCTGCGCTGCAAAACCTGCATCACCGCTTGCTGGATCATGCGATCCAACACCGTCGGGATGCCCAACTGTCGCACCCCTCCGTCCGGCTTGGGTATCTCTACCCGTCGCATCGGTTGCGGTTTGTAAGTTCCACGTAGCAGTTGTTCCCGGATGGCTGGCCAGTGCTCCTTCAAGTGGCCGGCAAGTTCCTCGACCTTCATGCCGTCGATGCCTGCGCTGCCCTTGTTGGACTTCACTCGCTTCAAGGCCCACAGACAGTTTTCCTGCCCGCAGACCTCTTCCATCAGTTGTTCCTCTTGAGCCGGGCTTTCGGACATGCGCTTCGCCGTGAGAGATTCGGACCCTTCGCCGGGAAACATCGGAGCTTCACTCCTCCCCTCCCCGCTAAAGGCCAGCCGAAGCTGGTTCTTCTGCCGCTTGTCCCCCATCGAGTCGCGCCTCCTAATGGCCGATTCCTGCCGTTTGGGCCTTCTACCACCGTTCCCGGCTTGGCCTAGCTGTTGACTCCACCTTTCGGCTTCGGAGTGCCTCAATAGCCTCGCCGACGGCATGGCATACTATGCCCGCTGCTGACTTCTGCCGCACGGTCAAAATGGATTGCTCCACCCTCAGTCCCGATTCCGGGACGTGCAGCAGACCTCCCGTGATAAGTTCGACCGCCTTCGACGCACAACCGCCGGATTTACAACCCGCGCCCTTGATGGATATGGATTCCGCTGTCATTAGCCAGCTTGTCCAGCGCAGCATGCCTCATATCCGGTTCTTGTCCATCGGCTCGCGTCTTTGCTCCACGCTTCCTCCAGACCCCACCTCACGGTGACGCCCTTGCGCTTCGCTATCACTTCTCCTCCATCAGGATGTGAAGAGGACTTACACCTCCAAGCTGTCGAACATGCACGGCGTACCAAAAAAGCGGAGGCAGCCCGGGCTGCCTCCGCTTCAGTTTAGGAGCCGCCGCTGCCGCCTGCATTTGGGGGGATCATCCTGCTTCCAGGGTCGCCCAGGCTGCTGCAACGATCTCAATGCCACGTAGTCTATACCTCAGAACCCGTCCCGCGGAACAACAAATTACTCCCGTAAACTATCTTCATGCCGTTGAACGTTGCTTTGATCATCTTTGAGCTGGTCGTCTTGGTGCTCGCCATCTCTCTCCACGACTGCGCTCAGGCCTGGGCCGCCAACCGCCTCGGCGACCCCACCGCCCGCATGATGGGCCGCCTCACCATGAACCCCGCCCGTCACTTCGACCTCCTCGGAACCCTCGTCTGGCCCGTCCTGTTCATCTTCCGCAGCCCTCTCGTCCTCGGCTGGGGCAAGCCCATCACCTTCACCCCGCGCAACTTCCGCGACCCCTCCCGCGACGAGATGTTTGCCACCCTTGCCGGCCCCGCCGCCCAACTCCTCGCCGCCATCGTCGCCCTCCTCGCGCTCGTCATCGTCCGCCACACCGTCCCCGGCTCCGTTGACTCCCTCGTCATCGCCTCCCAGCTCGCCATGCGCAACCTCAGCATCGGCACCGAAGGCCTTCCCGGCATCTTCCCCCTCATCCTCTTTCTCTACTTCTGCATCCTCGTCAACACCCTGCTCTTCGTCTTCAACCTCATTCCCCTGCCCTTCCTCGACGGCGGCAAGATCCTCATGCACTATCTCCCCTTCAACGCCGCCAAAACCTACCAGAGCATGAGCCTCTACTTCATGTTCGGTTTCTTCTTTCTCGGCTTTTACGTCATCCAGCTCTTCTTCTTCCCGATCATGGCCATCTTCCAGTCGCTGCTCTTCAGCCTCTAACCCATAACCCTCTGCAATGCAACGCCTCGCTCCATCAAGCCCAACCCTCGCCGTCCGCGCAGGACTCCGCGCAGGACATGTATCCTTGAACTTCCACTCATGAGCCCCAATCCATCCCGCACCGCACCCCGTCCCCGCGTCCTCTCCGGCATGCGTCCCACCGGCCGCCTGCACCTCGGCAACTACATGGGAGCCCTCTACAACTGGGTTCACCTTCAGCAGGACTACGACTGCTACTTCTTCATCGCCGACCTTCACGCTCTCACCACCGACTACGCCGACCCAGGTGACGTTCAGGCCAACAACATCGAGATCGCCCTCGACTTCCTCGCCGCAGGCCTGGACCCCGGCCGCTGCGTCATCTTCAAGCAGTCTGACGTCCCCGCCCACTCCGAGCTCTTCCTGCTCTTCAGCATGTTCACCCCCCTCGGCTGGCTCGAGCGCGTCCCCACCTACAAAGACCAGCAGGAGCAGCTCCGCGAGAAGGATCTCGCCACCTACGGCTTCCTCGGCTACCCACTCCTCCAGGCCGCCGACATCCTCCTCTACAAGCCCGACTTTGTCCCCGTCGGCGCCGACCAGGTCGCTCACGTCGAGCTCACCCGCGAGGTCGCTCGCCGCTTCAATTCCCTCTACCCCGGCGACTTCTTCACCTCGCCCCACGCCGCTCCCTGGGAGATGGCCGCCATCCTCGAAAAGGCCCGCAAGCTGGCCGGCGAGCCCAAAGACTCCACACGCACTGACTTTAGCCCCCACCAGCTCTTCGAGGCCGCCTCGCAGACCAAAAAAATCTCTCCCTTCGGCCGCCGCGAGATCCTCCCCGAGCCGCAGGCTCTGCTCACCCCATCGCCCAAGCTCCCCGGCCTCGACGGCCGCAAGATGTCCAAGAGCTACAAGAACCACATCGAACTCTCCGAGTCCGACGACAGCATCCGCGCCAAGCTCAAGGTCATGGTCACAGACCCTGCCCGCATCCGCCGCGCCGACCCCGGCAACCCCGACCTCTGCCCGGTCTTCGACCTTCACAAAGTCTTCTCCACCGAGGCCGTCCAGCAGGAAGCCTCCGCTGGCTGCCGCGCCGCCTCCATCGGCTGCATCGAATGCAAGAGCTGGGTCGCCGATGCCATCGTCCGCACCATCGCCCCCATCCGCGACCGCCGCGCCGACCTCGAGCGTCGCTCCAACGTCATCCACGACGTTCTCGCCAACGGCAAGGACCGCGCCGCCAAGCGCGCCAACCTCACCCTCGCCGAAGCCAAGCACGCCATGGGAATCGCCTGATCATGTCCGACGAACAACATCTCGACCCCAAGGTATCTGGCGACACCAACCGGAATCTGCCCTCCGGATCGGAGGTTGCGCGAAGCGAAGCCGCAGCGGAGATCCCCCCAGCTATCCCCTCCACGGACTCCGAGGACCAGCCCACCGCGCAGCCCGGCGCCCCCGAACAAGCCGGCCCCAGCGAAGAATCTTCCACCATTGCACATCATCAACCCTTCGCCCTCGAGCACCCTCCCACACCACCGCCGCCCCCCGAGCCCAGGCGTTCCGACAAGTCCCGCGACAAGACTCGCGACGAGGCCTCGCAATCCCCCTTCAGCATCACCGTCGGCCAGGTCTACGACGGCCCCCTCGATCTCCTCCTCGACCTCATCCGCAAGCAGAACATCGACATCTACGACATCCCCATCGGCCGCATCACCGCCCAGTTCCTCGAGTACACCCACCACCTCAAGGACACCGACGTCGACGCCGCCGGCGAGTTCATCTACGTCGCATCCCTGCTCATCCACATCAAGAGCCGCACCCTTCTCCCCCGCGACCCGCTCGCCCCCGAAGGCGACGCCGAAGACCCCCGCCGCGAGCTCGTCGAACGCCTCCTCGAGCACGAACGCTTCAAAGCCGCCGCGCAGATGCTCCAGCAGAAACAGATGCTCGAAGATGCCTCCTGGACCCAGTCCGGCCTCAGGAACTTCCTCCACGACGAGGGCCTCGACTCCACCGAATCCGACCGCGAAATCGACGCCGACACCGTGGATCTCGTCCGCGTCTTTCAGGACATCCTCACCCGCCTCCGCCAGCGCCCCGTCCACGCCATCGACGAAGAGACCGTCACCGTCGCTCAGATGATCGAGTTCGTCAAACGCCGCCTGCTCATGGAAGACAAGCCCATGAGCCTCCGCCGCCTGCTGCACAACACCCGCTCCGAGCGCGCCGTCATATGCACCTTCCTGGCCATGCTGGAGCTCGTGCGCCTGCAAGCCATCCTGCTCCGCCAGTCCGACCTCTTCGGCGACATCCTCATCAAAAAATCCAACCGCTTCGAGCAGATCTTCGCCGACCAGGCCCAGGTCCGCGACGACTGGAGCTAACCCTCAACACATCGCTCAAGATAAGGGCGTTTCTCTGGAGTAATCTCGGTATCCGTTGGCGGCATTCAACGGTTCACATAGAGGACTACGCAGAACCAAAAGGAAATGCATCAAGATGGATAACCGGCAGGCTGGTCTTTCGTTCGAGAAGGTTCAGCAATGATTGGTCGACGGATTTATCCGGATCGCGATTGTCCGCCGAAGACCATCGATCTCCGTTTACAAAGTCGAGTGTGATTGCGGGTCGTTTCTGCAAAGAACCATCTCGCAGCCGAAGGCCCTTGGTCACGGTGATCTTGGTGATGTCTGAGTAGGAGTAGCTTTTGGGCCGAATGGCTGCATAACGGCCAATGACGATTCGATCATCGCTAAAGGAAGTGTGAATAGGCAGAGCCAGAGCAATAGCTAT
>DAIDKF010000025.1 GCA_027450185.1 Granulicella sp. | reverse complement strand
AAGATCACAACCGCACTCCATGAGCGCGGTTATCGCGCCGAGCAGCTTGGCAAATTGCTGGGCGGGAATCTGTTGCGGGTGATGGACAAAGTTCAGGCTTCGGCAGCCAGAGAGTAGAACGAACGACACAGGTCTGACGGCGTGGATTTCATTGCCCGTGTGTGAATTTGAGCACACGGCAGGGTTCCTGTAGGCTCAAGTCAGATCTGTCTCATACTGGCACAATCTACACACCAGGACTCCTATGCACATTGTGCGCTCTCTTCTGCTTGCCGCCGGGATTCTCGCAGCGAATACACTCTGTGCGCAATCATGGGTGATTGGCCCCTTCGCTCGCCCCTCCGAGGCGCCCGTCATCGAACCCAACCCGTTTTACTACTTCACGGACCCCATCACGCAGGACAAGACACTCTGGGACGCCCTGCACGCCTTCAATCCCGCCGCAACCATTGCGCCTAACGGAGAGGTGGCAGTGATATTCCGCGCTGAAGATGCCTCTGGCGCAGCGAAGATTGGCGAGCACACGTCCCGACTGGGTCTGGCCACCAGCAAGGATGGCCTGTTTTTCACCGTAGAAGGCGCACCCGTGCTCTATATGCAGAATGATGCCGAGAAGGCGCATGAATATCCCGGAGGCGTAGAGGACCCACGCATCGTCGTCGCCCCGGATGGCACCTATGTGATGACCTACACCCAGTGGGCGAGGGATCGTGGCCAATATACCGTGGGTATTGCCACATCGAAGAACCTCAAGGACTGGACAAAGTACGGACCCGCGTTCAAGAACGCCGACCATGGCCGCTACGACAAGCTGCGTTACAAATCGGCCGGCATTCTCACCGAGCTGCACAATGGGCGCATTCAAGCGGTAAAGCTTCACGGCAAGTTCTGGATGTACTGGGGCGAGATCCAGATCCATCTGGCGACGTCGACCGACCTGATCAACTGGACGCCCGTGCTGGACAAAGCCACCGGCCTTCCGCGCGTAGTCATGGGAGCTCGCGCCGGGCACTTCGACAGCGGATTCCCTGAGGTGGGACCGCCGCCGTTGCTCACCAGGAAGGGCATCGTCCTGATCTACAACGGGAAGAATTCGCTCGCCGGAAGCCCCGAGGCCGCGACATCGCAGGCCCCAAACTTACCCGCTGCCTCGGCTACAGCCAACATCCCCTCGGCCCCGGACATGGCTCTTCCCGGTGATCCGACACTCCACCCAGGGGCCTACTCTGTGGGCGAGGCTCTGTTTTCCGCCTCGGACCCGCAGAAGCTGCTGGCTCGCACCGAACACCCCGTGCTGACGCCCGTTTGGCCTTACGAGCGCAACGGCCAGTATGCGGCGGGGGCAACCTTCGCGGAGGGCCTGATAGCCTTCCAGAGCCAGTGGCTGCTCTACTACGGTGCGGCAGATTCGGTGGTCGGTGTGGCGACGGCAGAGATGCAGCGCTAGTTCCCTCCCGTTACGCCAGCACCCCGCTTGGACGTTCAGCCTCGATGGAGTAGCCTTAAGGCGAATGAAAAACCCGACGACTGCACTCCACGCCCTGATTTGCACGCTTGTCCTCTGCTCCTCCGCAATCTCTGCCCAGTCGACGCTGCCGGACACGACGACACCTCCTGCGACGTCCTCGGCCACAGCGCCAGCGACCCCAGCATCTCCAGACGCTCAACAGGACGCACTGCCCGATGCACCCTCGACCATTGCACATGAAATAGCACCGCCATCGCCCACCGGACCCACCGTGGTCATCGACACCACCATGGGAAGACTGACCTGCAAGCTGTTTGACAAGGAAGCGCCGCTGACGGTCGAAAATTTTATCGGGCTCGCTACGGGGACCAGAACATGGACCGACCCGAAGACATTGAAGAAGGTGGACGGCGTCCCGTTTTATGACGGGACAACGTTCCACCGCGTCATTCCAGGATTCATGATTCAGGGCGGGGACCGCCTCGGAACCGGGGAGGGCGACGCCGGCTACTACGTCCCGGATGAGATCGTGCCGACGCTACGCTTCGATATACCGGGACGGCTTGCCATGGCAAACTCCGGGTCTGGCACCGACGGGAGCCAGTTCTTCATCACTCAGGTCGCCACTCCGCAGCTCGATGGCAACTACACGATCTTCGGTCAGTGCGATCCGCACACCGTGCTCATGGTCACCGGGATTGCACTCGTCGACCGCGATGCGAAAGATAAGCCACTAACACCGGTGGTGATGAACAAAGTAACGATTGTGCCCGTAGGCCAGCCCCTCCCACCGCCACCGAGCGCTGCCACGCCCACTCCTTCACCGCAAAGCGCACCCCCAAGTGATCAGGAACTCAGGGAACGGCCCCACTAGCCAATCAAGGGCGGTAATCGGTTTGGGCCAGAGATGAAACTCGTACTTTCGCAATCAACTGGCCATATATTCCATCCCCTGATCGGCTATGATCAATGAGGCTCAAACGAATATTTCAGTTTCAATGAAATGATTCGCTGTGCACCGTTCCTGTGGCACATTGTCCATGGCAGTTTACCCCAGGCCTCAGAGAGTTTTCGCCTGTTGCACTACCCCGAGATGTTTGAGGCTAAAGGTTCGGCCTGAGAACCATAGCACTCGCCGAACAATTTCCTGTCCCCATGTGTGTTGAAATCGACTGCGTCGACCGTACAGTCCATGTGCAACGTCAGCACAATCCTTCCCCTGCCCAAGAGCCACTTTCGGTGCTGACGGCATCCAACCTGAGTACACCTAGTCACTGAAAAGGAGATTTAATGCCAACTAACGCAACCTTCAAGACCTCTGAAGGTACGATCGTTTGTAAGCTTTTTGAAGCCGATGCACCGGAGACCGTCGCCAATTTCATCGGTCTGGCTGAGGGCACCAAGGAGTGGAATTCTCGCTCCAAGAAAGGCCCCAAACTCTACGATGGCACCATCTTCCACCGCGTCATCCCAGAGTTCATGATCCAGGGCGGCGATCCTGAAGGAACCGGAATGGGTGGCCCCGGCTACAAGTTCGCGGACGAAACCAAGGGCAGCCCCCACAACTTCAAGCAGCCGGGTAAGCTGGCCATGGCAAACGCCGGCCCTAACACCAACGGCAGCCAGTTTTTCATCACCGTCACTGATACCAGTTGGCTCACCGGGAAGCACACCATCTTCGGCGAAGTGATCGAAGGTTATGAAGTGGTCGAGAAGATCAGCCGCGTGCCTCGCGGCGCCATGGACCAGCCCAAGACTCCGATCGTGCTGGAGAGCGTAACGATCAACCGCAGCTAACCTCCGGTATCCAGTAACACATCAGAAGGGCCCGCTCGATGAGCGGGCCCTTCTGGTCATGCAGTAAGGCGAAATCAGGCAACGCCAATGACCGTACAAAGCTCCTTCACAGCCGCGGCACTCTTGTTCAGAGCAGCCTGCTCCTCGGGCGTGAGCTTAATCTGAATGATCTGCTCAATTCCCTTGGCGCCAAGTTTGCACGGAACACCAATGTAGAGCCCGCTGATACCGTACTCTCCCTCCAGATACGCCGCACACGGCAGGATCTTCTTCTTGTCCTTGAGAATCGCTTCCACCATCTCGGTCGTGGCTGAAGAGGGCGCATAGTATGCCGAGCCGGTCTTGAGGTGCTTCACAATCTCTGCACCTCCATTTGCGGTGCGCTCTTCGAGAGCCTTCAGTTTGGCTGGCTCGATGAGTTCCGTAATGGGGATTCCGGCCACGGTAGAGTAGCGCGAGAGCGGCACCATCGTGTCGCCATGCCCACCCAGCACAAACGCCGTAACGTTCTCGACCGAGACCTTCAACTCCTCGGCAATGAACGTGCGGAAGCGCGCCGAATCCAGCACGCCAGCCATACCAATCACGCGCTCACGCGGAAATCCGGACTTCTTGAACGCCGTCTGCACCATCGCGTCCAGCGGATTCGCCACTACGATCAGAATCGCGTTCGGGCTGGCAGCTACAGCCTTCCCAATCACATCGCTCATGATGCCGAAGTTAGTGTTGAGCAGGTCGTCGCGGCTCATCCCCGGTTTGCGGGCGATGCCCGCCGTGATGACGACGATGTCCGAGTTCGCTGTGTCTGCATAATCGTTCGTCCCAAGAATCGAGACATCCCGCTTTTCAATCGGCATAGCCTCAAGCAGATCGAGAGCCTTGCCTTGAGGGACACCTTCGATGACGTCGATCAGCACTACATCCGCCAGTTCCTTCGCTGCAATCCAATGGGCTGCGGTCGCGCCAACATTGCCCGCACCGACGATCGTTACCTTCTTACGCATAATCCCGTTCTCCTTAGTTGCTTGCTTAGGCATTGCTGCAAGCTTTCAACACGAATCGATGATATTCCGCACGAATAACATCAATCCAACATTTTATGCGATTATCGCACAAAAAGCGCGGTGATCGACTTCTTCTGGTAGAACAATAAATCCTGCACATCCACTGATCCAATTACAGTCTTCCCTCATTCTGGCAGTCGCACAAAGCAAAGCGCCTCGGTTACCCGAGGCGCTTTCTTTTCCATCTCATCTGCAACTGATTAAAACTGACCCCAAAGAAGCTGGTTATACACGTCGTGGTGGAACTGGACTTCGCTGGCCTTCACTACAGTACCCAGCAGGCGCGGGCAACGGTCAGCGGATGCCTGCTTGAGCTCGGCGTAGCGTTCCTTCACATCCGACCCAAGCAGTTCATCCGTCCACTGAGCGCCCCGGAAGTTTTCGAGAGCTGTATAGATGTTATCCGGCAGATAGCGCTCTGCCTGGCGCAGGTTCTTGATCTTCGAGGTCTGGCCATCAAGTCCGGTCTTGAAGATCGAGTAAAGCACCATGTACGGGTTAGCGTCCGGTCCGACGGAGCGCACCTCGACGCGTGCCGACTTCGAGTTGCCGATCGGAATGCGGATCATGGAGCCGCGATCCACCGCCGAAGCCTTGATCTGGTTGGGCGCTTCAAAGTGCGGATCCAGGCGACGATAGGCGTTGACGCTCGCGTTCAGCAGCAGGCAGACGTCATTGCCGTGGGTGAGAATCTTATCCACGAAACTCCAGCCGAGCTTGGAGGTCTTCTCCTCGCCCTTCGGGTCCCAGAAAAGATTCTTGCCGCCCTTGGAGATCGATACATTGGTGTGCATACCTGATCCATTGACGCCAGTTACAGGCTTGGGCAGGAAGCTGGCTGTCATGCCCATCTGCGTCGCCACCTGGCGGCAGATCAGCTTGTAAAGCTGGATCTGATCGGCAGCCGCTACCACGTCGCCATAGGAATAGTTGATCTCGAACTGCGACGGCGCAACCTCGGGGTGGTCTTTCTCGTTCTCAAACCCCATGGCGCGCTGCACCTCCGCGGTCGTGTCGATGAACTCGCGCAGCGGGTCACCCGGAAGAGAATGATAGTAGCCGCCTTGGTTCACATACTCGAACTTGCCCGTCTGGTGGAAGGTCCGCTCGGCGTCGATGCCGTCAAACAGGAAGCCTTCAATCTCGTTGGCCGCGTTGAGCGTATAGCCGTTCTTGTCGAATTGCAGATTGGCAAAATCCTTCAGCACGCCGCGCATATCGCCGGAGTAATGGCCGCCGTTCTTGTCGATGATCTCACCGAAGACCAGCACCTTGCCGGATCCAAAGACATCCGCCGGAGCCCAGTAGAAGGCGCTCCAGTCCAGGGCCAGACGCAGATCGCTCTCGCGCTGGGCCGTGAAACCACGGATCGAGGAGCCGTCGAACGTCAGATTGTCATAGCTCTTCACGAGGAACTTTTTGTCGTAATCGAGCATGTGCAGGCGGCCTTCAAGATCCGAGAAGAGCACAGTCACGGCCTTGATTCCGGGAGTGTCGGCGAGGTATTTCAGCCGTTCTTCCTGGATGACATCGGCGGCTACGCGATTCCGGCGCTGCTCCTTTGCCCGCAGGTTGAGTTCTTCCAGTTCCTCATACGACAACTCCAGAAAATTACGATATTCGGTCGACATGACACTCCTTCATGGGCAACAATCTGCCGTGGTTAGTAAGATGCTGAGGCTTCGAAAACGACAATTCCTGTAAATTCGCGGCGTCCCTTAAAAGTAGCAGAAGTCGCCATTAAAAATTCATAAAGACGCGGAAGGATTGCCTTGCGCCGGAGTCCTCCCCCCTCAACGCCAGGCTATTGCCACAGCCGGTATCGCCCCAAACACCCGCCATGCATCTTCGCCGACGACGTGTGATAATTCCACTGGGCAAACACGGCCAGTCAAAAACATTACCAGGCACATGCGCAACGTCATCTACGGGAGGGACTTCGACATTGGGACAGCATATGGTTCCCACACGCTTGTTTTTCACCAAAGGCGTCGGCAAGCATAAGGAGAGGCTGACGTCCTTCGAATTGGCGCTGCGCGACGCCGGAATTGCCGCGCAGAATCTGGTGCGGGTGTCTTCCATCTTTCCCCCAAATTGTAAGATGATCACGCGCAAGGAGGGTCTGAAGTATCTCCACCCCGGCGAGGTCGTGTTCGCTGTTGTGGCTGAAAATTCGACGCGCGAGGCACATCGCCTCATTGTGAGTTCCATCGGCGTGGCAATTCCAACCGACAAGAATACCTATGGCTACCTGTCCGAACATCACAGCTTCGGTGAGACCGAAGATCAAGCCGGCGACTATGCAGAGGAACTCGCTGCGGAGATGCTTGCAACCACCCTGGATCTAGACTTTGACCCAGACAAAAGCTGGGATGAGAAGAAGGAGATCTATCGCATCTCCAACAAGATTGTGCGCACCGCGAATGTAACGCAATCCGCCGTGGGCGCGAAAAACGGAAATTGGACCACGACCATCGCTGCAGCCATTTTGCTCTTCGACAACGAGTAGAGAGCGACTAAAATAAACGATGAGATCGCATGGCGCTGGCTGGTCCCAGCGCCATTTGCTTGGACGAAATCATCGGCCTCGCAGGACTGAGAAATCTTATGGCTACTACCCGCGTTGCACTGATCCAGATGTCATGTGAGCCTTCCACCGAAGCGAATTTGGCCAAGGCCATTGCGCGCATCCGCGAAGCGGCACAGGGCGGAGCGAAGCTCGTCTGCCTGCCCGAACTCTTTCGTGCGCAGTACTTTTGCCAGCGCGAAGATCACGCATTGTTTGCAACCGCCGAGCCCATCCCCGGACCCTCCACCGCTGCCCTCAGCGAGGTGGTGCGCGAGTTTAAACTGGTGCTGATCGCGAGCCTCTTTGAGCGGCGCGCTCCTGGCTTGTATCACAACACCGCCGCCATCCTCGATCACGCTTCGACCGCACCGGACCACATCACAGCGATCTATCGCAAGATGCATATCCCCGACGATCCGCTCTACTACGAGAAGTTTTATTTCACGCCGGGGGATCTGGGCTTCCTTGCGCAGCAGACCTCCGCCGGGCCCATCGGCACCCTCGTTTGCTGGGACCAGTGGTATCCGGAGGGCGCACGCATGACGGCTTTGAAGGGTGCAGAGACCCTCTTCTTCCCCACCGCGATCGGCTGGCATCCAAGCGAGAAAGCCGAGTTCGGCGAGCGCCAGTACGACGCGTGGCAGACGATCCAGCGCGCGCACGCAATTGCCAACGGAGTGTTTGTGTGCGCCGTGAACCGCGTAGGCCACGAGCATGGTGATGTGCTGCATAACAGCGTCATGATGCGAGGGCCAGGCGATCACACGCCCGCCAGTGGTCTGGAGTTCTGGGGTGGAAGCTTTATTGCAGACCCGTTCGGAAGAATCCTCGCCAAGGCCTCACACGATCGCGAAGAGACCCTATATGCCGACCTCGATGCCAACGAAGTTGAAGTAACGCGCCAGCATTGGCCGTTTCTGCGCGACCGACGCATCGACGCGTATGGCGGGATCACCAGCCGGTTCTTGGACTAGCATTCATAGGAAAGGCGAATCTCCATGTTCTTAGCCGTTGTACTTTTCGCGTTCCTCGCTTCACCGCAGACGCCAGACCCTACGCTTCCTCCGCCCAACGCTCATGTCAAGGCCACGGTCGTTGGGCTCGGAGTGCAGGTGTATCAGTGCACGCCGCAGGATGGAGGCTATCAGTGGACGCTGGAGATGCCCGAGGCAACGTTGTTCGACCCTGGGACGCACCAGGCCGTCGGTACACACAGCGCCGGGCCGGCCTGGGTATGGAATGATGGCAGCGCGATTACAGGCAAGGTTCTCCACAAGCGGCCATCCGACGATCCCGCGAATGTTCCGTGGCTGCTGCTGGAAACGCACTCCACCGGCGCGGCGACAGGGATGCTCGCAGATGTGACGCTGGTGCGGCGGTCGGATACGCAGGCCGGCGTTCCTCCCTCTGGTTGCGATGCAATGCATCAGAACAATATTGTGCGCGTGCCTTACCAGGCGACCTACACTTTCTATACGACCGGTAAATGACAGGAAATGGGATGAGCGCGGAACCTCAGTATCGAATGCCTGCGGAGTGGGCGGCACATGCGGCAACCTGGATCGCATGGCCGCATAACCCGGAAGACTGGCCAAATAAATTTCAGCCCATTCCCTGGGTGTACTGCGAGATTGTGCGGCACCTCTCGCAGGTGGAGGACGTCCACATCTTGGTGAACGACGAGGGCGACCAGCGGCGCGCGCTCAACATGCTAAGGCGGCAGGGAGCGAATGTTGCGCGGCTGCACCTGCACTGCTGGCGTACGGATCGCGTGTGGCTGCGGGACTCCGGGCCGATCTTTGTCAAGAATGGCGTGGGTGAAGTTGCCCTGACGAACTGGAAGTTCAACGCGTGGGCCAAGTACGACAACTGGCGCAACGATGACCTCATCCCGAAGCATGTGGCAAAGCTCTACGGCATGACCGCTATCGAGCCGAGCGTCACGCACGTGGATGGCAAGACAAAGCGACTCGTGCTCGAGGGCGGTTCGATCGATACCAACGGAGAAGGCATCCTGCTTACCACCGAAGAGTGCCTGCTCAGCAACGTGCAGCAACGCAATCCAGGCGTGAGCCGCGAGCAGCTGGAGAACGCATTCGCCGAGTATCTGGGAATTGAAAAAGTGATCTGGCTGAATCGCGGATGCGCTGGTGATGATACACATGGGCACGTCGATGACATCTCGCGCTTCGTCGGAGTGAATACAATTCTCACCGCAGTTGAGCAGAACACCGCGGACGAAAACCATCTCCCGCTGGCTGAGAATCTTGAGCGTCTGCGTGCGGCGCGCAATCTCAAGGGACGCCCCTTCACCATCAAGACGCTGCCCATGCCCGCACCCGTCGTCTTCGAAGGCCAGCGTTTGCCCGCGAGCTACGCGAACTTCTACATCGCCAACGATCTGGTGCTGGTGCCCACATTCAATGATCCGAACGACCGCATCGCACTCAACACGCTGGCGGAGTGTTTCCCTGATCGCACGGTTACGGGAATTCATTGTACGGACTTTATCTGGGGCCTGGGCGCACTGCACTGCATGACGCAGCAGGAGCCAGCCTGATGCCCCTCGACTGGAGTACAGTCCACATTCTCCGCCCTGTGAAGACATCATGAGCGATGAAGACCTGATGCGCATCGCGATGGCCGAGGCTCGCGCCGCAGAGGCAGCAGGAGAAGTTCCGGTGGGCGCGGTCATCGTGTCCGCTTCAGGCGACGTCATTGCGCATGGGGACAATCGAGTACTGCGCAGCTCAGACCCGACGGCCCATGCAGAAATTGTGGCACTGCGCGCTGCGGGCGCTGCACTCGGAAATTATCGGCTTATAGGCTGCACACTTTACTCCACGCTGGAGCCTTGCGCGATGTGCGCCGGAGCCATTTTGCATGCACGGATCGCACGGCTGGTGTATGCGACGCCCGATCCGAAAGCGGGCGCATGCGGGTCGGTGCTCACGGTGATGAACCACCCCAGGCTGAATCATCGCGTGGAAGCAGTGCAGGGCGTGCTCGCGGAAGAATGCGGAAAGATGCTCACAGATTTTTTTCGCGCAAGACGTTGATCTGCTCGACGTTTTTCCTGAAGATTGCATCTCAGACATGAGAATCTCCTTGCGTGGCTCTCCGTAAACCGTAACAGCCGCGTTGCGGGTCTCGATAATATCGGAACCAACTATCGGATCGCTGACCTCTTCACGAAAGGGCATACATCGATGGCAGGACGTTTGGACGGGAAGATTGCGTTGGTTACGGGAGCGAACTCTGGGATCGGCCAGGCCATCGCAGAACGCCTTGCAAGCGAAGGTGCCGACTGCGTGATCGATTTCATAGACCACATGGAAGAGGCCGACGAGACGCGCAACAAGATCGAGACCGCAGGTGGTAAGGCCGTGCTCGTGAAGGCGGACGTGTCCGAGGTCGCCGACTGCACCAATCTCATTGAACAGGCTTGGACCCAGCTCGGATCATGCGACATCCTGGTGAACAACGCAGGAATCGAAAAGACCGCAAGTTTTGTCGACGTTACGGAAGCCGACTATGATGCCGTCCTCGGCGTAAATCTTAAGGGCGCGTTTTTTCTGACGCAGGCCTTCGTGCGCAAGCTGGTCGCAGCCAGAAAGGCCGGCCGCATTATCAATATTTCATCGGTCCATGAAGACATGGTCTTCCCCCACTTCGCGACCTACTGCGCGAGCAAGGGTGCCATGCGCATGCTCATGCGCGACCTTGCCGTGGAGCTTGGGCCGCTGGGAATCACCGTAAACAATATTGCGCCCGGCGCAATCAACACACCGATCAACACATCGCTGCTTGCCAACAAGCCCAAGCTGAACGCACTGTTAGCAAATATTCCATTGGGACGTCTGGGTGAACCGGGTGAGGTGGCAGGGGTAGCCGCTTTTCTGGCCTCGGACGATGGAGCCTACGTGACCGGTAGTACATACTTCATTGATGGCGGGTTGATCCGTAATTATCACGAGCAATAATTCAATCCATACGTCACGTCGCAGCTCATGCATCTGCTGGCTGAGCATACCTACTGCGCGAGCAGATGGTGAGTGCGCAGCGCAGGTACCTGATCGAGAATCCGCGACGCAATCTCTTCCTTGGAAGATTCCCCGAGATGCACCTCCGCTTCGTCGGTTAAGAAAACGGCTGCATTACGATCGGAGTCGAAGCCGATGCCCTCGCGGCTGATATCGTTGAGAACGATGGCGTCGGCTCCCTTGCCGCGGAGCTTTTCGCGGGCCCGCGCAGTGTCCATACCCATCTCCGCAGCGAACGCAATGACGAGTGTCCCGGATCGCCGATGCTCGGCTACGCTGCGGACGATGTCTTCCGTTGGCTCGAGCTCTAGCGTAAGCGGGCCGTCTCGATGCAGCTTCGTCGAAGCAACCTGGCGGACGCGAAAGTCAGCGACTGCAGCTGCCTTGATCACAACCGTGGCTTCGGGCAGGCGATAGAGCACAGCAGCGTGCATATCCTCCGCTGTCTCGACGGGCAAAAACTCGCAGCGCGCTGGCGGGGTAAGCGCCGTGGTAGCAGAAATGAGAATCACGCGCGCGCCCCGGCGCTCGGCCGCAGCCGCGAGAGCGTAGCCCATGCGGCCGCTCGAACGATTGCCAAGGAAACGAACAGGATCGATTGGCTCGCGCGTACCGCCGGCAGTGATCAGCACCGTCTCTCCGGCAAGATCGCTGGGTGGATTCGCCTGCTCGAGCGAAGCTCGAACGATGGCCTCCGTGTCAGCTAGCCGTCCGTCGCCGGTCATCCCGCACGCTAGATATCCACTCCCTGGCGAGACGATCCGATGACCGCGTTGCTCGAGCACAAGCAGGTTCGCACGCGTGGCAGCATGGTTCAACATGTTCACGTTCATCGCCGGTGCGAGGACGAGCGGCGCTGTAGTGGCAAGGTAAGCAGCAGAAAGAAAGTCGTCTGCAAGACCGTGCGCGAGCTTGGCAATCGTGTGTGCCGTCGCTGGAGCAATCACCAATACATCAGCCCATTGCGCCTCGGCAATGTGTTCGATGACCGCCGCATCATGCCCTCCCGATGTGTCCCACAGACTCGTGAAAACCTTGTGCCCGGTCAGCGACGCGAATGTGAGTGGCCGTACGAACTCCTGCGCGGCCCGCGTCATAATCACGCGAACCTCCGCGCCCCGGCGTTGGAACTCGCGCACCAGCTCGGCTGATTTGTACGCAGCGATTCCGCCGCAGACACCCAGCAGCACATGCGAAGACTTAGGCATGCACCTCCTCCATGAAAAACGGCTCGCGGACAAGGTTGTCCGCACGGAGATTTTCGATCAGGACGTTATCAATCAGGCGCGTTGATCCAACCCATGCGGCGACCGCGATCAGTGCTCCCCGCGACGTATCGTCAACCGGAAGCAGAGTAGCCGGATCAACGATAGCAGCATAGTCCACGCGCACGTTGGCATCAGATGCGAAGACCTCGATCATGGCGCTCCGCAGAACTTCTGCATTCATCTCGCCGTCTCCAACGAGCCTGGATGCAGCATCGAGTGCGCGGTGCAGAATCAGTGCTCGGCCACGGTCACTCTCGGAAAGATTGCGATTGCGCGAACTCATCGCCAGGCCGTCGCGTTCCCGGACGATGGGACACGCGACCAACTCCACCGGGATGTTCAAATCACGGATCATGGCGCGCAATACCGCAACCTGCGCTGCATCCTTCTGGCCAAAATAAGCGCTGTCCGAGCCCACAATGTTGAGCAGCTTTGCAACGACCGTGGCAACGCCGCGAAAGTGCCCTGGACGCGAGGCCCCATCCAGGCGATCGCCGAGCCCGGTCACTTCAACAAACGTGGTCGCTCCCTCTGGATACATCTCCGCTGCCGATGGAGCGAAGAGCAGGGCCGTGCCCGTGGCTTCAAGCTTCGTGCAATCGTCCTCGAAACACCGCGGATAGATCTCATAGTCTTCGCCGGGCGCAAACTGCGTGGGGTTGACGAAGATCGACGCTGCAACAACATCGCACTCCGCCAGCGCGCGGCGAACCAGCGAAAGATGTCCCTCGTGCAGCGCGCCCATGGTCGGCACGAAGCCCAGCCTTCGATTGGCCTTCACCCTGCGACAGGCTTGCTGCATCTCACGCGCCGTAGTGATGATTTGCATCTTCAGGCCCTCCCTGCAGGTTCAAGTTTGACCAGTCGCTCGATGGCCTCGCGCTCCGCAAAAACCTCATGCGCCTCTACGTCTCCGCGCTTCTCCCGAAGTTCGCGTGGTAGATGATAACTTTCGGCATCGCTGGGAAAAGTCCGCGCCGTAACATCATCGCGGTAGCGTTTGAGAGCATTTGTAAAAAATGCAGCACCGTCGGCGTAACGGCGCACAAACTTGGTAGCCGGCGAGAAGGTGAGATTGAAGAGATCGTGGAATACCAGGATCTGACCGTCGCAGCCAGGGCCGGCCCCAATCCCGATGGTAGGCACGCTCGACCGCCTGCTGATCTCGGCAGCCACCTCTCGCGGAATGCCTTCGAGCACAATGGCAACCGCGCCGGCGGCTTCGAGTGCAAGCGCGTCAGCATAGAGCATCTCAATTGCGTCCGCGGTTCGCCCCTGCACCCGATAACCGGACATACGATGCACCGACTGCGGCGTGAGGCCAATGTGTGCGACGACCAGAATCTCTGCGTCAGTCATACGTTGCACCAACTCCACCCTACTCTGCCCGCCTTCGAGCTTCACTGCATGCGCGCCTGCTTCTTTAATCAGCCGCGTTGCATTGCGAATGCCGTCCGCGATGGAAGCGTGGTAAGACCCGAAGGGCATGTCCGCGACCAGAAAAGCACGCCGCACACCTCGAGCCACGGCTCGGGTGTGATGAACCATCTCGTCCATCGTGACGGGCAGCGTCGTGTCGTAGCCAAGCACCGCCATCCCAACCGAGTCGCCAACCAGGATCAGGTCGATGCCGGCCTCGTCGACCAGCCGCGCTGTGGGGTAGTCATACGCTGTCAACGCTGTCACAGCGCAGCCAGCACGTTTCATCTCGAGAAGGGTTTGCGCAGTCACAGGAAGGACGCGCGGAGAAGATCCGCTCTCGCGGAGTTGCGTAAGACTCATAGTTCTCTCCAGTACCGCTCCGCTTTGCCGCCACGGATGAGGCCCGAACTCTGCCAGTATACCCTTCCCTGCGCACCTCTGTATCGGTGACAATCAAGAGATGGAACTTCTTGTCTATTCAGCCGACTGGTGTCGCGACTGCCGCGAGGCCAAGCGCTTCCTTAGCCAACACTCGATCCCCTTCACCGAGATCAACATCGAAAAGACTCCCGGTGCTGCCGAGCAGGTCATCGCACACACCGGCAAGCGCGCTATTCCGCAGTTTGTGCTCAACGGCAAGTGGATCCAGCCCTACAAGCCCGGACATGGATTTTTGCACGATGAAATGTCCGAGTTATTCGGCGTGCCCCCCCAATAATTATCCCTATTCTCACAACCAGGCCGTCATCCCCGCAGGATCACTCGTTCTCTTCGAACTCATCCGAAGGCAGGCCCTCCCTTCTTTCATTCCCAGCAGATCCAACGGCGGGGCCATGGGAAGAGCTAAACGGCCAGCGCAGGCGCAGAATCCGTTCCCGATCCCCTTCGCGATGGGCCTCCTCGCTGCGTCCCTTCAGCAGGTCGCTGATTGTCATGATGCCAAGCAGTTTACCGTCTGCGCTCACCACAGGGTAAGACGTCAGCTTCGATTCCGCCATCGACATCGCACAACTGCGCAGCGTCGTCATCGGAGAGATGGTCTTCGGGTCCCGGTTCGCATCTCGGGCCAATGGCACTGACAGATCGTCCTTGCGCGCAGCCGCCACCAACTGCGACCGTGTCACCGTACCGGTTATCCGCCCCTCGTTATCGACCAGCGGGAAGATCCTCTGCCAATGCGACCACGCTTCGCCCCCACGCTGCTCCATCTTGCTCAACCAGTCCGCGGCATCTCTGCGGGTCGCATTCTCTGGTAGTGCAAACACACTGGTATGCATCGCCTTCGAGACCAGAATGGTTTCGAGCGGGTCAACCCCGAACTCCCGGCTAAGGTGCAGTCCGCGTCGGCTCAGCCCTTCTGTCAGCATCGAGCGCGGCATCACCAGCACGCTCACCGCATACGCCGCTATGCACGACAGCAGCACGGGCAACATCAGCCCGCCATTGTGCGTCAACTCCAGCGCCAGCATCGCCGACGTCAGCGGCGCGCCGATCGCCGCCGACAGCACCGACGTCATTCCCACCAGTACCCAGGCTCCGGTCGTCATCACCGGCATCAGATGCCCCAGCGCTCCGCCCAGCGCTCCACCGATCACTAGTAACGGCGCCAAAATACTGCCGGCCGTATTTGATCCCAGTGAGAACGCCCACATCAAGCTCTTCACAATCAGAATGCCGCCCAGCAACTTCCACTCTACGTCGCCGGAGATCATCTGCTGCATCACGCTGTAGCCCACGCCCAGCGCCTTCGGAAACACCCACCCGCCCAGACCGATGCCCAGACCGCCGATTGCCGGCCACCACATCCAGTGAATCGGCAGACTCTCAAACAAGCGCTCAAAGAAGTACACCGCTTTGCTGAGCCCAGTGGCTACAAACGCCGCAACGATCCCCAACGCCAACGCGCCCAGCATCGCAGAGTGATACACCGGTGCGCCGGTCGGGGCCATCTGCAGCAGGCTATGCGGTCCCAGCAGCAGACGCCGTACCGTGCCCGCTACAACACACGCGATCGCCACCGGAACAAGTGCCCGCGGCTTCCACTCGAACAGCAGCAGCTCCACCGCCAGCAGCGTCGCCGACATCGGGCAGTTGAACGTCGCGGCGATGCCTGCCGCTGCCCCTGCGACCATTAGCACCGTCCGTTCCGAACCGCTCACCGGAAGTAGTTGGCCCACAATGCTGCCCACTGCTCCACCCGTCATAATCACCGGCCCCTCTGCTCCGAAGGGCCCCCCCGAACCAATCGCAACCGCCGTCGCAATCGGCTTCAGAACCGCAACGCGAGGTTGCACCTTGCCATCGTTGAAGACGATCGTTTCGACCGCCTCTGGCATACCATGACCGCGCACCTTGGGCGAGAGATACCGCGCAATCAAGCCCACCAGTACCCCTCCAAGAATCGGCATCAGCACAAGCCACCAATGCCGCTCCGCCTGCCACGGATCGCGACTCACAAAACTCCATCGCTGAAAGTAAAATAGGTTGGTGAACAGCGCAATCATCTCCAGCAGCGCCCAGGCCGCTAACGCGCTCAACGATCCAAGCACCGCCGCCAAGCCGCTCGTATACAAAATCCGGCTGTCTGCGGAGTAGTCCCGCAGCCCGCTCACCGGTTCAGAGATCTTCAACGTATGATGCTCCTCATTCCGTCGGCCGTTCGACCGCATCCTGCAAATCATGCAAAGCCTGAATGAGCGGCTCACACAGTGGTGCAAGCTCACGCAGATGCTCCGCCACCAACCGCTCCAGAATCTCCTGCCCCTGCGACGTCAACTGCACCAGCGACCGCCGCAAGTCCGTCGGGTCGTTGTCCCTTCGCACCAGGCCCGTACGCTCGGCACGGTCCACCAACTCCACCGTGCTGTTGTGGCGCAGAATCATTCGCTCAGCAAGGTAGGTGATCGATGCCTGCTGGTCTGCGGGCATCGCAGCGATCACCTGCATCAGTTGGTATTGCTGCGCCGGAATCCCGCATCGCTCCGACGCCGTCTCGCTGAAGTTCAGAAACTTCCGCATCTGAAAGCGAAACTCCGCCAGACTCCTAAGCCTGCGCTCCGTGCTTCTCGCATCGATTGAATCGCTCATTGGCATTTCCTCCATTATATCGCACGGCGATGCTTCCTGAATAACTCGGTCTCCAAACTACTAGTTACACTAACGTTGGACGACAACTTTTTACTCTTCTCTGGCGCCTCGCCGTCAACGACATCACCGTCTTACCGGAGCTCTCATGATTCCCCGTTACACCCGGCCAGCGATGGCCGCCATCTGGTCCGAACAACGCAAGTACGAAAACTGGCTGCGGGTCGAGATCGCCGCCACCAAGGCCCTGGCCCGCGCCGGCATGGTTCCATCCTCCGCCGTCGAAGCGCTCCAGCTCCACGCCTCCTTCACCATCGAGCGCATTCACGAGATCGAAGCCGAAACGCGCCACGACGTGCTCGCCTTCACCACCGCCGTCGCCGAGTCCGTCGGTCCCGAGGCGCGTTGGCTGCACTACGGCCTCACCTCCACCGACGTCGTCGATACCGCGCAGGCTCTGGCCTTTGTGCAAGCGTCTGCGTTGATTCGCACCGGCATCCTCCGCTTTCGCCAAGTCTTGCGCCAGCGCGCAATTGAATTCCAGCACACCCCTATCATCGGCCGAACCCACGGTGTCCACGCCGAACCCACCACCTTCGGCATGAAGCTGCTCCTGTGGTACGCGGAGATGGGGCGCAATCTGAAGCGCTTTGACGCAGCAGCCGAAGACATGCGCGTCGGCAAGATCTCCGGCGCAGTCGGGGCCTTTGGCAAACTCAAGCCTGAGCACGAAGCGGCCATTCTCGCAGAGCTTGGCCTCCAGCCCGCGCTCATCTCCACCCAGGTCCTCCAGCGCGATCGCCACGCAGCTTACATCACCACGCTGGCCGTCCTCGGCTCTACGCTCGACAAGATTGCTCTCGAGATTCGCCACCTACAGCGCACCGAGGTCCGCGAGGCCGAAGAGTTTTTCTCCGTCGGACAGAAGGGCTCCAGCGCGATGCCGCACAAGCGTAATCCCATCACCTGCGAGAACATCTGCGGCCTCGCCCGCGTCATGCGCGCTAACGCACAGGCGGCTCTCGAAAACGTCGCCCTCTGGCACGAGCGCGACATCTCCCACTCCTCCGCCGAGCGCGTCATCCTTCCCGACACAACAATTCTCGCCGACTATCTGCTCGATCGCACAGCAACCCTCATCGAACGGCTGCTCGTCTATCCCGCACGCATGCTTAAGAATCTTGAGTCCACCAACGGTCTTGTTTTCAGCGGCCAGTTGCTCATCGATCTCGCCGCCGCCGGCATGAGCCGCGAAGACGCCTACCGCCTCGTTCAGGGCCACGCCATGAACGCCTGGACCAACGACCTCAACTATCGCGCCCTCATCGAAGCCGACCCCGAGATTCACCAGTGGCTCTCGCCGGAGAAAATCGCCGAAGCCTTCGACGTCCGCCGCCAGCTCACCAATATAGACGAAGTCTTTGCAAGGGTGCTCGCCGAAGGTTGATCCAACCCATCCACCCACGCGTACCCTATGCCTGACCTTTTCCCCATCCTCGACGCAGCACTCGCCTCGACCACTGAGCGCTCGGGCACATGGCTCGCCTGCAAGCCAGGCTGCCACCAGTGCTGCATCGGCGTATTTGCCATCTCGCAACTCGATGCACAGAACCTGCGCGAGGCGCTCTCACTGGCCGACCCCGTCGTTGCGGATCGCCTTCTTGCGCGCGCCCGCACCTCGCGGGCGCGCCTCAGCGCACAGTTCCCCGGCGATCCCGTCGCAGGCCTGCTCTTCACCCTGCCCGGGCACGAGGACGCGTTTGCGGAGTTCGCTAACGACGAGCCTTGCCCGGTCCTCGACCCAGTCACCGGAACCTGCGATCTCTACACCTCCCGCCCCGTGCCGTGCCGCACCTTTGGCCCGCCCATGCGCGACGACGACGGGCACCTCACTGTCTGCGAACTCTGCTTCGTCGACGCACCCGCCGAAGAGATAGTGCGCTGCGAGATGAACCAGACCTGGCGCTCGCTCGAAGACGACCTCATCATGGCCGCCGAGGAAGCATCCGTCCTGCACGGCCCAACCATCATCGCCTTCGCCCTCACGATTGCTGACGGACGCTGAGCCTGGCTCCAACGAATCCGCTCGACCCAAGGCACCTGCTGATGCCGCAGGAAGATAAGGTACCTCCTGCGAGATAATCAAGACCTATGGCTCGTTCAATGACTTCCAGCAGCGCCTCCGATCCATCCACTCGCCCGACAGATCCCGCGCGCACCACGCTCACCCTCGCCATTACCGGCGCGAGCGGCTCCATCTTCGCGGTCGAGATGCTGCGTACGCTGGAATCCGATCAGCGCGTTGGCCGCGTATTGCTCGTCGTCTCTCCAAGCGCCCTGCGCGTGCTCGCAGAGGAGACCGGCGCCAGCGGCCGAAACTCGCTGGTCGAGCGGTTGCTGGGCTCCGAACCCGGCCATGCCTCAGGCAAGATCACCTTGCTCGCGCACGAAGACATCGGTGCGCCCATCGCTTCCGGATCCTATCCAGTCGATGCGATGGTTGTCCTTCCATGCTCGATGGGAACGCTCGCGGGCATTGCACACGGCATGGCCGGAAACCTCATCGAACGCGCCGCCGACGTCTGTCTCAAGGAGCGCCGGCGTCTGGTGCTCTGCGTTCGCGAGACGCCTTTCAATCTCATCCACCTTCGCAACATGGTCGCCGTCACCGAGGCCGGAGCCACCGTCTTCCCCCTCATCCCCACGTTCTACAACCATCCACAATCAGTCGACGACATGGCACGAAATTATGTGCATCGCGTCTTGCAGCACATCGGTCTGCCGCAACCCGGCGCATTCGCCTGGGGCGTTCCCCGGGCTGCAGAAGAACCGCTCTAACGCGACCTGCTGAGCGTATACGTTCCGCCTGAAGGTGCAGGATTCTCCTTCAGAAAATCCACCGTCACGGCGGCCGTCCGGTCAGGGCAGGTCTTCGGCGCCAGGTGTCCGCACCCCTGCAAAATATCCAGCTCCGAACGCGGGTCAAGCGCATGCATCTGCTGCCCGATCGATAGTGGGAGCAGTGCGTCATCACCGCCCCATACAATCAGCAGCGGCTCCGTCAACCCGCCCAGCCGCGTATCGAGCAGATCATTTCCAGTCTGCATCGAGGCCATGCTCCGATCGACCACCCACTGTCCCTCACCCATCCTGCGCAACGCATCGCGAACCACAAATTCCGGCATCGGCTTCGCGTGCGGCTCCAGCAGGCCAGCAAGCCGCTGCAACTCCGCACCATTGCTTGGATGAAAGATCTGCGCACCCCCGACCACCTGGTGGTGAATCCCCGCGCTGTCATAGATCACCACGCGATCCACCAACTCAGGATGATCCAGCGCCAGCTTCAGCACAATCCATCCACCCATCGACCAGCCCCCGACATCCGGCTTCTGTAACCCGATGGACTGAATGAAGTCCGCGACAAATTGTTCCTGCGTAGAGATCGAGTAGTCGCTATCGGAAGGCTTCGGAGAGCGCCCATAGCCAAGCAAATCCGGAGCGTACACATGAAAGCCAGACCGTTTCAGACGCTCCAGCATCGGGGCCCAACTCTCGTCGCGGTCGGCCAGCCCATGCACCAGCACCAGTGGAATGCCACCACCTGGAATCCTCGACTCTGCCTCGTAATAATGAACGCGGCCCTCGGGCATCATCACGTAGTTGCTCTGCACGCGATGGAGAAAGAGTCCGAAGTGAGTCTCCTGCCGCAGAACCCACAGCGGGCGCTCATAAAACACGACGCCAAAGGCCAATCCAACGACTACCACCAGCAGCAGCAACCGCCCCAGCGTCTTCATTTCAAGCCCTCGTCCATAATCAAAGCCCTGCTTATCACTCTACAGGCGCGCGGCGTCAAAGCGAAGTCTCCGTGTTCAAGGATCCGCCTGACGTCAGCCCACACGGCCTCGCTGGCGTCGCTTCCCGCGCGGATTTCACCAGCGCTGACGCGGCACAGCATGTCCACTATCACGTAGTGATACTGCACGCGGCCGTCCGCATCACGGTGGATGATATCGAAGGTCTCGACCTCCTCCAGCGTCTCCACGCTAAGCCCGGTCTCTTCCTTCAACTCGCGCACACAGGCCTCGCTGACCGTCTCACCCAACTCGATCGCCCCACCCGGCAGCGTCCAACTCCCGGCCATCGGCTCCGTGCCGCGCCGCACCAGCAGTACCTCCACCCGCTCCTCGGCCCGGCGCAGCACGACCGCTCCCACCCCCGGGATCGGTCTGTCCGGATACTCGCGCGAAGAACTCATCTGCACCTACTTCAGCGGCTTTCCGTACTCTTCCCCAAAGACCGTATGCGACGGGTCGAACCGCCCGCCGTCGAACTTGTCCGATCCCTTGAGGTGCCCTATGGCAAGCAGTGAGACCACCCAGTAGCTCATCGGCAAGCGCAGCGTCTCGCACACTCTCTGCTGCTCAAACCCTTCCAGCATTGCTGTGTCGTAACCCAGCACCTCGGCCATCCACATCATTGTGGTCATGGCAATGGTCACCTGCTTGTTCAGCCAGCCTGCCATCTCTTCCCGCGAAAAGCCCGACAGATACTCTGGAACATTGGCCGCTGCCTGCGCCGCATAACTCTCCGGCATGCCGCCCGCTCGTCCCATCCGCAGCATCTCTTCCAGATCCCGCCGCCAGCCATCGCGGTCCCCACACGCAACGATAATCGCCGATGCCTCTTCCACCTTGGCCTGGTTGTAGCTTGCCGCACGCAGCCGCCGCCGCTGCTCCGGGTGCTGCACCACGATAAACCGCCAAGGCTGCATGTTATAGCCGCTTGGCGCATGCAACCCGGCGTCGAGAATCTGCCACAGATCTCTTGGCGAAATCGGCTCTCCGTCGAAGCTCGGCGTCGATCGCCGCTCGCGGATGGCCTGGGCCAGGGATTTCTGTACGCTTGCCATGAACTCGTTCTCCGAAACTCTATTTCCTCACACCATGCTGTCTTCGATTGCGCTAACAGCACATCACTCAATCCTCATCCTGCGAAACCACCAAACTTCGTTCCGCCAACCCTGCTCCGCTCATCGACCAGGACCCATTACCGAAACTCAATGAGGAACATCCACCATACTAGGGGATCGTGGAGATGGTTTGTTCGGTTACCAGCGGCTCGTGCCCTGCCACATCTGCAAACACCCACACATTCTGGAACGCCTGGCGCAGCTCAATGTGCGCATCCAGGAACGCCTGTGCTGCCGCCTTGCTGCGTGCAGTTGCGGCCTCAGCATTGCTCAAATCATCGCCGCTCAGATGCAGAATCAGGTTAAGCTGCTTGCTGTCCTCCGAGCCTTCCGCTGCAATGCTGGTCAAACGATACCGTGTACCCGCGCTCCCGCTGGCCGTAACCACCAGCGGATTATTTGGCCCAATGCCGCCCACCAGCTCCGGAGGAGCTCCCGCGCGTTGCTCTGATCGCAGCCGATCCAGGTTCGTGCTTGTCGCAAAGTTCGCCGGTCGCAGCAGTTCGTCTGCCTTGCCATAGAAGATCCACGCCAACCAAAGTTCATCCGCCTTGGCGTAAGCACGGGCCGACGTCCAGTACCACAGCCCGTCGTGCCCGGCTGCCATCCGCGCCCGCGGATAAAATCCCGCAAGCTTCCATATCCCTGCATCCTGCCGCAGCAGAAACGCCAGCAGCCAGGGATGTTCGCCCGTCGCCTCCACCATCGCAAACCCATACAGCCCGCGCGGCAGCCCAGAGATCGCGAAGTCCGTCTCCGACGTCGTGCCGGTCAGCGGACAACTAAAATCGGCGTCCGACGTGTCGCTGCTGCTGCGCTCGCTCGCGTCGAGTTCATAGATCTGTGTCACATGCAGCGCATCGCTACTCACCCTCGCCGAGGTCGTCTGCACCAGTGCCGCCGTTGGCGCAAACGCCGCCGCACTCGCGAACTCCCCGATGGTCGTCGCCTGCACCTTGGCCACGTCGCCCGCCTGGATCGACTGCGCCAGCACCAACGCGGCGTCGCTCAGTTCGCTCCGCACCTCGGAGCTCATCTTCTCCTGAGTAGTGCAAGTCTGGCCCTGCAACCTTACCGGAGCAACCGCCAGCAGCAGCATCGAAGCCGCCGTCAGCACCGCCGCAGGCACCACCAGCAGCCCACCCAACTCTCCGGCTCGCATCCCCGCGCGACGCATCTGCTTCCATCTGCCGCTCATTACCCTGCTCCTAACCCTCTGCAACTGCCCTGCCCAGCATACGGAGGCCGGCCTCCCGAGTCCAGCCCGTCCACTCCGGCGACGCCGACACCATCCTCGGCAGCTACACCATCCAGTTTGACGCTATTCTGGAGCGGTGAAGCTACCATCCCACCGCCGCGCTCGTCCCACCCACAAGATGCACCAATCTCTTCCTCTGCGCCCACAGCTCCTCCTGGCCGCCGGAGTGCTCACCGCGGTCTTCGCCTCCGCCAGCGCCTCCACCACGCTCGCCCAGTCGCTGCCCCCCATGCAGCCGACGACCCTCCAGCCCCAGCCTCCCGGCACACCTGCCGCATCAGCCCCCTCCCCCAACCCCGCGCACCACGCCGAGATCATCTTCGCCAACGGCCAGCTCCAGGTCCGTGCCGACAACTCCAGCCTCAATCAGATCCTCCGCTCCATCTCGCACCGCACCGGCCTCACGATCACCGGCGGCGTCGAAGATCAGCGCGTCTTCGGTAACTACGGCCCCGGGTCGATCTCCTCTGTCCTCGCCACGCTGCTCGATGGTACCGGGACCAACATGCTGCTGCTGGCTGGTGATGCGCAGAGTCCGCCTGAACTCCAACTAACTCCACGCAACGGCGGCGTCTCGCCCCCAGGCCCCAACTCTGAGGCCTACGCGATGTATGACGACAGCGTCGATAAGCAGCCCCCCGTCCCACCACCTCCCTCGCTCAGCTCCATCGTAGCCACTGAACCCGCAGCCCATGGGCTCGCCGCCTCCACAACCCTTTCGCAGCCATCGAACGCATCCAGCGTCAGCGCATCCCATCCTGCGTCTGCCGTATCCAGCCCGCCGCTGCCCAACGCTGCCCCGACACCCGCGGCCCCGGCAACCAGCAATGCCAAAGCCACCACCGTACCCGCGACCAGCGGTGCAGCCGCCAGCGCCACCCCCCAGCACCTCACACCCGAGTTCGTTATGCAGGAGTTGCTCAAGATACAGGCGCAGAAAAAACTTCAACAGCAGCAAATGACCCAACAGACGGGAAAGAAACAACCCCAACCGCAACCCACGAAGCCCCGGCCACAACAACCCCAGACACCCACCAGCTCAATCCCACAGCCCTGACGCCCAGCTCAGTTCCCTGCGCTGACGCCAATCCGTGCTGCCTGGCCACGTCGCGCAGCCGACTGCGCATGCACGCGAAAGATGCGGAACATTCCCTGGCAAATCCCATACGACAGCAACACACCCAACGCCAGCGAAGCAAACACCGCGCCCACCACCAACAACATTGAACTCATGCGAAAACGTCTCCTTCGGCCCCAGAAGCCGCATCCCGCCCATGCCAGCAGGCAGAACCAAGCTCGATGCCCATGCCAAGGTTATTCTGGACGATTCCGTCAAAAGTTCCATCAAGAATCTGTAGCGTCCTAGTGTCTAATCATATTCCCAATGTCCCGTTTTCATCGTGACCCCCGACACACCCGACACCCACAGCGCAGCAATAGCCATCCCTCACCCCCTCCGGCGCAAACCTAGTAAACTAGTAGCTTGGCTTCTTCCACCCAAACTCCGCGCAAGAACCTCACGCACATTGACGTTCGCGGCGCACGCCAGCACAATCTCCGCAACCTCTCCGTCTCCATTCCGCGCAACACCCTCACCGTCGTCACCGGCCTCTCCGGCTCCGGCAAAAGTTCACTCGCCTTCGATACCATCTACGCCGAGGGTCAGCGCCGCTACGTCGAAACCCTCTCCGCCTACGCGCGTCAGTTCCTCGATCAGATGGAGCGTCCTGACGTCGACTCCATCGACGGCCTCTCCCCCGCCATCTCCATCGAGCAAAAGACCACCTCCCGTTCCCCTCGCTCCACCGTCGGCACCATCACCGAAATCTACGACTACCTTCGTCTCCTCTACGCCTCCGTCGGCCAGCCCCACTGCCCCAACTGCCACCGCCCCATCTCCCGCCAGTCCGCAGATCAGATCGTCGCCCAGATCGTCGCCCAGTGCGCCGAGCGCCACCGCATCGGCTCACCCCAGGAGCGCATCACCATCCTGGCTCCCATCGTGCGAGGCCGCAAGGGCGAGTTCCGCGAAGAACTCGAAACCCTCGATAAGAAGGGCTACCGCGTCCGCATCGACGGCGAAATCACAGAAGTCGAAGAGGGCATGCGCCTGGAGAAGCGCAAGAACCACACTCTCGAAGCAGTTGTCGATCGCATCATCCTCAAGCCGCTTCCAGCCGACTCTGCCGTCGATCCGGGTCTCTCACCCGCCGCCGACCTGAGTGCCCCGTCTTCGCCTTCGGTTGCATCACAAGCCAAGGTCGGTTCGCAGGATGCCATCTTTGACACACGCCGCCTCCTCGCCGCCGTCACCACCGCCCTCCAGCTCGCCAACGGCCTCGTCCTCATCGGCCTCCAATCCCCCAACGGCAAGCCCAGCGAAACGCTCTTCAGCTCCTCCATGGCCTGTCCGGACTGCAGCATCAATGTCCCCAAACTCGAGCCCCGCAGCTTCAGCTTCAACTCCACCTATGGTGCCTGCCCAGAGTGCCACGGCCTCGGCTCCATCTACGACTTCGATCCCGCCAAGACCATCACCGACTGGTCTAAGCCCCTGCTCGACGGAGCCATGGGTCCCGGCGGATCGTCGCAATACCTCCTCCGCCTCATCAAGCTCGCCGCCGAAAAGTACAAGATCAATCTCAAGCAGCCCTTCTCCGACCTCACCAAGGACCACCAGCACCTGCTCCTCTACGGCCCGCCGCGCGCAGAGATGGGACGCACCGGCTTTCACGGCATTCTCAACTGGCTCCGCTACACCCTCGAAGACACCAAATCCGATGGCTATCGCGACTACATGATGCAATTCATGTCTGCCACCGAGTGCCCGCGCTGCCACGGACGTCGCCTCCGCCCCGAATCCCTCGCTGTCACCATCCCGTTGCAGAACCTGGCTACTCCATCTTCCCCAGCGGCTCTATCGTCGGCGCAAGCGGATTCCACCGACGCCTCCATCGCCGATTTCACCGCTCTCTCCCTCGAGCGCGCTCTCCTCGGAGCCCGTTCCATGCACTTCACCGGGCGCGACCGTCTCATCGCCGACCGCCTCCAGCGCGAGATCATCGAACGTCTCGAATTCCTCAACGCCGTCGGCCTCGGTTACCTCTCCCTCGATCGCAGTGCGGCCACGCTCTCCGGCGGCGAGGGCCAGCGCATTCGTCTCGCCACACAGATCGGCAGCCGTCTCCGTGGCGTCCTCTACGTCCTCGACGAACCCTCCATTGGCCTCCACCAGCGCGACAACCAGCGCCTCATCTCCGCCCTCGAAAACCTCCGCGACCTCGGCAATACCGTCCTCGTCGTCGAACACGACGAAGACACCATCCGCAAGGCTGACTACGTTCTCGACCTCGGTCCCGGTGCCGGCAAAAACGGCGGCCACATCATGGCCTCGGGCACACCCGCCGAGATCATGGCCAACCCTGCCTCTATCACCGGCCAGTACCTCGCCGGCCACATTGACATCGTCACCCGCCCTACACCCGACAAGGCCCCGCGACCACTCACCGGCCGTTGGCTCTCCGTCCAGGACGCCACCTCGCACAACCTCCAGAACGTCACCGCACACTTCCCTCTCGGCGTCATGACGGTCGTCTCCGGCGTCAGCGGCTCCGGCAAATCCACCCTCGTCAACGACATCCTCTACCGCTCTCTCGCCAAGGAACTCTACGGTTCGCGCGAGGAACCCGGTCAACACAAAGCCATCCACGGTGCCGATCAGCTCGACAAGGTCATCCAGATCGACCAGTCCCCCATCGGCCGCACACCGCGATCCAATCCCGCCACCTACACCGGCGTCTTCACCGCCATCCGCGACCTCTTCGCCATGCTCCCCGAATCCCGCGAGCGCGGCTACAAGCCCGGCCGCTTCAGCTTCAACGTGCAAGGCGGCCGTTGCGAGGCCTGCCAGGGCGAGGGCCAGCGCCGCATCGAGATGAACTTCCTGCCCGATGTCTACGTCCTCTGCGAAATCTGCAACGGCCGCCGCTACAGCCAGGAAACTCTCAGCGTTAAGTTCAACGGCTACTCCATAGCCGACATCCTCGACCTCCCCATCGAAGACGCCCTGCCCATCCTCAGGGACATCCCTGCCGTCAACCAGAAGCTCCAAACCCTGGTCGATGTCGGCCTCGGCTACATCCATCTCGGCCAGTCCGCCACCACGCTCTCCGGCGGCGAAGCCCAGCGCATGAAGCTCGCCCGCGAGCTCAGCAAACGCCAGACCGGACGCACCCTCTACCTCCTCGACGAGCCCACCACCGGCCTCCACTTCGACGACGTCCGCAAGCTCCTCGAAGTCCTCCACCGCCTCACGGACCTCGGCAACACCGTCATCATCATCGAGCACAACCTCGACATCATCCGCAACGCCGACTACCTCATCGACATGGGCCCAGAAGGCGGCGAGGGCGGCGGCCGCATCGTCGCCCAGGGCTCGCCCGAGCTCGTCGCCCACACACCCATCTCCCACACCGGACACTTCCTCGCGCGTTACTACCAGAGCGCCGGCACCCTCGCCGCAACCCTCCACTCTCCTCCTGTCGAGCTGCCCGATCTCGAAAGGAAAGCGCCCAGGCCAAAGTTCATCGCACCCGAAAAGAAGACCGGCGTCCCCACCGCCTCCAGGCTGAAACCGGAGCCCACGCCGCGAAAATCCGCCGCCGCGAAAACCCCAAAACCCAGAGCCCGCAAGACGCCCGCATCGCAAGCGAAGTAATCTGTTTTCAGCCCTATGAGCAATCTTCCCGTTCCCGGCGCCGTCGAACCCAAAGCACTTGACATCCAGCACGATACCGATCCGGCGCAGGACCACGGCCCCGCCCGGCACATCCCTCACTTCGGCCACGCCGTGCTGTTCTTCTCCCTTGGCTTCTTGTTGGTCAACCTCTGCGCACTCGGCCTCTTCAGCGCCGCGCACATCCGCCTCGATTCCATCTCGCAGCATCCAGGCATCGCCCTCGCAGCACAAGCACTGGCCTACGCGCTCACTCTCGGTATTTCGGCATGGATCTTTCCGCGCCTGTGGACGTTGTCGTTTCTGCACGGTATCCACTGGAACTTCCTCGCAGTCAGGCGGCGCTGGTACAGCATCGCCGCCGGCGGTGTGCTGCTCAGCGCTGTCGCTCAGTCCTCTCTGCACTTCCTCCCCGAACCCAAATCCACCGCCTTCGACGGCCTTCTCAAATCCCAGCACGCCGCCTGGCTTCTGATGTCCTTCGCCGTCCTGCTCGCACCCCTCACCGAAGAGATCGCCTTTCGCGGCTTCCTCCTCCCTGCCATCGCCACGGCCTACGATTGGCTCTCGCTCGAGCGCTCCCCCGCTGGTCTCGACCGCTGGCAACGAAGCTCCCTGCACTCCACCTCCGCCCTTGTTTTTTCTGCCATCTTTTCCAGCATCCCCTTCGCTTTGTTACATGCAGATCAACTTTCACACGCATGGGGCGCAGTCGGCGTGCTCTACGGCGTAAGCTTGATTCTCAGCCTCGTGCGCATCCGAACGCACTCTGTCGCCTGCTCCGTACTGATGCACGCCACGTACAACTTTTCAATTTTTGCGGTCATCCTATTCTCCACAGGCGGCTTTCGGCACCTCGAACGACTTGTCCAGTAAGTCTCGGCACCGGTACTCAAACGCCCCTCTGAGTTGAGAAAGGCACCATGAAAGAATCTACCCATCATTGCCCAAGATGTGGCAGCAAGGAGATCTTTCGTGCCCACCGCAAACCATGGGAGCATCTTTTACTTGGCTACAGAGCCTATCTCTGCGCAGACTGCAAGAGCCGCTTCCTCGTCTTCGAACTGAGTAAGCTTCTGCAATGGGGCTCGGCCTAGCAGCGTCGCTGGCAGCCCATGCCATCATCTCCACGCTCGCTCCACTTCCCTTCAGAAAATGAGCTTCGTCTCTTGAAATGAGCTATGTCTCTTCCTGCGCGCAGAAGTTCCTCTAAACTGGTAGAGACATGATTCCCACTCTCGAATGGACGCCCGCAGGCGTCAACTTCCTGGACCAGACCCGCCTTCCTCTCGAAGAGACCTACGTTCTCGCTACCGACTACCACCAAGTCGCCACTGTCATCCGCGACATGATCGTCCGCGGTGCCCCGGCCATCGGCGTCTCCGCCGCCATGGGCGTCGCCATCGGCATCCACCACAGCTCCGCCACCAACCTCGTCTCCCTCACCGCCGAGGTTGACCTCATCTGCAAAACCCTCGCCGAGACCCGTCCCACCGCGGTCAATCTCTTCTGGGGCATCGCTCAGGTGCGCGACCTTTACACCCAACTCGCCGCCGCCAACACTCCCATTCCCCAGATCAAATCCGCCGTCGTAGCCCTTGCCAACCGTCTCTACGACGAAGATATCGCCCAGTGCAAAACCCTCGGAGCTAACGGCGCAGACCTGCTCCCTCGCGAAGGTACCGTCCTCACCCACTGCAACGCCGGCGCCCTCGCCACCTGCGGCTACGGCACCGCTCTCGGCGTTATCCGCGCCGCCGTCGAGCGCGGCCATCGCATCGACGTCCTCGCCGACGAGACCCGCCCCTATCTCCAGGGCGCACGCCTCACCGCCTGGGAACTCCTCAAGGACAACATCCCCACCACCGTCCTGTGCGACAACATGGCAGGTCATCTTATGAGCAAGGGCCGCATCCAGGCCGTAATCGTCGGTGCTGATCGCATCGCAGCCAACGGAGACACTGCCAACAAGATCGGCACCTACTCTGTCTCCATCCTTGCTAAGGAGCACGGCATCCCTTTCTACGTAGCCGCCCCATTCAACACCATCGACCTCGCCACCCCCGAAGGGAGCGCAATCCCCATCGAACAGCGCAGCCCCCGCGAAGTCACCCACTCCAACGGTAAGCAGATGACCCCCGACGGCGTCGGCATTGAAAACCCCGCCTTCGACGTCACCCCCGCCAAGTACATCACCGCCATCATCACAGAGCGTGGCGTCCTGCGCGCGCCTTTCGCCGAGTCCATTCGCACCATGGCCGCCAACTCCAGCTCAACCCTGACCACCGCCTGAGATCACCCACCCCTTGCCGCCCTACCCCTTCGCGGCGCTAGAATACACCCCAGCATCGGCGTTACCACCCTGACGGACATACAACGTCCATCAGGGCTTTGGTTCTCTCCCCGTCCATGACTCCGGCCCTCTTCAACCCGCGCTCTCGCTCCCTCATCCGAGGCAACGTCATTGTCTTCGCCAGCGTCGCCTCAGCCACGCTTCTCTCCCGCTTTCCCCACCTCCACGCCACTCTCTGGCTACTTCTTCCCGCCCTTGGCTGTGTCCTCGGCATGGCAGACACCCTCCGCTGCATCCAGAAGCGTTGGAGCCTCTACCACGGCGGCGTCATGTTCTGCCTCTACATGGATCTGATGGCCTTCATGCTGGTGCTCTTTTTCCTCTTCTATCCTTATCTCGTCTGGCTCGGCGAAGCCTGACCCGCTCCCATCCCCACCCACCCGACCGCCGCCAACCTGTAAACTGACACTTGGCAATGTCAGACAAAACCTTCTACGTCACCACCCCGATCTACTACGTCAACGCGCGCCCCCACATCGGCCACGCCTACACCACCATCGTCGCCGATGTCCTCGCCCGCCGCCACCGCCTCCTGGGCGAAGACACCTTCTTCCTCACCGGCACCGACGAGCACGGTCAGAAGATCGAGCGCTCCGCCGCCGCCGCCGGCATCCCTCCCCAGCACTTCGCCGACCAGGTCTCCAAATCCTTCGAAGACCTCTGGCACCGCATGGGCATCACTAACAACGACTACATCCGCACCACCAGCGAGAAGCACAAGCACGGCGTCCAGCACCTCTTCCGCACCCTCTACGAGAACGGCTTCATCTACCTCGCCAGCTACACCGGAGCCTACTGCGTCTCAGACGAAGCCTTCGTCGACGCCCCCGTCGGCACCCCCTGCCCCGACTGCGGCCGCCTCCTCGAAGAGGTCACCGAAGAAAACTTCTTCTTCAAACTCTCCGCCTTCCAAAAACCCCTCCTCGACCTCATCGAGTCCAACACCCTCTCCATCACCCCCGAATCCCGCCGCAACGAAGTCCTCAGCTTCGTCAAAGGTGGCCTCAAAGATCTGAGCATCTCCCGCAGCAGCTTCACCTGGGGCATCCCCGTACCCGACGACATCCAGCGCGCCGCAGGAGCCACCCAGAACCACGTCATCTACGTCTGGCTCGACGCCCTCGCCAACTACATCACCGCCCTCGGTTACGGCAGCGGCGACGAGACCCTCTTCAACAAGTTCTGGCCCGCAGACCTCCACCTCGTCGGCAAAGAGATCATCCGCTTCCACTGCGTCTACTGGCCCGCGTTCCTTCTCGCAGCCGAAGTCCCTTTACCCAGGGCCATCACCGCCCACGGCTGGCTCCTCTTCGAAGAGTCGAAGATGTCCAAGTCCCGCGGCAACATCGTCCGTACCGAGACCATCCTCGATGCCTTCGGCACCCTCTGCCCCCCACCATCATCCATTGCCACAGACCGGAAGGGCACGGCTTCAGCCGGGTCACAAGAAGCCTCCCATGTTTTGAAGGGGACGGGCTTCAGCCCGTCCGTAAACCCCTACCCCAGCGGCACGGCTTTAGCCGCCGAGGGAATCTCCGCCGAACCCACGAAGCACGACCGCGACCTCTTCGCCGCCGACGTCCTCCGCTACTTCCTCCTCCGCGAGATCCCCTTCGGCCAGGACGGTAGCTTCAGCTTCGACGCCATGATCACCCGCTATAACGCCGACCTAGCCAATGGCTACGGCAACTTAGTGAGTAGAACGCTAAACATGATTGCAAGACGTGGTGGAGTAATCGAGGAGGATAAGCTCGCTGCACTCGATCCCAACTTCATGGCCACCGACGTTCTTTCATACAGCGCAATCAGACGCTCCATCGAAGAAACCGGAACAGATTTCAGGAACTCGTCACTCACGTCCGCCGCATCAAGGATTTCATCCCTTG
>DAIDKF010000024.1 GCA_027450185.1 Granulicella sp. | reverse complement strand
TAGGTCAGCGAAGTCGGAGCCGCGCAGGACGATTCCGCGGATGATCTGGATGTAGTAGTTGGCGGGGATGACGGCGCTGATGGCTCGGAAGAAGCCGGGCATGGTGGAGATCTGGAAGATGTAGCCGGAGAGAAAGACCGAGGGGAGGATGGTGCCCATGGAGAGCTGAAAGGCCTCAGCCTGGGTGTGGGCGCGGGTGGAGATGAAGAGGCCGAGGCCCAGGACCGTGAGCAGGAAGGGCAGCGACAGGAGCAACAGCATCAGGACGCTGCCGTGGATGGGCACCTGGAAGATGGTGCGCATGATGGTGAGGATGAGGCAGAGTTCACCGAAGGCGAGCGCACCGTAAGGGATCATCTTGCCGAGCATGAGGCCGAGGGGAGCGATGGGGGTCATGGTGAGCTGCTCGAGGGTGCCGCGCTCGCGCTCGCGGACCAGCGAGAGGGCGATGAGCAGGATGGTCATGGTCTGGAGAAGGATGGCGATGAGACCGGGGATGAAGAAGTTGGCGGAGCGGGTGGCGGGGTTGTAGAGGACCGAGGGGCGGACCTCGATGGCGGGTGCGGAGACGGTGGTGGCCAGGGCGATGGATTGTTCGAGGGCGATGCCGGTGGCGGTGTCAACGGTGATGCCGGCGACGGAGGAGTCGGAGCCATCGACCAGGACGAGGACGCTGGCGGTGGTGCCCTGCTGGAGGCTGCGGGCGTAGTCGGTGGGAATGCGGATGGCGACGCGGGCACGGCCGGAGCGCATGGTGGAGTACATGGCGGGCTCGGACTGGACGTAGTAGGCGATGCGGAAGATGTCGGAGGCGGCGAAGGCCTGGATGAGGCTGCGGCTTTGCTGGGTGTGGGACTCGTCGAAGATGACGGTGGGAACCTGGCGGACATTGGTGTCAACTGCGTAGCCGAAGAGAAAGAGCTGGAGGATGGGGATGAGCAACGCGAAGAAGAGCGTGGTGGGGTCGCGGAAGATGTGGGTGAACTCTTTGCGGGCGACGGGGCGGAGGCCGAAGAAAGGGGTGCGATGCGAGGGTTGGGTGGTCATTGTGGCACGCTCCGGGGGTGGGGCGTGAGGTTCTGGGTAGGGGTTTGTGGCGCGATGGGGTAAGGCAGGTGGGTCGTTACGCCTGCGGCTTCACTCCGGCCTTCGGCAGAACGGTGAGCGTCTGCGACGCTGGCTGGTTTGCGTACGGGCTGAAGCCCGTACCCTTCAAAGCGGGACGGTTTGGGTCGGGTCATTTTTGTTCGCCCATGATGTGGAGGGTGAGGGTGACGAAGATGTCTTCTAGCGAGGGTTGGATGGCGCGGAGGGTGAGTTGGGGGAAGGCCGCGTGGAGGCTGTCGATGGCGGTGGTGTCGACCAGGGCGTGGATGGTGCGGCCGAAGATGGTGGCCTCGCGGACGCCGGGGAACTGGCGGAGTTGGGCGAGCAGGACGGAGACCTGAGGCGCTTCCAGTTCGAGGCGCGAGGTGTTGGGAGGATTGGCGTCGGGGAGTTGCTGGAGGTCGTGGACGGAGCCGAGGGCGATGAGTTTGGAGAGGTAGATGTAGCCGAGGCGGCCGCAGCGCTCGGCCTCGTCCATGTAGTGGGTGGTGACGAAGAAGGTGACGCCCTGGCCGGCGAGCTGGAAGAAGAGGTCCCAGAGGGAACGGCGGGCGACGGGGTCGATACCGGCGGTGGGTTCGTCGAGGAAGACGATCTCGGGGGAGTGGATGATGGCGCAGGCGAGGGCGAGACGCTGCTTCCAGCCGCCGGAGAGTTGGGAGACGCGGCGGGTGAAGTAGGGGTGGAGACTGGTGAGGTCAAGGAGTTCGGCGATGCGGGAGCGGGCGGCGGAGGCCGAGAGGCCATAGGCGGCGGCGTAGAAGTTGAGGTTTTCACGGACGGTGAGGTCTTCGTAGAGGCCGAACTTCTGGCTCATATAGCCGACGTGGCGCTTGATGTCTGGGGCGTGCTTGCGGACGTCCATGCCGAGGATGGTGGCGTCGCCGGAGGTGAGAGGGATGAGGCCGCAGAGGGCGCGGATGATGGTGGTTTTGCCGGAGCCGTTGGGGCCGAGGAAGCCGAAGAGCTCGCCGCGGTCGAGGTGGAAGCTGACGTCGTCGACGGCGGTGACGGAGCCGAACTGGATGGTAAGGTGGCGGGCGTCGATGACTGGCTCGGGCGTGTTAATTCGGTTACTCATTCGCTTGGCTTCTCCGTCTGCGGCGGCCGCTGCTTTATATTGCCCTCCGCTGATTCGTCGAGCTGGTCCGCTAATTCTCCGATGTCTGTCCCAATTTGCTTGATGGTTTCGCTGTATGGAGCCATCCAATTTTCTGGCGCACGTATTAGGTCGGCCAGCATTTCTTCGGGGAAGCCTATTTCTTTTAGGCGTTCGGCTGCTTGCTGAACCCTTCTCTTGAATCTGTAGCTGTATATGCCGGCGGTGTCACTGTCGAATTTCTTGACCGCCGCCGATTTATTGCTGAATTGCAGCATATCTTCCAGCCACTTGCTTCCATCGTCACGTGCGAACACAAATTCTTGAACAGGACGCTCTGGAGCTGCCTTTTGTCGCTCGTAGATGAAATTCAACACTTCGATGGATAGATTAAGTAGTCCACTTCTAAAGCTAATAGCGGATTTAGCGTCGGGGACTGCCGGAGCGAGGCTCAGCTTCCAAGGAGTGCGGACGAGATGGTACGCAGCCCATACGAAGAGATAGATTCCGCACGCCTCAGCAGTGGCTTGCAGCGCAGTCTTTGCGTTTGAATCGTAGTAGCTCAGCAGAAAAATAATCAAGGCTATCACCAAAGTCGATGCCACTTCTCTTCGCCACACTTGCCATATTTGAGCGACGAACTCAGTGCCGAATCTTCGGTAGTAAGAAAGGAAGCTCTTGAGTTGCTCTCTGTGTGAACTGCTTCTGTCGGGCGGGATCATTGCAGGGTAACCGTGGCGGCCATGCCGGATTTGAGGATGTCGTTGGGGTTATCGACGTGGACCTTGACGCCGAAGACTTCGTGCTCGCGGTCGTCGCGGGTCTGGACGTTGCGGGGGAGGAACTCGGCGGCGGAGGCGATCTCCTGGATGTAGCCGGTGAAGGTGCGGTTGAGGGCATCGACGGTGACCGTGGCGGACTGGCCGATCTTGAGGCGGCTGAGGTCGGTCTCGGGGACGTAGACCTTGACCCAGAGCTGGGAGGGCTCAAGGAGGGTGAGCACGATCTGGTTGGCGGGGACGAGGTCGCCGGGGCGGACGCTGACGGTTTCGACGGTGGCGTCAGCGGGAGCGACGAGGTGGGCTTCGCGGAGGCTGGCGTCGAGTTCAGCGACGCGGGCGAGGGATTGGGTGAGGCGGCCTTTGCCGGAGAGGATGTCCTGACGGCGGAAGCCGGCGTGGGCGAGCTGGTCGGCGGCGAGAGCCTGCTGGTAACGCTGGCGGGCAGCCTGAATGTCTTCGGCGCGGGTTCCTGCTTTTAGCAGGGAGAGGTGCTCCTGCGCAGACTTGGCGAGCTGGGCGGTGTTGTTGCGCTGGGCGGTGTAGGAGTCGAACTGCTGCCTGGAGATGATGTCCCTGGCGGCGAGCGGGACCATACGTTCGTATGTAGCCGCAGCGTCGATGGCGTTGGCCTGGGCGGCGGCGTAGTCGGCACGGGCCTGCGCGATGTCCTGCGGACGGGGGCCGTTGAGGGCTTCGTCGTAGAGCGCCTTGTTTTCGCGGAGGGTGGCGTCGGCTTCGGCGATCTCCTGGGGGCGGTTGCCGCGCTGGAGGCGGTCGTAGTCGGCGCGGTTCTGGAGGACGGTGGCGTGGGCCTGGTCACGCTGGGCCTGGAGTTCGGGGGCGTCGAAGTTGACCAGCGGTGCGTTGGCGGTGACGTGCTGGCCCTCCTCGACGAAGACGGCGGTGACGCGGCCGCCGATCTTGGAGCCGATGTTGATCTCGCGGGTTTCGACAGTGCCGGAGTAGGCGAGCGGGGTGGTGCGGTGGGTGAGGACGTAGGCGATGATCGCGGCGAGGAGAAGAACCACGGCGATGATCACGAGGAGGATGCGCTTGCGCTGCATGGGTGGCTGCTCTCCCGGGTACAAGGATGACTATAAATGCACGGGTGAGGGATGGATGGCGGGCTCTGTGGAGGTTCTGCGAATCCATATCTCAGCAGCGAGATGTGGGCACACGGATTGTTTGCAGGAAAGACGGAGACGCTGCTCCGTTCGTGGTCAGATGGACAACAACCTATTGCGGCTTAACAGCCAGCGAGGGAGTTATGCGTGGGGATGCGGATGGGAGTGCTTGTGTTTGCTGCTCTTGAGGTCCTTGCCAGAGGTGGTGAGGACGAGCTTGCCCAGTTCGACTCCTCGTAAGGCAAGCATGCGGTGGGCGAGATCCTGGAGGGCCGCGCTGCGGCCCTTCATGATGATGACCTCGAGACAGTAGTTGTGGTCGAGGTGAACGTGCGTGGCGGCGAGAATCATGGTGCCAGCAGAGTGTTGAGCTTCGGTGAGCTTCTGGGAGAGGTTGGGAACGTGGTGGTCGTAAACCAGAGTGAGAGTGCCGACGACGGGGTTGTTGGAGGAGACGCTGTCGGTGAGAAGGGCCTCGCGGATGAGATCGCGGATGGCTTCAGAACGGTTTTCGTAGCCGCGCCGGGAAATCAGGCGGTCAAACTCTTTGAGGAGATCTTTGTCGAGCGAAACGCCGGTCCTGCTGAGCTGGGGCATGGGTCTCTCCACGCAAAATTGTACAGAGTTTCGGAGGGGTACGATTGGCGCACGGCACGTTGCCGGTAAGATGGGAGCGCTCGGAGAATCGGGTGCCGAAGGGACAAAAGCCGAACTGTCGAAGGTGCTTCGGGTGTTAGGGGGAGTGAGCAATGCACGAGCTTTCTATCGCGTACAGTGTGGTGGAGATTGCGACGCAAAGCGCGGTGGAGGCTGGTGCGACGCGAGTGAAGTCGGTGCACGTGCGGCTGGGGGCGCTAGCGGGCGTGGTGCGCGGGGCGCTGGAGTTTAGCTATGAGATTGCCTGTGCGGGGACGATGCTGGAGGGGTCTAGTCTGGTGGTGACGGAACTCCCGGCGCGGGTGTACTGCGCGGTGTGCGGGATAGAAGTGGAGTTAGAGAGCGTGCAACTATTTTGCTGTCCACGATGCGACACGCCGAGCGGCGACCTGCGGCAGGGACGCGAACTGGACGTGGAATACATTGAGGTTGACTTACCGGGAGATGAGCATGGAAACACGAGTGCTGGAGATACGAAAAGGAATTCTGAACAAGAATGATGAGATTGCGCGCAGGCTTCGCGAGAGATTGCATGCGTGCGGATTGCTGACGGTGAACCTGGTGTCGAGCCCAGGTTCGGGCAAGACGGCGTTTCTGCAGCGGACACTGCGGATGCTGCGGGAAGCGGGCAAGACGGCGGCAGCGCTGGTTGGCGACCTGGCCACGGACAACGATGCAAAGCGGCTGGCGGAGGCGGGCGTGCCGGTGAAGCAGATCACTACAGATGGGCGCTGCCACCTGGAGGCGCAGATGGTCTCGGACCATCTTGCGGACTGGGATCTGCGTTCGTTTGAGTATTTGTTTATTGAGAATGTGGGGAACCTGGTGTGTCCTTCGAGCTATGACCTGGGAGAGGATGTGCGGGTGGTGCTGCTGTCGGTGGCGGAGGGCGAGGATAAGCCGCTGAAGTATCCGAATATTTTTAATTCAGCGGATATCGCTGTGATTACGAAGATGGATCTGGCCGAGGCGTGCGAGTTCGATCTTGATGCTGCGCGGAGAAATCTTCAGGCGGTGCGTCCGGGGATGCAGACGTTGACGACGTCGGCCAAGACTGGCACTGGCATGAGCGAGTGGATAGAGTGTCTTTCGCAGGAGAGACGCGCGCGCAACAGCGCAGATTAGCCGGATAGGCTGATGGCCGTGGTTTGATGTGAAGGGTGGATGCATGGGATCGCGCCGTGCTTCGCATCACGCGGTCTGCGCCGCACCGGATTATGATAAAGAGTGGGGTTGTGTACGAATTGACTTAACTTGTCCGCTCAGACAGCGCTCGATGGTCGAGCGGGTCTCACAGGGCAACCAACGAAGTACCGGGTCGGGGTGTTGAGCCACGATCTTATAAATGGAGAACGTTTTTATGTCGAATGGAACTTGTGACATTGGATTGATTGGGTTGGCGGTCATGGGTCAGAACCTTGTTCTGAATATGAATGACCATGGATACAAGGTAGCGGTGTACAACCGCACCGTGTCGAAGGTAGATGACTTTCTGAATCAGGAAGCCAATGGGACGCAGATTGAGGGTGCGCACTCGATTGAAGAGCTGTGCAGCAAGCTGAAGAGCCCTCGCCGTGTGATGATCATGGTGAAGGCCGGCGAGGTGGTGGACCAGAACATCGAACAGATTCTGCCCTACCTGGACAAGGGCGACATTATTATTGACGGCGGAAATTCGCTGTTTACGGATTCGAACCGCCGCACGAAAGCCCTGGCGGAGAAGGGCATTCTGTTTGTTGGCGCCGGCGTCTCCGGTGGTGAAGAGGGAGCGCGCTTCGGTCCGTCGATTATGCCGGGCGGAAACCCGGCCGCGTGGCCGCATGTAAAGGCGATCTTCCAGGCGATTTCGGCCAAGGTGGAAGATGGAACGCCATGCTGCGACTGGGTGGGCGAAGATGGCGCGGGTCACTACGTGAAGATGGTCCACAACGGCATTGAGTACGGCGACATTCAGTTGATCTGCGAGGCGTATCAGCTACTCAAGGACGGACTTGGACTGAGTGCTGATGAGTTCGCCGAGGTGTTTACTGAGTGGAACAAGGGCGAACTGGACAGCTATCTGATCGAGATCTCGGCGACGATCTTCGCCAAAAAGGATGAAGACGGCACGCCGCTTCTGGATAAGATCCTCGACACGGCAGGACAGAAGGGGACCGGTAAGTGGACAGCTATGTCTGCGCTCGATCTGGGGATGCCGCTGACGCTGATTGGTGAGAGCGTGTTTGCGCGTTGCCTGTCGGCGTTGAAGGATGAGCGTGTGCAGGCTTCGACGGTGCTGCACGGACCGGCGAAGGCGAAGACGTCAATTGAGCGCGACGAGTTTATCGAGCAGGTGAGGAGAGCGCTGTACTGCTCCAAGATCGTTAGCTATGCGCAGGGCTATATGCTGCTGCGGGCTGCGGAGGAGGAGTACAACTGGCGGCTGAATATGGGCGGCATTGCGCTGATGTGGCGCGGTGGATGCATCATTCGGAGCATCTTCCTGGGCAACATCAAGGCTGCGTATGACAAGAATCCGGATCTCTCCAATTTGCTGCTGGACGAGTTCTTCGCAGGTGCGCTGAACAAGTACCAGGCAAGCTGGCGGAAGTCTGCCGTGCAGGCGATCGAGCTTGGTGTGCCGACGCCGGCGTTCTCGACCGCGCTGGCGTTCTTCGATGGATTCCGGACTGCGCGTCTGCCAGCGAATCTGCTGCAGGCACAGCGTGACTTCTTCGGAGCGCACACGTACGAGCGTACGGACAAGCCGCGTGGTGAGTTCTTCCATACCAACTGGTCTGGCCGCGGAGGCCGCGTCTCATCGTCGACCTATAACGCTTAATTAATGCTGGCAGGGGCGGACTCCGCTTTGCAGGTTGGAGTCCGCCTCCAGTAGATGAATATTCCTGGCGCGGCCTGTCAGGACGCGCCGAAAGCGATAGCCTTCCGAACGGTTCCTGGAAAATAATACCTTCATTTGTTTTGATTTGCGGCTGTTGTTGCACTGAAAGTGTGACTAAGGCGGTTTTGAATTCCGGCTCTCAATAGGCAAATATAAGCCGCTCCCGCCACAAAGTATTCAATCAGAGGTCCCTGCTGCCTCGCGTTACCCGGCTGCGCCACTCGTGCATCTTTGCCAAGACCTCACCATTGGAGCGTCTTAGCTACTTCAGCCCTTCATGCATGATAAGTGCGACGGGAATCAGGCTATTTGCATGGTTTAATATTTCTGAAAGTTAAAAACGAGCGAAGTGCATCCAACTCACGATGATCAAACGGATGAAGGTTCGCAGAATCCGCGGGACAATATTTTTTCGAAGCGCGGTGGCTCTGTTCTGCCTCTGTACGTTAGCTGCGTGCGCGCATGCAGCAGTGGCGTTGCTGATGGAAGAGCCTTATGGCGAATTTGGCGCCATGAATCCCACCGGACATGCCGCCGTCTATTTGAATCATGTCTGCGCGGATTCCCCTACCGTGCTTCGGCCCTGCCACGACGGCGAATATGGTGCCGTCATCAGCCGCTATCACAAGATCGACGGCTATGACTGGATCGCGATGCCGCTGGTTGGCTATCTCTATGCCGTCGATGATGTGCGTGAGATTCCAAGCAGAGTAGATCGCGAAAGAGTTGAGGAGTTACGCAATGCGTATCGTAAAGAACATCTCATCGATCTCGCGCCTAACACTCGCAGGGGTAGAGCGCCGAAAGGGGAGTGGATACAACTTGTCGGTTCATCCTACGATCGGACGATTCATGGCTTCCAGGTAGACAGCATGCCGGAACAGGACGAGCGATTCATTGCGATCTTCAACGACCGAAGGAACGTGGGGCACTTCAATCTGCTCTTTCATAACTGTGCCGACTTCTCGCGCGTGGTGCTGGATATATATATGCCGCACGCTATCCATCGCAACTTCATCGCCGATCTTGGTTTGATGACACCCAAGCAAGTGGCGCGGTCGCTGGTGAAGTACAGCCAGAAATATCCCGCGATCCACATGACCGCTTTCACTATTCCTCAGGTGGCGGGGAGCATCCCTCGCAGCCATGCTGTGGATGGCATAGGGGAGTCGCTGGTCAAGAGCAAAAAGTACCTGATCCCTCTGACGATCCTAGCGCCTGAGCTGACTGGAGGAGTTGTGGTCGCCTATCTGGCCGATGGCCGCTTGAAGTTGCCGAAGGGTACGCCTGTTTTTAACATCGGCGATGAGGAGAATACAGGGCAGCGAGATCCTGCGGGCGCACCAGGACGGAAGCCGCTAACGACACCGCGAGATCCAGTAGCTACGGCTACTTCTCCAGAGGTCAGCCAGCGATGATGACGGAGATGCACTGCGTTGGATAGATTCTTCTATCGTCGCATACGGCTTAGCAGATATAAGACCAGCGATAGCAACACGCTAAGGAGCAGGGACGTTCCCAGAGGCAGGTAGACCGTTGTGCGTTTGCCGCGCCACACGAGGTCGCCGGGGAGCCGACCCACGCCGAGGCCCATGTGCTTCAGGCCTATCATGAACAGGCCAGCCGCTATCAGTACGAAGCCTGCACCGATCAGAACTCGCCCCATGGCTTCATTATCCACCTGCGCAGTGATGCTGGCTTGCAGGCAGGGGTGTGCGAAGCGAGTGGCGTGAGCCATACAATTCTGTAAGGCGTAAGGAAGAGATGGCTGATGCGGCCGCGGCAAGTAATGGGATTGTGGTGACGGAGAACGCATGATGAATTCGAGGGATAAAGCACAGCGGCTGCAGGAGAGACTCAGATCACTCGGCTCGGTGCTGGTAGCGTACTCGGGAGGGACGGACTCGGCGTTTCTGGCGTATGCAGCGCATCAGGCGCTTGGGGAGCATATGCTGGCAGTGATCGCCGATTCGTCGTCGCTGCCGCGCAGAGAATTGGCGAGCGCTCTGGCCTTTGCGGAGCGACATCATATCCCGGTGCACGTGTTGCAGACCCATGAGTTGGAGCAAACGGAGTATGCTCGCAACGATGCGCAGCGCTGCTTCCATTGTAAGAGCGAGTTGTTTACGCAGATGGACGATGCTCGGCGGCGGCTGGGATTCAAGCATCTGGCGTATGGCATGAACCTGGATGACCGCGGCGAGTTTCGGCCAGGGCAGCGAGCTGCAGAGCTGTACGGAGCACTTGCGCCACTGGTCGATGCTGAGCTGAGTAAAGCCGAGATCCGCATGCTGGCACGCGATGCCGGTCTTTCGGTTGCGGATAAGCCGGCCAGCGCCTGTCTTTCATCTCGCATCGAATATGGGCGGCCTGTGACGGCGGAGAATCTTGCGCAGGTGGAGCAGGCAGAAGAAGCGCTGCATGCGCTGGGCTTTGTGCAGGTGCGGGTTCGCCACCACGGCGAGCTTGCACGCATCGAGATTGCGCGGGAGGAGATGGAGCGGGCATTGACGATTCCCATGCTGAACGCGATGACGGAGGCTCTGCTGCCCATCGGCTTCCTGTATGTGACGCTAGATACGCGGGGCTATCGATCGGGTTCGATGAATGACGTGCTTCCGGCGTCGGCTATTGCTGCGGCGATGTAGACGGTGGCGAAGGGCGCGATGCGTTGGCGGAGAGCCTTATTCTAGAGTCAGACGGAGTGTTCGATTAAGCGGTGAAAGAGAGTTCATGCGGATTGCATATCTTGAATGCTTTGCCGGGATCTCCGGCGACATGTTTCTGGGCGCTTTGATTGATGCTGGAGTTCCGGCCGAGGTGCTGACGGAGGCGACGGCGGCGCTCGGTCTTGGAGCGAGCCTGAAGATCGAGAAGGTTGATCGGAGTGGGATTAGCTGCACCAAGGTGCATGTGCTGGAGGATGGTTGTCTCGCCGAGGACAAGCATCGTGGTGAGCATCCGCATACTCACCAGGCGCAGGCACATGCGCACACGCATGATCATGCCGATCCCCATGATCATGCCAGTACAAACGAACACGCTCACTCGCACGGACGTTCACTTGGTGCGATCCTGGAACTGATACGGGCGGCACCGTTGGCTGAGCCGGTCAAGAGAACATCTGGTCAGGTGTTTGAGCTGCTAGGCGCATCAGAGGCGAAGATTCACCATGTTGATATCCATGCGATCCACTTCCATGAAGTAGGGGCGGTCGATGCGATCGTCGATATCGTTGCAGCCAGCGCGGGACTTCACCACCTGCAGGTGGATGCATGGTATAGCTCGCCGCTGAATGTTGGAGGTGGAATGGTGGAATGCGCACATGGAACGTTTCCTGTTCCTGCTCCGGCAACGGCGGATCTGCTGCGCGGTCTTCCGACGTACTCTGCGCATGTGCAGAAGGAACTGGTGACGCCCACAGGAGCGGCACTGCTGCGCGTGCTCAATCCTGCATTTGGACCGCAGCCGGCGATGCGCGTTGAGCGGATCGGCTACGGTGCAGGAACGCGCAACCCGAAGAGATTTCCGAATGCCCTGCGCATCAGCATAGGCGAAGCAGGCGAAAGAGACGAGCAGAGGACAGAGACGGTCACGGTGCTGGAGACGGCGCTGGATGATTTGTCGCCCCAGATTCTTGCGTGGGTTGCGGAGTCGGCACTTGCCGCGGGGGCGCTGGATGTAATGCTGACGCCTGTGATCATGAAGAAGGGCCGGCCGGGAACGCTGCTTACAGTTTTGTGCAATCGGTCAGAGAGCGCGGCGTTGGAGCGGCTGATGTTGCGAGAGACGAGTACGCTTGGGGTGCGGATTCGGCAGGACCAGAGGCGGTGCCTGGAGCGGTATTTCACGCCGGTGCAGACGCCCTATGGTGAGATCCGGATCAAGGTTGGAATGCTTGCGGACGAGGAGATGAATGCGGCGCCGGAGTTCGAAGACTGCCGGGCTGCAGCGGTGCGGTTCCATGTTCCGCTGAAGCAGGTGCAGCAGGCTGCGATTGCGGCCTATCAGGCTGCGCGGGAGGATCGTAGCGCGTTATGACTCCGTCGGCTCTGCTGAAAATTCTCTCGGAAGTGGAACGCGGCAAGCTCTCGCCAGAGACTGCGGCTGAACGTCTTGCGACGCTGCCGTTTGAGGATCTTGGACATACACGCGTCGACCATCATCGCAGCCTCAGAAGCGGGCTGCCGGAGGTGATCTACGCTGCGGACAAGACGCCGGAGCAGACATCCGCGATCTTTGCCAGCCTGCTGGCAGATGGGGTGGATGTGCTGGCAACGCGCATCAACGCAGCGACAGCGGAGGTGCTGGTGAGAGCACACCCGGAAGCCGTTCATAACACCGTGGCGCGGACCGTCAGCCTTCGGCAGACGGTGGGTCTGCAGCGGAACGGCGGCCATATTGCGGTCGTGTGCGCGGGGACGAGCGATCTGCCTGCGGCGGAGGAAGCGGCCGTTACGGCGGAGACGTTTGGCGCGAGGGTTACGCGCATGTACGATGTCGGCGTCGCTGGATTGCATCGTCTGCTGGCAGTGCGAGGTGATCTACTGACGGCGGATGTGGTGATTGTGTGCGCTGGGATGGAGGGTGCGCTGCCTTCGGTCGTCGGTGGTCTGGTGGGGGTTCCGGTGATCGCCGTTCCAACTTCGGTTGGTTATGGGGGGTCGTTTGGCGGAACGACAGCGTTGTTGGGGATGCTCAACTCGTGCAGCCCGAATGTGACCGTGGTGAATATCGACAACGGATTTGGAGCGGCGTATACGGCGGTGTTGATCGCTCGAGCCGCCTCGAGGACGAAACAGGGATAGAGTTGCAGAGGATAGCGAAACAGGCGCGTGGGCACAGGGGGTGACGGTGGTCACAGCCAAGGGGCTGCGGCGGTGGGAGGCTGGGTGCGGTCGAGTTAGCGATCCGTTTTGACAGCGAGGCTGGTTGGATGCGACTCGAGAGGAGGATCGTATGTTGACGTCCTGGTTTCTGCTTCCCCTGCTTATGCTGCTGGCCCCGGCGCAGCAGCAACCGGCCGCACCACCAGCGGCCATTCCGGCTGAGGCGGTACATATGCTGAACCCGGTGAAACCGACTCCGGAAGGAATGGCGCAGGCGAAGAAAATCTATGGGTACGACTGCGCGATGTGCCACGGAGCTACGGGCAACGGGAAGGGCGATATGGTCGCGGACCTGAAGCTCAACCTGAAGGACTGGACCAATCCAGAGTCGCTGAAGAACAGGACGGACGGTGAGTTGTATTACATCATCACCAACGGCCAAGGGCAGATGCCGGGCGAGACAGGCCGCGCGAAGCCTGCGGACATCTGGAATATGGTGGTGCTGGTGCGGTCGTTCTCGGCACATTGATGCAAACTGCGTGACGATTGGGACGGTACATCCAGAGCTTGCGGTCGTGACGAATCAGTCGGCGAGTTCGACGAGAAGAACCTGTTCGTCGTTGTCGACTTCGCGGAGCTTGACCTCGATGATCTCGCGGCGCGAGGTGGGAATGGTGCGGCCGATGAAACGGGCTTCGATGGGCAGTTCGCGGTGGCCGCGGTCGATGAGGACCAGCAACTGTACGCTCTTGGGGCGGCCCTGGTCGAAGAGGGCGTCGAGAGCGGCGCGGATGGTGCGTCCGGTGAACAGCACGTCGTCCATCAGGATAATGTCGCGGCCATTGACGTCGAAGCCGATGTCGCCCTTTTCGACGATGGGGCGGGGGCTGGCGGTGGAGAGGTCGTCGCGGTAGAAGCTGATGTCGAGGACGCCGGTGACGACAGGGGTCTTCTCGATGGTCTCGATGAGTTTGGCGATGCGGTGGGCGAGGGGAACGCCGCGGCGCTTGATGCCGATGAGGCCGAGGTTGGAGCAGCCGTTGTTGCGCTCGACGATCTCGTGGGCGAGGCGGACGAGGGTGCGCTCAATCTCGGAGGCAGACATGAGGCGGCCCTTCTCGCGGAGGTGTGATGTGGAGGCGGACGGGGTAGAAGCGGAGGAGTTGATGGGATCGCTCATGGCTTGCCCTTCATGATAGCAGCGGATGGTGCGCGGAGTGGAGAACGCGGGGAGCCGAGTGGTCGAGTATCGGGCCCGTTCTCGCTATGCGCGGGGAGTGCGGGAGCGGAGATAGCCGGCGAAGGCTCCGGCGGTCGCGGAGAAGGCGAGGTAGAAGGCCAGGCCGAGGGCAATGCTGGTGAGCAGGATGCCGGCGCGGAACTCGGGGATGGTGAGCATGTCGAGCGCTGCTTTGGTGGCAGGTCCGGATTGCGCGGTGATGGAGGTGTTCATCTGGGTGAAGACGTTGGCGATCTGGGCGTCGATCTCCGCGGTGGAGTGGAAGACGAAGCGCTCGAGGACAAGTGCGATGGTGTTGAGCGTGGTGGTGGCGATCAGCATGGCGAGGCCGGTGAGCAGGCCGAGGCGGGCACCGAAGCCGGTGGTGATGCGGGTCTTGCGGAATCGCGAGGTGTAAGCGCCAAGCACGACGATGGGCGCGGAGATGAACCACATGAACGAGAGCAGGGAGATGGGTGGAAGGGCGAAGGAGATCAACGTGAGCGCGGTGGTGACGGCTCCGGCGAGGCCGGCGGTCTGGATGGCACCGCGCCAGATGATGGCGTTGCCAGGCGCGGCGGGCTGCGGGAATTGCTCGGTGGACGGGTTGACTGCGGACTGCTGGGCGCTGATCTGCTGATCGATCTGGTCGCGCAGTTCCTCGGAGAGCTGCACCTGGGGCGTGCCGCAGTTCCAGCAGAAGACGAGCGAACCCTCCTCTTCACGATGAAGGACGGCGTGGCAGCGGGGACAGGTGCGGGGAGTCACTACTGTCAAGGGTAGTCGAGTGCTGGCGGAGTAGCAAGGTTTGGGAGAGAGTAAGGAGTAGAGAAGGCTGGGTGCTCCTTACTCCTTGTCCTCTACTCCTCTTTACTCGGTGTCCTTGTTGTCGTGGCCGGAGAGGTGGGAAGGGAGGTCGATGGCGACGAGGCCGATCCTGGTGCCGCCGTCGTGGGCTTCCACGCCAACGATGTGCTGGTGGAGCGGGGAGCCGGCGCGGAGTTCGAGGTTGTCGTCCGTAGAGAGGGTCTTCTTGAGAGTGATGGAACCTTTGTGAACCTCTTCGGAGGTGGAGTAGGAGCTATCGCTGTCGTTGCAGGTGAGGCCCTGGGAGGTGCGTGTGGGGGTGCCGATGGTGCTGTGGCCTTGGCACTGGATGGCGTCGCCGTAGCGGGCGGTGAGATCTTTGCGGTAGAAGGCGAGGACCTTGTCCGCAGAGTCGGGGGTCTGGAAGGTGGCGGCGCGGACGCCAAGATGAAAGCTGCCGAAGTTCATGTTGACGATGGCGGAGTTGCCGTCGTTGTTATCGCTGTCGGCAACGGGGACCGCGCCGGGATAGGGTGCGAGGCCGATGGCGGAGGTGTCTGCGGTGTTATTGGTGTGGACCTTCATGGAGCCGAAGGGCGTACCAATATCGACGTTCTGCCGGTCACCATGACCGCTTTCGGTGACGTGGCAGCCGGTGAGCAGGAGGCAGGCGAGAGGACCGGTGAGGGCGAGGGTCATGAGAATACGAAGGGTGCGGGACATGAATCCTCCGAGGACGCAGCGAAAGAGGTGCCTGCGATACGACAAGAGGATACGCTCGACAGAAATGGATAGTTCCGTGGGCTCGGGCGAAGGGGCTTGCGCTGCGCTCGCCTGCGGATAGGTGGCCGGTTCAGGATGTCACCCATGTCGCCGGTCTGTACCCCCCCCACCCCCCCCTCCCCTCGAAATTATGCAAGCCGCACAAAATAAACTAGTTAAGCTTCTTGTGTTTCGTAAATTATTCTATTCAAGTCGGTTATAGGCAAATGATTGCAGAGAAAAGGGTTAGATGCCACAAGATGTAGGGTGAGGTTCAGGTGGCTCGCCTGATTTTGATCGCTACTTCAATTGTAGTGAGTTGGCAGGGGTAAGTATGCCAGGTTTTGAAAAAATAAATCGCCAGTGTTCATGCGGGTTTGGTGGGTTTTGCGAGGGTGGAGGGGGTTGACAGGGGCGTGGCGGGAACGGCGGTGCCCGAGAGGGTTGGAGGATGGTGTTGGAGCGTGGAAGATGTGGGGGTGCAAAAGGAAAGGGCACGGAGATGAACTCCGTGCCCTGTGATCGAGATGCGCAGGATCAGAACTGATAGGTGATGGTGCCGTAGATGGTGCGTGGAGCCCCAGGGTAGGCGTTGATGTAGCCGCTGGCGTTGGGGTTGAGGGAGGAGAAGTAGCCGCCGCTGGAGATGTACTCGTACTCGTTGTACTCCTTGTTCGCGAGATTCATCATGTCGACCCTGAGGTTGAAGGACTGTCTGGCGAAGGTGATGGGAGCATTGAAGGCAAGGTTGACGGTTGTGTAAGAGGGCATGGTCTGCGTGGTGGGTGCACCGGAGTTGTTCGACCAGAGGTGCTGCGTGCCGGTGGTACCCAGCCAGAAGCGAGGCTCTACGATGGTGCGGCCGTGGTACAGAATGCCGTAATAGATACCAGCATTGACGGTCACATTGGGGACGTAGGAGACGGGGAGGTTGTTGTAGAACGTGCAACCGGCGGCGGGGCTGGCAGGGGTGCCGCAGGCGTCGATCGGACCGCCAGTGACGTAGGTTGTAAATTGGGCTGTTTCTTGTGCGAAGTTGAAGAAGAAGTGGATATTGCTGCGGGGGTCGGCGTCAAAGAAGGCATCGACGCCGTGGTAGGTGGAGTTGCCGCCACTGGTTTCAACAACGCCAAGGGCCGTTTCCACGTCAATTTCCTGGTTGGTGTAGTCGTTGTGGAAGTAGTTTACTCCGGCGATGAAGTTGCGAAGCATGGGCGCATGGGTGAAGTGGACCTTGCCGCCGAATTGGGCGTAGGCGCCCTTGGCGAGGATGTAGTAGTTGGGATTTACGGCCTGGAACATTCCGCCGCCGCCGCCGAGAGCGGGAGAACGGTAGATGGTCTCATAGCCGCCGTAGAGGGTAAGCCATTCGTAGGGCGTGACGGAGGCGTCGACGCCGGGTTCAACGGCAGAGCGGCTTTCGTGGGCACCGCAGAGTGAGCCCTGATCCTTGGTATTGCTGCCGTCGGAGGTAGGAACTGGGTTGCCCCAGAGGTTGTAGTAGGGGTCGGAGGCGCTGCTGCCGGTCTGCGGGTTGAGGGAGCAGTGGGTCTGATAGACAGGAGTGGTGGTGGGTGTGATGGTGCCGTTAGCGGCCTGGGAGAAGTAGGTGGTGGAGGCGAAGGTGAAGTCGCGGGCCGCCTCGTCGTTGTAATCGGTGGAGAAGCCATCGACGCGGACGCTGGGGATGATGTGGACCTGGGGGATGGGGTGGATGTCGTCCTGGGCGAAGAAGGTTACGTTGTCCTGCTGGAAGTAGCCGGAACGGAACTTGGACCCTGCGCCGACGATCTGCTTGGCGCCATCACCACCATCGGCGGGATTGTAGAAGAGGTTGTGGGAGTTATAGACCTCGTGAATGAGGTAGCCGCCGAACTGAACGGTGTTGTAAGGGAGGACCTGGGTGAAGTTGAGGTGGTCGCCAAACATGTTGCTGTGAGGGTTGTTCCACTCGTCGACCTGCGCGCCCTGGGCAAGAGCATCCTGGTTGCGGCGATGGAAGCGGCGAATGTGGGTGTACCAGGTGGAGTTTTCGAGCGTGGAGGTGTGGCTCAGATGCATGCGCTCACGAGCGTAGGTCATGAACATTTCGTTGGTGTCGTACTTGTTGTAGTCGGCGTAGGGAAGAGCGCTGTAGAAGCCGCTGGTGGCCTGGCTGAAACTGATGCCGCTGGTGGGTTCGATGAGCTGCTGGTCGGTGAGGGGAATGACGGTGGGACGATAGCCGCCGCCCTTGGCGTACAGGACGCCGAAGGCAAGGCTACCGGCTGAGAAGGTCTTGACGGTCTTGCCGTAGACGGATCCGTTTTTGGATGGGTTGCCGAAGCCGTCCGGAGCGCGGCGGAAGTCGTCACCGCGACCGACGCCGCCGCCGAGTACGGTGGCCCAGTCTTTGAAGGAGCCGGTGTTGCCGACGAAGGCGAAGTTCTGCTGCCCGTAGGGACCGTCGGTGACGGCGGCGCTGAGGTGGGGGTCGACGGTGGGCTGGATGGGCGTGAACTCAACGCGGCCGCCTTCGTCGGTGTACCAGCGATCGGCAGCCTGGCCGGGGCCGTAGGTGGTCTGGACGTCCTGGATGACGAGGTTCTGCGGCATGGTGGCGGATTGCCAGAGGCCGGTGGCGGGGTCGGCAACGGGGATGCCGTCATAGGTGATGCCGAGAGAGCCGGGGGCGGTGAAACTCGTTGCCTCGCCAGCCCAGCCCTGCTGGATGCCGTTGAGGAGGACGGTGTACTTCTGGCCGCCTGTATTGCCGTAGCCGACGACGTTGGCGCCCGGGGTGGCCTGCAACATCTGTGCGCCGCCGGCGACGGGGCCGGCCGCGTCCAACTGCTTGCGGTCGAGCACACGGACGGTTTCGGGCATCATCATGACGTCCTCGCGGGTGGGCACGGGGGTGGCCTCGGGATCAACGGTTCCGCGGACGATGACGCTGTCGGTCAGCTTGGCGACCTGGAGCGCAGCGGTGATGGTGTGCTGCGTCGCCGGGGAGAAGCGCAGGGTGAAGGACTCGAAACCGGACTTTTCGACGCTGATGACCTTTGGCCCGGCAAGGACGTTGTGGAAGGCAAAATCGCCGGCTGAGTCGGAGGTGGTGTGCACCACGGTGTTGGTGGCGAGATCGGTTAGAGAGATGGCCGCTTGAGGAATGATGGCCCCGGTGGAGTCAACCACCTTGCCCTGAATGTTGGTAACGGTCTTTACGGATGGGTCGGCGGTGACAGCGTCGGTAGCCAGCATCGCGGGGCCGGTGCCGCCGGTGGCGGGGTTGTGGATTCCGTTGCCGGACTGCGCCTGGGCGAGGGCAGAGACGAGCGAGGCCGCGAAGAGAAACAGCAGGGCAGGGCGTTTGTAGATCAAAGAGCCTCCAATGTGATAACGAGTGCGACGATGCGAACGTCCGGGACGATAGAGTGCTGGAAAGTTCGTGTCGCTTGCTGAGATGGTCTCTGAACGGGATGTATGCGGAGTTACGGGAAGGTTAACGGTTTGTGACTTGCAACGATTGCGCGTGGAAAAGCGCAGGTTGCAGAGGATAACCTGCGGGGAGTGAGCGTGGCGTGGCGTTTCGGATAGAATGCGGGAGTGGAACCGGAGGGCGATGCGATGAGTGCGAAGAAGGAACGTGAGGCGTGGATCGATCGGTGGTGGCCGCTGCTGCTGATTATCTTTGGGGTGGGCTGTGTGGGGATCCTGGTGCTGTTCCATCCCATGCACTGAGAGCAGGGAGCAGGGGACAGAGATCAGGGGATAGTGGCCAGGGGATAGGGGCCAGGAACGGCAGGGGCCGAGGATGGAGACGCCGGCTGCTCGCGGGGACCAGCGAGGAGAGTGCGAGCGCGTAGGCGTGGGTGGCGGGCTGGACGAAAAGTTCGCGGTGAGGGTGAGAAAGTAGTTCACGCCGGGGAGCGAGCAGAGTACACTTTCGACAATTTCATGCAGTGGAACTTCGAGGAGCTTTGCGATGGATGAGGTCCGGGTGGGTGGAGTGAGCGGTATGGAGACGAACGGGCTCTCGCAGGTGGAACGCGTGGTGGATACGTTTCTTGCGCCGAGCAAGACATTTGCAGATATTTTGCGCAGCACGAGCTGGTGGCTGCCGTTTCTGCTGCTGGTGGTGGTGACGATGGGGTCGACGTTTGCGATCGATCAGAAGATCGGGTTCGACCGGGTGGCGGAACAGTCGGTGACGCAGAGCGCGACGGCAGAGGACCAGATGGCGCAGTTGACCGCGGAGCAGCGGGCGGCGGCGATTCATCGGATTGCGGTGGGGCAGAAGTATGGATCGTATGCGGCGGCAGCGATTATTTTGATCTTTGTGGCGATCGTCGCGCTGCTGAACTGGGCGAGCCTGAACTTTGGCCTGGGAGCGCGGACGACGTTTGGACAGAACTTCGCGGTGTGCATGTATGCCGGGCTGCCGAAGATTTTTATTGGGTTGCTGAATATCGTGTTCGTGTATGCGGGCGTGAATACGGAGAACTTCGACCTGAATAATCCGGTGGGGACGAATGTTGGATATTACATGACGGACTCGGCGCACTGGCTGAAGATGGCGGGGAGCTTCTTTGATATCTTTGGGTTGTGGTCGCTGGCGCTGACGGTGATTGGGTTGGCGATCATCTCCAAGAAAAGCAAAGGGCAGGCGGCGGTGGTGGCGGTGGGGTGGTGGCTGATCGGGATGTTTATCCTGGTGGGCGCTACGGCGGCGAAGGGGTAGAGGCTGATTACAGCGAGCAGAGAGGCCCGGCGGACGACCGGGCCTCTCTGCATTGCGGTTGACGATTACTTTGCGAGGAATTCGAGGAGGGCTTTGTTGACCTCGGTGGCGTGGGTCCAGTTGAGGCCGTGGGGGCCACCTTCGATGACGTGGAGCTGGGCGCTGGGGATCAGGTCGGCGGTGCGCTGGCCGGTGGCCGCGATGGGGAGGATCTGGTCGCTGTCGCCGTGGATGACGAGGGTGGGAACTTTGATGCGCTTGATGTCGGCGCGGAAGTCTTCGAGCCAGGCGTCGACGCAGTTGAGGAAGGCGTGGTAGCTGGAGGCGGTGGCGACGTTGAAGCTGGCGTGGATGGCGGCGTCGGAGATGTGAGTGCCGAAGAGGAGCTTGTGGTTGTAGAAGTTTTTGAGGAAGGCGTCGAGGAAGGCGAAACGGTCGGCCTCGATGGCCTGCTTGATGCCCTCGAAGACGGCGGGGTCGATGCCCTCAGGGTTGTCGGCGGAGTGGCGGAGGGCGGGGGCGATGGAGGCCATGAAGACGGCTCGGGTGACGCGGCCAGGCTCGGCGTACTTGCCGAAGTAGCGGGCGACCTCGCCGCCGCCCATGCTGAAGCCGACGAGGGTGGCGCCGTGGAGGTCGAGGGCCTGGATGAGCTTGCTGGTGTCGCCGGCGAGGGTGTCGTAGTCGTAGCCGAGGGTGGGCTGGGAGGAACGGCCGAAGCCGCGGCGGTCGTAGGTGATGACGCGATGGCCGGAGGCGAGGAGAGCGGCGGATTGACGCTCCCAGGAGGCTCCGCTGAGGGGCCAGCCGTGAATGAGAAGGACGGGCTGGCCGGAGCCGTGGTCTTCGTAGTACAGCTCGATGTCCGTGCTGTTTTCTTTCCCAACTTTTAGAAATGCCATGGTGCCGATCTCCTGAGAAGAGGTGTGAGTGCAAGGTGATGATGCATCTAGTTGGATGCGGGGAAAAGAGAAAAAGCCCGGCTGGACGCCGGGCTTTGCTGCGAATAACGAACGATGGGCCAGCCGGCGGTGGAGCTTACTCCGCCCCCCAGCGCTTGAAGACCAGCGAGCCGTTGGTACCGCCAAAGCCGAAGCTGTTGGAGAGAGCGTAGTCGATTTTGGCCGGCTGCGGCGTGTTGGGGACGTAGTTGAGGCGGCAGGCCGGATCAACTGCGTCGAGGTTCATGGTCGGGGGAGCGATCTGATGCTGCATGGCCATGATGGTGATGCCGGCTTCAAGGCCGCCAGCGCCTCCAAGCAGATGGCCGGTCATGGACTTGGTGGAACTGACCAGCAGCTTGTGGCTGCGGGCGTGGTCGCCGAAGACATTTTCGATGCCCTGGGACTCGAGGGCGTCGCCGACGGCGGTGGAGGTGGCGTGCGCGTTGACGTAGTCAATCTTGTCCGGGGAGATGCCGGCGACGCGGAGAGCGGACTGCATGGCGCGACGGCAACCGTCGCCTTCTGGGGCCATGCCGGTCATGTGGTAGGCGTCGCCGCTCATGCCGTAGCCGATGATCTCGGCGAGGATGTTGGCTCCTCGGGCCTGGGCGAATTCGAGCTCTTCGAGGATCAGGATGCCGGCACCTTCGCCAACAACAAAGCCGTCGCGATCCTTGTCGAAGGGGCGGCAGGCGTGAGTGGGGTCGTCATTGCGGGTGGATAGCGCCTTCATGGCGGCGAATCCGCCGACGGAGAGGGGAGTAATAGCAGCCTCGGTGCCACCGGCGATCATGGCGTCGGCGTCACCGCGCTGAATGATGCGGAAGGCGTCGCCGATGGAGTGAGCTGAACTGGTGCAGGCCGTGGCGGTGGCTTCGTTGGGGCCCTTGGCTCCGTACTTGATGGAGACGTGGCCGGCGGCGAGGTTGATGATGGTGGCCGGGATGAAGAAGGGAGAGATCTTGCGTGGACCGCCGTTCATCAGGGCTGTGTGCTCGCGCTCGATGACGTCGAAGCCGCCGATGCCGGAGCCGATGTGGACGCCGATGTTCTCCGCGTTGGCATCGGTGATCTTGAGTCCGGAGTGTTGCATGGCCTCCTGCGCCGCGGCCATGGCGAAGTGGATGAAACGGCCCATCTTGCGGGCCTCTTTCTTATCCACGAAGTTATGGGCGTCGAAGTTCTTGACTTCGGCGGCGATACGGACGGAGTGACCGGTGAGATCGTAGGCGGTAATCTCGGCCATGCCACTCTTTCCAGCGAGCAGGCCCTCCCATATCTGCGGCGCGGTGTTACCCACCCCGCAGAGGAGGCCCATGCCCGTTACAACGACGCGACGATGCGACATCTTTCTCTCATTCCTGTTGATCTACCATTGCAATGTGCTGCGATGTGCGGGTTACTTGACCTTCTGGTGCTTCTCGATGTAGTCGGTTGCGTCCTTGACGGTCTTGATCTTCTCGGCATCCTCATCGGGGATCTGGATATCGAAGGCCTCCTCGAACTGCATTACGAGCTCGACGACATCGAGCGAGTCGGCACCGAGATCTTCCTGGAAGCTGGCGCCGGGGGTGACTTCGGCTTCATCCACCTGAAGCTGCTCGACAATAATCTGCTTAACCTTCTCATCAACTGCTGCCATCGTACGATCTCCTATGACGTCCTGGGTTGGGCGCGAACGCGGGGCTCTGGAAAGAGCAACCGGATTGACTGCCCCAATGTGAAAGCATACCGACGTGGTCGGACGCTGTAAAGAAGCTGGGTGGGTTGGAACTGTGGAAGGACCGGCGCGCCGGGCCGGGAATGCGCCTGGAGGGCAAGACTCAGGTATATTTTAGCCTGAATTGCTATGGCGAGCGAGACGGATACCCGGGGTGGAAAGATCGACGAAAAATTGACGGCGAAGGTATGTTTCTGGTGCGGGTCGACGAAGTTCCGGCGGGTGAACCGGCGCGGGATGCTGCAGCGGTATGTGCTGACGGCGCTGGGATGGTATCCGTGGGAGTGCGCGATCTGCAGGCGGAAGACGTTTCGGCGGAAGAGCGGATAGAGACCGGGTGAGGCGGGGTTGAGTCAGGCGGGTTCGTCGTCGTCGCTGGCGGCGAGCATGGGGATGTGGCCGTCGAAGGCGGCGGTGGCGGACGGGGACGGAGTGGGGCCGGTCCCCAACTCAAGGTGCGAAGCATTGCGGAAGGCGCGGTTGACCGTCTTGGTCTTGCCACCGATCTCTTTGAGGGTGCTTTGCACGGTGCCTACTTGTTTCTCGACCTTTTCCATGAGTCCGCCGAACTTTTCAAACTCACTCTGGGCGACCTGAAAGACCTTCCATATTTCGTTGAGGTTCTTCTGGAATTTGAGTGTGCGGAAGACCATCTGAAAGCTGGTGAGGATCATGGAGAAGTCTGACGGGCCAGCGATGACAACCTTGTATTGCGATTGAATTTCGGCATGCAGGCCGGGGCGGCGCATGACTTCAGCGTAGAGCGCGGCGGTGGGCAGATACATGATGGCGAAAGGGAGTGTGGTGAGCGGATCGATGTACTTGTCGCAGATGAGTTTGGCCTGTGCGCGGATGGCGCGTTCGAAGGCGGTGCCGGCGCGCTTGCGGTCGTCGTCTGAACCGGTATCGTAGGCCTCTTCGAGGCGCTCCCAATCACCCATGGGAAACTTGGAGTCGAGGGCGAGGAGGAGGGTTGAGTCGGGGCCGTTGGGGACCTTGAGGGCGTACTCGACCGCCTCCTGGGTGCCGGACTTGATGCGGGCATTGGCGATGTACTGATCAGGCGCGAACATCTGTTCGAGTTGCTGACCGAGGAAGAATTCGCCGACGATGCCTCTGGACTTGACGTTGGATAGCACTTTCTTGAGGTCGCCGACGCCGACGGCCAACTCTTTCATCTCGCCAAGGCCACGCTGGACGTCGCCCAGATGCGTGGTGACCTGACCGAAGACCTGCGTAATGCGGGTGTGGAGTGTCGCTTCGAGTTTTTCATCGACAGTTTTGCGCATCTCGTCGAGCTTGGCGGTGTTGGTTATGTTGAGCTTGTCGAGGCGCTCTTCGACAGTCTTGCGCAAGGTTTCGAGATGCTCGCTCTGGCCGGAGCGCAGTTCGTTGAGGCGACTGTGAAGGGCCTCACGACTCTCGCTGGCCTGCTGGGCTGAAGCGGCGCGGGAAGCCTCGAGGGTGTTGCGTAGGGTGTTGCCGAGTGTGTCGATGTTGTTGAGGACTTCAGCGCGCAGGGCCGCACTCGTGTCGGCGGAATCTTTGCGGAGGTGGGAGAGTTCGGCGCGGAGGTGATCGTCGAGGCTCTGGGAGCGGGCGTCGAGGCGGGTGAACTGCGCGGGCAGGTCGGCGGCGAGGAGTTGCGCGAGGCGGGGATCTTCGGGCTGAGGCGTGGCCGAGGGGCGGCGTACCAGCAGCACGATGAGCGCGATGAGCACGAGGAGTTGGAGGGCAATCAGAGCTGCAATCATTTCGACTTTCCTTCGCTTTGGAGGATAGCATCGCCGCAGGGTGGACGGGAGGAGCGTGGCAGATGGGGCGATTGCGCTATATTGTTTGGCGATTTGGCGGCTAGATGATTGAATAAAAGCTGCAACATCATTCTTTGCTCGCAAAGGTCACTCGCTTGCGTCTATTCGCTATGCCTCGAAATGTCGTCTCCGCCTCTCTCTCTGTGCTGCTCTCGGTCGCCGTTGTTTCAGCGGCTGCGCAAGTGTCGCTTCCGCCGAACCAGGTGGACCACTTCAAGGATACGTCGATGCTGGTGCCGCCGGCGGGTGTGAAGGTGGCGATCATCGAGTGGGAGGACCTGGAGTGCCCGGCGTGTGCGCATGCGTTCCCGTTTGTGCATATGGCGATCGACCACTACCACATTCCTCTGGTGCGCTATGACTTTCTGATTCCCGGCCACATGTGGAGCCGTGAGGCGGCGCTGTATGCACGGTATCTGCAGGACAAGGTTTCGCCCGATGTGGCGACGGAGTACCGGCGGGAGGTCTTCGCATCGCAGTACAAGCTGGCCAGCAAGGATGACCTGAACAGGTTTACGCAGGAGTTCTTCGCCAAGCGCGGCAAGCAGATGCCGTTCGTCGTGGACCCGACGGGGGAGTTGCAGCGGGAGATCAATGCGGACGACAACCTGGGCAACAAGCTGGGGCTGACGGAGACGCCGACGCTGGTGGTGGTGACGCCGAAGGGATGGATCCAGGTGAAGGACGTGTCGGACCTGTACCAGGCGATCGACCAGGCGGAGGCGATGGTGGGAAGTGGTGCGGATGAGCACCGCAAGACTGCCAGGAAGTAGGGATACTGGGTGAGAGGAGCCGTCCGCGCCGCGGGCGGCTTTTCTTATTTGGGCGGGTGAGAGCAGATTTCGAGAAGGCGTGGCGACCTGAACGAACCAGAGAGTCTCCACTGCGGCAATCGATACGGCTGTTTGGCGCGGGCCGGGATGGAAGTGCTTTCGCTGAATGTCGCTGGATGTCGCTGAATGTCTCTGGATGTCTCTGGGGGGAGATGCGTCAGGCGGGCCAGACGTTGAGGGCGAGTTCGACGACGCGGTTGAGTTCGTCGCGGGTGTGGCCGCTGCAGGCCTGGACGGCGATGCCGTTCATGATGCTGACGAGGAAGAGGGTGAGGGCGGGGACGTCGGTGGCAGCGGGGAGATCGCCTTCGCGGAGGGCGCGGTGGAAACGCTCGCGCATCTGGGCGATGCCGCGGGCACGGAGGGTGGCCATCTCGCGGCGCATGGGCTCGCCTTCGGTGCTGGAGACGAGAGCCCCCTGGACCCAGAGGCAGCCGCCGGGGTTAGCAGGGTCGGTGGCCAGAGCGACGGTGCCGCGGAGGAGCATCTCGGCAACCTGGCGGGCGCGGGGCTGGCCGAGAGCGCGGCGGACGTAGCGGCCGGGACCGAGGCCGTAACGAGCGACGGCTTCGCGGAAGAGTCCGGCCTTGTCGCCAAAAGCGGCGTAGAGGCTGGGGCGGTTGATGCCCATGGCGGCGGTGAGTGCGGTGAGAGACGCACCCTCGTAGCCCTGCCGCCAGAAGACACGCATGGCGGCGTCGAGGGCCTGATCGCGGTTGAAGGAACGCGGTCTGCCGGGGAGCGGCCTGGCGGATGGGGGCGAGGGGTTAGAGAGTGACACGAACGATGCCGAGAGATTCATAGGCACCAATGTAGCGCCGCGACAGGGCTTTGCGCAGCAGAATTCGTACGGGAGATGCGGCGGGAAGGTGTGGGCCAAGGGTTTTGTGGGTCAGGCGTCTTTGGCGTCCTCGTACTCTTCGTGCCAGGCGGTCTGGATGGCTTCGAGGATGGTCTCGTTGGACTTGGCGGGATCGCCTTTGAAGCCGGGAAGCTGGGTTACCCACTTGTGGAGGTCGGTGAAGCGGACGGAGTAGGGATCGGTGTCGGGAAACATCTCCTGCAGTTGAATACCGATCTCAAGGGTGTCGGACCAGTTGAGTTCGTGCGGCATGGGGCACCTCCAGAGCTCCAGTTTACTGCGAAGGTGGGGGTGACGAAGGCGCTGGAGGGGTGGGCGCGATAGAATAACGAAGCCGCATGACGATTCAAGCTCAAGCCCCGAAGGTAGTACCCGTGAAGGCGCAGGGAACGCGCCGGATGACCGCGCGCAGGCGATTGATTGCTGCGACACGGAAGCTGCGCGAGGTGGGGTCGATTGCTTCGGCGGTGGCTGGGACCTCGCACCCGTATATGGCGCACATTGTGCCGATGCGGCGGTGCAACCTGGCGTGCGCGTATTGCAATGAGTATGACGACGTGTCGCAGCCGGTGGAACTGGAGGAGATGAAGCGGAGGATCGACGCGTTGGGGCGGCTGGGGACGTCGGTGATTACGATCTCGGGCGGCGAGCCGCTGCTGCATCCGGAGCTGGAGGCGGTGATCCGGCGGATTCGGGAGACGGGCGCGATTGCGGGCATGATCACGAACGGCTACCTGCTGATGCCGGAGCGGATTGAGCGGCTGAATCAAGCCGGGCTCGATCATATGCAGATTTCGATAGATAACGTGATGCCGGATGAGGTGTCGAAGAAGTCGCTGAAGGTGCTGGATGCGAAGCTGGCGATGCTGGCGGAGTATGCGGATTTTCATGTGAATATCAATTCGGTGGTGGGTGGGGGGATTGCGCATCCTGAGGACGCGCTGACGATCTCGAAGCGTGCGCTGGGGCTGGGGTTCAGTTCGACGATCGGGATTATTCATGATGGCAGCGGGCAGTTGAAGCCGCTGGGCGAGCGCGAACGCAGGGTGTGGGATGAGGTGCGGCGGCTGACGCGGCGGAGCTACTCGCGGTTCAATGGATTTCAGGAGGCGATTGCGAACGGGCTGCCGAACGACTGGCGGTGCAGGGCAGGGTCGCGGTATCTGTACGTGGACGAGAACGGGATGGTGTCGTACTGCTCGCAGCAGCGCGGGTATCCGGGGATTCCGGTGGCGGAGTATACGACCGAGATGGTACAGCGGGAGTTTCTGACGGAGAAGTCGTGCGCGCCGAACTGCACGATAAGCTGCGTGCACCAGGTGAGCTATATCGACCACTGGCGGGCTCCACAGAAGACGATGGTGACGCCGGGCGGCGCGGGCCATGGCGCTGCCGATGGGTTGGTACAGATTCGGTAGAAGATGCCGAGTGAGTGTGAAGTTGTCGCTTGGGGGATGCGCTGAGCGACGGGTAGGACATCGCGAGGCATAATGGAATGAGTCTTCAACGGCAGGATGCTCACTCCAGCACAATTCTTGCAGCAGAACCGGTGGTGAAGTCTTATGGCTGATGTTCTTACTGCACCGATTCAACGGCCGCGACAGATTCCCAGTCTCGACGGGCTGCGAGCGCTATCGGTGGTGATGGTGGTGGCGCTGCATACGTTGCAACGCTATAGCCTGAGCCATCATGTGCCGCTGTTCTATTACGTGCTGGGCAATGGCTCGATGGGCGTATTCATCTTCTTCGTGATCTCGGGCTATCTGATTACGACGCTGCTGTTGCGCGAGCGGGAGAAGACGAGCCGGATCAGCCTGAAGAGCTTTTATGTTCGCCGCGCCTTTCGCATTCTTCCTCCGCTCTACCTGTACATTCTGTTTCTGTGCGTGCTGTGGATGACGGGACATCTGCCGGGGATGAATGGCCGGGAGTTGATCACGGCGCTCACGTTCACGCGAAACTATGTGCCTCACGTGGGTCTGTGGGCGATGGAGCACTTCTGGTCGCTGTGCATTGAGGAGCAGTTTTATCTGATATGGCCAACGGTCGTGGCGCTGTGCATCGTTCACCATAAGGGTTCGGAGGGCCGCCGCATGGCCACGCGGGTTGCGCTGGCGGTGATTGTGGTGGAGCCGTTCATTCGCGTGTTTTCGTTCCGGTTCCTGCCTGGCTTTCACAATCCGGGGGCGTTTCACATGCAAGCCGATGGCCTGATGTTTGGAGCGCTGGGCGCGTTGCAACAAGGCCATGAACGCTTCGAGAGGCTCTATGTGCGGGCAACGCGCTGGCCGTGGCTGTTGCCGGTGCTGCTGTTTTTCGTCTCAGGCACGCTGGGGATGAGATTTGAGAACTACTGGAACATGCCCGTTGGGATGACCATCGATGGTTTTTGATTCTGATGTGGATGCTGTGGCTGGTGCGCAATCCGGTGAGTCTCGCCGGCCGGGTATTCAATCAGACAGCGATGGCGTGGGTGGGCCGGCTCTCGTACTCGCTGTATATCTGGCAGACGTTTTTTCTTCACCATCTCAACATCGAGGTGTTCGGGCGGAATGGATGGTGGAATACATTCCCAACGAGCTGGGTGTGCATTCTGGCCGCTGCCATGCTCTCGTACTATGGCGTAGAGCGGCCTGCGCTGCGGCTCCGTGATGTGTGCCTGCGCTCGCTGCACTGGCGCGAGATCTGATCGGACAGTGGGTGATGAGGTGCTGGCCAGGCTGGGGCTGGTTGAGCTGAGCGTCCTGTAAACTCGAGGCAGTGCGGCTCTCCCTGCCAACACGAGTTTCCCTGCCGAAGGCGTTCGTCTTTGCCTCGGTATTTTTCTGCGTTCAGCAGTTTGAGCACACTGGCTTGTTCTTCAGCATGCTGTACTTTGCATTTGTCATCCTGACGGTGGTCGCCTTCAATATCGCGGAGGGGTTTAATCGAATAGCGGGGGCGTATATTTTCTGGTATTCGACGCTGATCGTTATTGTCGGGGTTACGTGGAAGGCGGTGGCGGGCGAAGCGGCTGACTCCAATCTGGCTACGCCGCTGCTGGATATGTCGGTTTATACCGCGAGCATGGTGATGCTGCTGTTGGTGGCGATGCTGAACAGGAAGGTGGACTTCCGCTCGATGGGGGTAGGGGGCGGATTGAGCACGGGGGATTTGAACTACACGGGTGCGGCGCTGGGCTGCCTGATCGTGTGGTATGGGATTATCTACGCCGATATCTTATTCGGGCAGGCGCCGGGAGGGATTGTGAGCGCGCTCGTCCAGGTGAACGTGTTCGGGCCGCTGGGTCTGATTCTTGGAACAATCGGGGCAATCAAGGATAGTGGCGGGCGGCGTTCGACAAACTGGGTCACGATCATCGCATTTGGCTATTTTGGCTACCTGGGCGTTGCGTCGTTCTCCAAGCAGCAGATGTTGACGCCCCTGGTTTGCTGGGTGGTGGGAGCATTTTATTCGCGGTTGAAATTGCGTCCTGTACACATTGTCGCGCTCGTGGCGATGGCGGTGGTGAGCTTTACCTTTGTATCGCGGCTTTCGGCTTCGCGTGACCTTGCGGAGGGCCTGGATTATCCGCAGCGGTTCAGGCTGGTTGCGTATCTGGCCACGCATCCTTCGGTGCTTAAGGCACATGTGGAGCTGCATGATGATGAGCTTATGGATAATGATAATGGGGTGCCCGGATGGTATGACAAGCCACAGGGTTCGCTCATCGAACGGCTGAGCATGTTTCCCCCCGATGACGCGATGTTTTCCTATACCGAGCGTGGGCATTACGAGGGGCTGGCCCCTGTCGAAGACTATTTCATGAATCTGATCCCCCACTTTATCAATCCCGACAAGCGAACGACGTTCAGCGGTAACTACTATGCTCACGAGATGGGCTATGGGCTGGGCGCAGACGACTACACCACAGGGATCTCCTTCAGCCCGGTTGCGGAGGCGTATCACTGCGAGGGCTGGGGAGGGGTGTTCTGGCTGCTTCCGGTGCTTTGGACGATCCTGTTCAGCAGTGTCGACTTTGTGGTGGGCGACATGATCAAGCACCCATGGGGGATGATGGTGGTGGTGTGGTTTGGGCACATTGTTCCTGAGCAGCTTCTCTCGGGCATGGTTACTTTTATTGGCTTTGGCAACTTCGGGATGCTGCTGGCGATTATTATGGTCACACGCATTGCACCGATTCTGGGAGCCCTGTTCACGGGCAAGACGATATCGCCGCCCTCGCGGAGGGTGAGGCGCGTGGGACCCATGCTGGTGCAACGCCAGGCGTGATGAGCCGCGCTTGCGGCTGCGAGGCGTGAGGGCTCGGCGGGGAGGGGTGCGCTACTATGGAAGTTGTTGCAAAATGATGAATCACACCGGCCTAACCCATGAATAAACTGATCTTCGGCAATCTTGTGCACCGCCCCTTGCGCTCTGTCATCAGCGCTTTCGCCGTTGCGATCGAGGTGATTATGATCCTCTCGGTGGTGGCCATCTTCTATGGCGTACTCAATGGAAACCGCGCGGAGACTACGGGGATTGGCATGGATATGATCGTGCATCCGGGTGCGGCGACGGCCATGATGATGACCAGTTCGGCTTCTGCGGACGTGCGAGTTGCCAAGGTGCTTGGAGAACTTCCACATGTGCAAGTGGTGGCTCCGGTTAATGTGAAATTTACGCTGGGAAGCTCGCCTGAGAATATCTTCGGGATTGACTTCGAGAGCTACAACGCATTGCGTCCCTTTGTGTTCGTCAGCGGCGGACCGTTCAAGGGAGCAGATGACCTGATTGTGGACGATCTGCAGGCCAGCTCCGGCAAGGGGTTGAAGGTGGGCGACCCGGTCAAGGTGCTGAACCATACGTTCACGGTTTGTGGGATTGTGCAGCATGGCAAGGGCGCGCGCAAATACATTCCGCTGGAGACGATGGATGCGCTGGATAATAATCCGGGAAAGGCATCCCTGTTTTATCTTCGGACGGAGGATGCGCCGAAGTACCAGGAGGACGTTCGCAGAGAGATTCTGGCCACGGATGGTCTTCAGGACTGGAGCGTTCAGACGAGTCGAGAGTTTCTCTCCATGTTGACGCCGGATCATATGCCCGGGTTCAACATTGCGCTGAATGTGGTGATTACGATTGCAACGATCATCGGGTTTCTGGTGATCTTCCAGTCGATGTACACGGCGGTGCTGGAGCGCACGCGGGAGATCGGGATTTTGAAGTCGATGGGTGCGGGACGGCTGACGATCGTGTCGGTGGTGCTGCGCGAGACGATGCTGCTGGCGATAGTGGGGACTTTGCTGGGCGTAGGCGCGACCTACCTGTTGCGCGATGTGCTGAGCGCACGGTTCCCGACGCTGAGCTTTGAGGTGACGCCGGTTTGGGTCGTCAATGCGGTAGCGATTGCGATGGGAGGGGCACTGCTGGGAGCTCTGTATCCGGCGCTGAAGGCGGCGAGGAAAGATCCCATCGATGCGTTGGCCTACGAGTAGGCAGGGAGGCTATCGGACCTTTTGATAGAGGGTGTACATGCCAAAGGTGCCGACCGGCTTCCAGTTTGTGGTGAGTTCGTGCATCAGCATGGCATATTCGTAGAACGGCGGCTCCCTTTGCTTGTAGCGGTAGCCTAGCCGAAGCCAGAGCTTTTCTCCTGAGTTATCAATTTCTTCGGTGTAGACCAGCGCCTGATTGTTGGGGACCAAGGCGAACTTTGCAGCGCGCATGTCGGCAATTCTTCGCACTTCGGAAGTGGCATTGCACTCGCCGTGATATCCGACAAAATATCCGGGAAGGTATTGGCCGGTTTGCGTGAGGTGATCGATCATTTGCATGGGGAGCCTGTTCCATGGGAACGTCACTTTGTTTTGCCCGATAGCTGCGCTGATCGCGGTGACATCCGGATCGTCGTATGGTTCCGGTGTATTGGTGATTGCGCGCACGATCTCATGCCGCCATGCGTGAAACTGTTGGAATTGTGTCGCCATGAAGGTGAGCGCAACTACGACAACCCATATTCGTTGTCTTTGGAGAGAGGCTCGACGGATCGCCACAAAGGACAGAAGGTAGGCGCCGATTCCATTTACAAAGGCGTGAACAGGGTCGCATTGCGCGAGGGCAACCGGAAGCATGCCGAGCATAGCAATGTACAGGGCGATGAGCATCGCAACGTTTGAATCTACTGCGTCGGTGCGGCGCTTCCAGGCATCGGCCACGGCGAATGGAGCGAGGGCGGCGACCGCAACTATAAGAACCAAGACGAATGGCTGAGGCTCCAGGATGAGATTGTCCCGGCCATGAGCGTATTGGCTCAGGCTCGCGAAGTAGTCCCGGCCGATGCAGGCGGCGAAGATCAGGGCACCGAGGATTGCAGCGAGGCTGACCGCAAGCCACGTAGAGTTCGTAATGAACTTGCGGTAGACGCCGTAGAAGACCGCGGCAGCACCAAAGGCAATCCCCAACTCAGGAGAGATCGTAAGCAGCAAGCCTTCCCCGAGGCATGCGACGGCCATTGCACGGAGAAGGCTGGTTTGCCTGGTGAGAAGGACCACTGCAGCGAAGGGCGCGATGCAGCGGAGAATCGCGTAGTTCAAGCCGAGCAGCGTGTCGAATGCGCAGAATGTGATGAGTGTGAATGCCGCAGCTTTGAGCGGGTATCGCATGGGGAGGGCGTTGACGGTGTAGAAGATCAGCGCAACTCCAGCGGATTCCATGACGATCAGCGACAGCAGATAGGCGGTTGGCATGGAGATGCCAAGGGGTGCGAGAAGGCGGATGAACAGCAGCGGCCAAAAGTACAGTGCAGGGCCGTAGGGGAAGTCGAAATCGCGATAGGGAACGCGGTGGAAGACCAGACCAGCCCTGAGTTGCGTAACGAAGAAGCCCTCTTCAGCGTAATAGGCGCCGTGATGCAGAATGAGGTATCCCAGTGCGGCGGTGCAGACGACGATCAATGCAATGCCCCACCAAAGAAACGTCGCGCTGAGCTGAGGCGGCGCTGCATTGGCATTTGAGCTGAGGCGCCCTTTGCCGATCGGGGCCCAGCCAGATGCAAAGGCGGCAAGCACGAAGATGCTGATTGCTGCAACGGCAATGGCTGCAATACGCGTGTTTTCGCCTGCATTGTAGGCCGCGGAGAAGACGGGCTCATGCAGGGGGAAGTAGAAGGGCAGCACAAAGGCGGAGTAGAAGGCCGCAATGGCGACGACGATCCAAAAGGCGACTAGTCTGGGGCTGTGTCCATCACTCTTCATTTGTGTATTGCCTATTCATTCGATTGCCGGAGAGATGAATTTGCGTGTTCGTCCACGTAAGCGTAACCCGAGGCTGGCGGTTTGCTCCACTTTGTACATGGTACCTGCCAGTGCATGATCGGTGGCACGGCCTGATTGCGTGAGTGCTTTGGCCGGGGTGGCAACTGTAGCTGAAGTCCGGTGTATGCAATAGAGTTGGAAAGCAGAGATGGTAGGATAAGGATCCTGAATGACTGGTACACAAACCCTGCTTGCGCGCGGCGTTCTGGGAGTTGTTGCGGCGAGTGCTGGCTTAATCGCAGTATCGCTCAAGCGCTTTCAGAGAGGCTCCAGTCGCAGTTTTGACGGCTACGCGAACGCCAGTTTTCTGGTCAGCCGTTTGGGCCTGTACGTACTGCTCTTCTTCGTTCTGCATCTGGCGCCGCGGGGCGATATTCCGGCGTACTACTTTCCTGAGGCGAGTGCGGCTGTGAAGGGGGCACTGCCCTATCTCGGCTTTCCGAGCAGCTATGCGCCGCTGCATCCTTATCTGGACGGCGCTGCGATCCTGCTGTGGAGGTCGCCGCTCGCGATCATTCTTCTCGCCATTCTGTTCGAAGCGGCGCTGCTGCCGGTTTGGCTCAGGCTTGGCCGTGAACTCTTCGCTGAGCAGAGCGTTCGCATCGCGGCGATGCTTTACATCGCCAGCCCAATCAGCCTCCAATTTGTTGCGGTGGATGGGCAGGACAACGTGATTGTTGCGCTGCTTCTTGGGCTTGCCATTTTGAGCCTCGTCAGGAAGCGGGAGGCCATTTCAGGCGCTCTGGTCGCCCTTGGCGTGGTGTGCATTAAGTTTCTGCCGCTGCTTTATTTTCCTGCATTTTTTCTTGCCGCTCAGCGTCGCGTGCGCTGGCTGTTTGGCTTTGCCGGAGTGCTTGCCGTGGGATATGGCGGGTTTGCCTTGCTGCATGTTCCACTGCTCTATCCGCTGATACGCGAGGGAGATCTGAAGACTGCAAGCAATCTGCCTTACATCATGGAGTCCATCTTCGGGTCCGCGATTTCATTGCGCATGAGCGATGGCCTGCTGGTGCTGATTCTGATGGCGATTCTGGCGCTGATGGCCGTTGCGGTCCGTGGGGCATCGCAGGAGTGCCGTCTGCGCATTCTTGTTTTTGGCGTGGCGGCTCTTACGCTGGCCCTGCTTGCTTTCTCGAAGAAGTCCTGGCCTCCATACCTGATGTACGCGCTGTTTCCTATGAGCCTTCTGGTGGCCGAAGGATCGCATAGCCGGCTGCGTACTGGCGTGTTTGCCCTATTCAGTATTAATGCAGTGGTGGTGCACAGCTTCTGGGCGACGGTGTTCTCTCAGGCTCTGGGCCCGGAGATGCATCGCCTGCTGCTGGCGCGAGATCAGAAGGCAATCGTCTTTCTTGCGCTGCAACTGGTGGTGGTTGCAGGCTATCTGTGGCTCTTCGTCGAAGCGATGAGGAAGGTTGTTCGTGGTGGTCGGCGTCCAGAGCCTACGGTAAGGAGCAACGCTGGCCTGGCCGCGTGAAATACCGCCGGAGAGGCGGTCGCTGCACATGCACTCCAAACATAATCCTGAGCCGCTGATGGTTTGAGAGCTTGGGAATGCGTGGTGGATGAGTGATGCGGAGACTGTGCGGGGAGATGCGCCGATTAGGAACTCCGGCCTTGGGCTTTCTATAATTCGGAGTTATACGGTGAAGTTCTGCGGACTGATTGCGGGTGCTGTATGCGCGCCTGCAGGATGTTGCCTGGAATGAGATTCACGGTCTGTGTTTCGCCGTGTGTGCTTCGCCTTGCGTGTCTACGATGTCTGTTGCCTCCAATTCGCCCGCTGATGAGGTTTCTGGCCGGAAGCCGTCGCGAGTTGCTGCGCGGACGTTGGGGATGGCAACGGGAATGAGCTGGTCGCGGGTGGTTTGGATGCTGCTGCTGGGGGTGTCGGCGATCTTCTTTGCGCTGCACTTTGTGCATCTGACGGCGGACTTTCCGAATCACTCGCCGTGGATGGACTGGTCGAAGTATACCGACGAGGGCTGGTATGGCGATGCGGCGATTCGCCACTACGCGAGC
>DAIDKF010000023.1 GCA_027450185.1 Granulicella sp. | reverse complement strand
GACTTGCTAGACACCGATATTGAGGACACAACTTATTCGATCGTAGAGGAAGCCTATGCGTCCATTGGGCAGATCAAGCTTCGTGCCGAGATTCGTACAGCGCGCTATCTGTATGAGAAGAAGTTGGTCGACATAATTCGACAAGATGGAGGCGTGCTTACGACTGTTCAGCAGAAAACGCTCAATGACCTAGAAAAGAAGCGCATCTATCCGGGTGATAAGGCCTTTCGTCTCTATGAAACGTTTGGGCTTCCACTAGACTTCATGCAAGATGCGGCGCGGGATGCGGGGATTGCGTTTGATATGGAGGGGTTTGAGGCGGCGCGGGCGGAGGAGCAGGCGCGGGCGAGGGCGAGTTGGAAGGGAGGGTCGCAGAAGTCGGCGGCGCCGGTGTATCGGGAGCTGGAGAAGACGGAGTTTGAGGGCTACTCGGCGCTGAGGGTGGATGGGGCGAAGGTGCTGGCGCTGGTGAAGGATGGGGTTGGCGTGCAGGCGCTGAAGGCTGGGGAGTCGGGCGAGGTGGTGCTGGATGCGACGAGTTTCTATGCGGACTCCGGCGGGCAGGTGGGCGATGTGGGGTGGTTGTACTCCGGCGATCACAACAGCGTGGTTGCGGACGTGACGGGGTGCAAGAAGCCGGTGCAGGGTGTGTTTGCGCATCAGGTGGTGGCGAAGCAGACGATTGCGGTGGGGGATGTTGTGGATGCGGTGGTGGATGGCGCGGTGCGGTCGGCGGTGATGCGGAACCATACGGGGACGCACCTGCTGCATGCGGCGCTGAGGCAGGTGCTGGGGACGCATGTGAAGCAGGCGGGATCGTTGAATGACAGGAGCCGGCTGCGGTTTGACTTCAGTCACTTTGCGGGCGTGGCCGAGGAGGAGTTGGAGGAGATTGAGGGGATTGTGAATGCGCAGGTGCTGGCGAATACGCAGGTGGTGACGATGGTGGATGTGCCGATCGACGTGGCCGTGCATGAGCTGGGCGCGATGGCGCTGTTTGGGGAGAAGTATGGCGATAAGGTGAGGGTGGTGAAGATTGGGGAGTTCTCGACGGAGCTGTGCGGGGGGACACATACGACGGCGACGGGGGAGATTGGGATGGTGAAGCTGGTGGGCGAGGGAGCGGTGGCGAGCGGCGTGCGCAGGGTTGAGGCTGTGACCGGGATGGGAGCGCTGGGGCTGTTCAGGCGGGATGCGGATGTGGCTCGCGTGGCGGGGCAGTTTGTGGGCACGGGCGAGGTGAGTGGCGAGGCGCTGCGGATGCGGGTGGCACACCAGGAAGCGGAGATGAAGAAGCTGAGGCGGGAGCTGGAGGCGTTGCGGATGAAGTCGGCGAGCGCGGCTACGGCGGATGCGGCAGCTTCGGCGGCGGAGGTGAAGGGGGTGAAGGTGCTGACGCAGAGAGTGGATGCGCTGGACAAGGCGCAGATGCGGAACCTGGTGGATGAGCTGCGCGGGAGGCTGGGGAGTGGGGTGGTTGTGCTGGGTGCGGCTACAGCCGATGGCAAGGTGAGCTTGATTGTGGGGGTGAGCAAGGACCTGACAGGGCGCGTGCAGGCAGGGAAGATTGCGGGCGCGATTGCGGCGAAGGTTGGCGGCAAGGGCGGCGGTCGTCCGGATTTGGCCGAGGCCGGCGGGAGCGATGTTGCGGGGTTGGATAAGGCGCTGGCCGAGGCGAAGGATGTGGTCGGGGAGTTGATGGGGTAACAGCTTGTAGCCGCTGGCGAAGGCGAGAGCAAGAGCAGAGGCACAGGCAGAGGTTCTGTGCGGTGATCTGGGTGACGGCGGCCAGGGTGCGAGGTGATCTTAGCGGGGAGTTCGCAGACGGGAAGATGAGGTATTCGCGGGGGTACCTTTGGGGGATTCACAGGGGTTGGGGTGGGGTTGGAACCTACACTTAAGTGGGTATGGGTCTCGTGCGGAGCAGTGTTGTCCATGTCGGTGGGAAGGGTAGGGGCTGCGGCTGGTGGAGCGCGGTGGCCTGGGTGGGGCTGTGTTGCGGGGGCGTGGGCTCCATGGTGGGTGCGACGAAGATGAGGAAGGCAGAGGGGTGGGATGCTGCGGTGGCGGCTCGGGCAGCGTTTGAGGCCGAGCCGGAGAGGACTCACACGCGGCAGGAGTATGCGCGGGTGATGAATCAGTTTCGCGCGATCTATCACGCGAATCCCGGCGATGCGCATGCTGCGGAGGCGGTGGAGCAGGTTGCGGAGTTGCTGGCCGAGCAGGGACGCGAGTTTGGCGATAAGAAGAGCCTGCATGATGCGGCGGGACAGTATGAGCATTTAGCCAAGGCGTATCCGGATGGGAGGCTGGCTCCGGAGGCGCTGAAGGATGCGCTGGCGCTGCTGGTGGGGCCGCAGGATGCGGATGAGGCGGCGAAGGTGAGGGCGGAGCTGGCTGGGGATTATCCGCAGGATGCGGGCGGGATGACGGCGAGCGCTGCGCCTACAGCGCAGAAGCAAGATGCGGGACACATGGAGGCTGCGGCTACGCGTGCTACGCAGAGGCGAGATGCGGGGGAGACGGGACCGCTGGCGGTGGTGACTGGGATTCGGCATTGGTCGACGGCGAGTTATACGCGCGTGGCGATTGATTTGAATGTGGCTCCGGGGGAAGAGGTGAAGTATGCCGCGGCACGGGTGGAGAATCCGGACAGGATCTTCTTCGATGTGGAACATGCGCGGCTGGCTCCGGAGTTGGTGGGCAAGAGCTTCAATGTGACCGATGATGGATTTCTGGAGAGGGTGAGGGCGGCGCAGTTCTCCGACCATGTGACGCGGGTGGTGCTGGATGTGCACCAGGTGGCGGAGTACTCGGCGTTTTTATTGCCGAATCCTTATCGGCTGATTATTGATATCCATGGGAAGCAGGAAAAACAGGAAGCAGGAAGCGGGAAGCAGGAAGTAGCGAATGCGGTGGATGCTGCAGCGGTTGGGACGGCGGTGACTGGGACGGCGGCGATGACTGGGCCTGCGGCGACTGGGCCTGCGGCGGTGAGTGCGCCAGTGGAGGTGTCGAGTTTGCCGCCGATGCCGGTGACGGATGGGAGCGCCAGTTTTGGGTTGCCGGCGCGGGGGGCGAATGGTGGGAACGGGGCGAAGACGGTTGCGGTGCCGAGGGTGGTGATCTCGTCGAAGCCGACGGTGGCGCGGCCGGTGCCGAATACGGTGACGAAGAGCTCGGCCGATATGGGCAACGAGGTGGCTGCGGTAAGTGAGCAGCCGGGAATGGTGGAGGCTACGCGCGGACCGACGTCAAAGCCGATTGCGGAGACGAGCAGGGTGGGGGCGACGAGTGCGATGCGCTATGGGGCGCGGTCGCGACGGAAGGAGGGGAGTGCAACCGCAGTTGACGAAGATGGGGCGGTGGCAAAGACGAGGCACTCGGGCGTGGTTGCTGGTGTGGAAGAGAAGGGCGAGCCGGCGATGGCTGCACCGCCGACGGCGGATGGCGAGACGTCGCTGATGCGGGCGCTGGGGTTGAAGATTGGGCGGATTGTGATTGATGCGGGGCATGGTGGGCATGACTCGGGCACGCTGGGCGCGGGTGGAATTGAGGAGAAGGATGTAGTGCTGGATGTGGCGCTGCGGCTGGGCAAGCTGCTGCATGACCGGCTGGGAGCGGAGATTGTGTACACCCGAGCGGACGACACGTTTATTCCGCTGGAGACAAGGACGGCGATTGCGAATAAGGCGCAGGCGGATCTGTTTATCAGCATTCATGCGAACAGCTCGACGGATGCAAGCGCGCGCGGGGTGGAGGTGTACTACCTGAACTTTACGAGCGATCCGGAGGCGATGCGGGTGGCGAGCCGGGAGAACGCGGTCTCGACCGAGAGCGTGCACGAGCTGAGCGACCTGGTGAAGAAGATTGCGCTGAAGGACAAGATCGATGAGTCCAAGGAACTAGCCAGCGATGTGGATGCGTCGCTGTATGGGGGGCTGCGGAAGGGAAATGCGGGGATGCGGAATCGGGGGGTGAAGAAGGCTCCGTTTGTGGTGCTGATTGGAGCGAATATGCCGTCGATTCTGGCGGAGATCAGCTTTGTGACGAACCCGGATGATGCGGCGAAGCTGGAGACCTCGGCGTATCGTGAGCGCGTTGCCGAGAGCCTGTATCAGGGCGTGGCGCAGTATGCTGAGGCGATCAATGGGGAGAAGCCGAGGGTGCGGACTGTGGAGCAGGCGCAGAGATAGGCGAGCGGAGGCTTCCGGCTTTTCACTGAGGCCACGGCCGCGGCAATGGCAGGAGTGCCGGCGGGGGATGGCTGCCCGGTGATGCTCACGTTTGGGCGGTTGGTGTAGTCTGGGCCTTGTATGGGCCTGGGCTTGGGGACAAGACGGAGTGTAGCGCTGGGATTGCTGGCGCTGGGATTGCTGGCGCTGGGGTTGGCGGCGGGGTTGGCGGCGCAGACGCCGGTGACGCTGATGGAGCCGAGTGCTCCGCTGCTGCCGGTGAAGTTTGGGGAGTGGACGCGGACGGCGGTGGTGGGAGCGACGTCGGGAGCAGTGTCCGGCTACTGGCTGGAGAGCGTGAGCAAAGAGGCGCTGGCCGAGTGTGGAGAACAGCGGTCGAAGGTGGCTGAGTATGCGCGTGGGGGACGCGAGGTGCACGTCGAGGCGATTGAGTTCGGGGACAGGACGGGCGCCGATAGCGCGTTTACGCTGGCGGAGCGGCCGGGGATGAAGGTGGGCAAGGAGTTGGGGGTTGAAGACGCCGTTGGCGATGGGGCGGTGTTGTTTGTGGTGGGGAAGACCCTGGTGCTGGCGAAGTTTGGGGGAGAGGTGACGGCGGCGGATGTGGCCGCGCTGAAGCCGCTGGCTGAGGCGATGCCGAAGGTGTTTGGAAACTCCGGGCTGGCGCCGATGCTGCCGACGCTGGCGCCGGGGAAGGGGATGGTGGAGGGAGGGTTGCGGTATGCGCTGGGGCCGGTGAGCTATGCGGCCGAGGGCGGAGTGCTGCCGGCGGGATCGCTGGGGTGGAAGATGGAGGCCGAGGCGGTGACGGCGCTGTACGACGACGCTCGGGGGAGAGAGACGCTGACGCTGCTGCTGTATCCGACGCCGACGATTGCGGAGAATGTGGCGGCTGTGGTGCGGGATGAGATGTCGCAGGTGAAGGGGCCGAATACGAAGCTGAGGCGGGAGGGGTCGCTGGTGCTGCTGGCGACGGGCAGCTTTGCGCCGGAGGAGGCCGAACGGATGATTGGAGGTATCCACCTGTCGCAACTGGCCTTCAATCAGGATGTGCATCCGCCGTTCAAAGTGGTTGCGGCTCAAACATTTACGCTGTTGGAAAACATTGCGATCCTGTCTGGGGTGCTGGGCGCCGGGGCAGTGCTGCTGGGGCTGTTCCTGGGGTTTGGGCGGGCGTGGCTCAGGGTGCTGCGGGGAAAGCCGGCGGCGGTGGAGGTGGAGTTTTTGAGTCTGCACCTGGCTCCGCAGAATAAGCCAGCACAGTTTGGGAGGACGGATTCAACGGAAGGTTGTTGAGGGGTGGCAGGGGAATGAGCGTGGAAGAGGGGCTATCGGAAGGGGTTTTCGACGGCTGTGGAAGGTACCCGAAGAAAACCGGCAAAACGCGGTGCGAGTGGGGGTAAATTTCTCTAAGTTGTTGATTATTATATAGTTGATAAAAGCTGGAAAACGTTCTTGACAGCATGGGGAGGCGAACATAGTCTTGCACCAGAGAGTTTCGATGGCTTTGCCTCCGTTGAAACTGCCTCCCATAGAAAAGGGTCGCCCTGTTGCCGGGCGGCCCTTTTGCGTTGTGGATAACGTGGGAGAAATTATGGGAGCGGGATGTGTGGAAGATGTGGCGAGCGGAGGTTGAGGTGCAGGGCTGAAGAGAGGATTGGGCTTGATTATGTGTCGATGTAGAACAGAGGTGAAGCAGTGGATGGAGTGGTCGATGCGGGGGCAGGCGAGAGAAATTTTGCGGATGAAGTGATTGCCGATAGAATGACGAAGGAGTTCGCCGACGTAGCTCAGTTGGTAGAGCAGCTGATTCGTAATCAGCAGGTCAACGGTTCAAGTCCGTTCGTCGGCTCCATACTTTCTGTAACTTAGAATCAGTGGATCATCGCTTGGTGTACAAGTGGTGTACCACTGATTTTTTCTTGCAGTTTCTGCATCGCTTCATGTGCCACCTGAGGCGCCGTTTTGATGTAGAAACGCTGCGTCGTCGTCACGTTTTCGTGCCTCAGAATGTACTGGATCGTGGTGTCTTCCACGCCCAGTTCCTTGAGGTTCGTTGCGAGACCGCGACGATAGGCATGCCACCCTTTCCACTCCAAGCCATGCGCTTCAAATATGGGCTTGATGACACGGTCCGAGAGATTGTCGAGGTCCAGCGCACCTCCCACGCGATTCGGGAAGATGAACCCGGCAGCGTGTTCCGGCTTGATCGCGTCGAGCAGTAGGCGGAGAGGCTGGATGATCGGCACGTACCCCGGTTCATCGATGTCCTCCTCCGTCTTGGTGTTCTTCAGCGTCGTGCCCCAAACACTGCGGCAGACGGCGAGTACGTTTTCACGGTCGTCATCCCACCACAGTCCTCGAATCTCTCCTCGCCGTAATCCTGCAAATCCCGTCACCCCAATGATGGCGCGTATGACGCTTGCGCTAATCACTGGACGATGATTGCCGTCCCCGATCTTCTTTCGTCGACCGAGCCCGGCCCTCCGCTTGCGCGGCAGAGCTTTGGGAACTACGAGAGGACCTTCCTGAGAGAACACCTCCAGATGCTTCAGGATCTCGTCAAGGCTATATGCAAGACGCTTTCTTCCATGCTTCTTGCCCTTGGGGATTCTGACACCGGTGGTTGGGTTTGTACCGTCATACAGGCCGAGATTGCGACCCTCGGTGAAGATCGCGCTCAGCGTAACCTTCATTGTCCTGTATGTCGCGTGCGCGAGATTCCTCCCGTGCTTCTCCTCCACTGCGTTGAGCAGGTTCTGGAGATGCACAGGGCGAACGTCCCGAAAACGCAAGCCGGCTGCAGGTGCTTTGAGATGGCACTTCCAAGTATCGCGGTAGCACTTGACTCCCGCGCCTGAAAGCCGCTTTTCGCAAGCTGGAAGGAACGTCCGCTCGACGAAGTCATCGAGGGATATCCCCACCTCCGGCACAAACCCGACCGCTCTCAAGCCGTCGATGAAGCGGTTTTTGAGCGGAAGAATCTCCGACCTTTTCGGATAATCCTTCACGCTCGCTAAACGTTGGGCAGGGTTTTTCCGCGTGACGGAGCCGTCAGCGTTCGTGACGGTCACCCAATAGCGGACATACCAACTGCCATGATGCATATACAAACTTCCTTGCTGGGCCATTCCAATCTCCTTTCGAGATTCAATGGGCCCCAGCCCTGTGTGTAGTCGTGTAGCTGACGCGGCGGGACAACCAGTCATTCATCTCGGGTGAGCCCCAGCGATAGCGCCTGTGCTTCCCAAGCCGGAAGACCGGGATTGGGTCGGATGTGCGAGATCGCTTGCTCTGCTCGATGACCCAGGATTCTTTGACCTTGAGCCGCAACGCCAGTTCATTTGAGTCTAATATCTCCATCTTCAGCCCGCTAGGGCCTTCCTGAGAACTGACTGCATATGACGGAAACATGGAACCCCTCCATTTCGCGCTGATCCTCTTCGGTCACTAGGTGAAGGAACTGTAGCTCTCACTCAGGTCAAATCCCAATCACCTCGTACCGCGAGAGCCATACAGCATCTCCAAACGTGGAATGACGGCATCGGAAGATACCGGGAAATGTGCCTAGCCTCTCTCGCCAGAAGAGTCCTGTCTAATACTTTCTATTTATCGGGTGATACGTTTCACGTATCACCTCGGGGCAACTTCGTCGAAAGCAGGCATCTCGCCCCGTGGAGTAATTATGGCCAATATCAACTTTTCTGTTGATAACCGGGGTTCAAGTTGACAGAATTTCCACAGGCGGAGACGCGGTTAACCCGCTCGTTTGTAGTCGAGTCGAGAGCGCTACTACTTCTTGTCGAGCGGTGCCTTATGTATGAATGGGCCGAGCTTCGCCATTTCAGATATTTGCTGACGATCCTGGAGAAACAGGGATTCCGATCTGCTGCGGAGGAGTTGCGTACCGCGCAACCCAATCTCAGCGTTCAGGCCCGACAGTTCCAGGAGAACGCTTCGCTTCGTCTCTTCCGCAAGATGAAGGGCGGGCGTATTCGGCCCACCGACACTGGAGTTGCATTCAAGGTCTTAGCCCGGTTCCTGCTGGAGACACGCGATGAAGTGCTCGATGCACTGATAGCGATTGAGCGCGGTGAGGTTAGTTCCGTTCGATTCGGATGCACTCCGCTGGTCGATCACGGCTTGTTTCGAACCTTCTGCGATCTACACAAAGAGATTCTTCCCGTCTGCCCTGTACGGCCCACGCATGGAGATACGGCGCATCTGGCGGAAGAAGTCGTGTCGGGAACGATTGATGCCGCCTTTGTGACGTTGCCCTTACGGCACCCGGATCTACGCATCGAAGAATTGCGGCGAGACCGGCTCGTTGCCTGCTTGCGGCGAGACGATCCGCTCGCTGCGAAAGCCTCTCTACAGACCTCTGACTTGCAGGGCAATCTTGCAGTTCTCTATCACCCACGGCGACATCCGGATGCTCACCAGCGGCTGCTCGAACTCCTCGGCGACGCCGGTGTGCAGCTTGGAGAGTACTCCTGTGCCTCTCACCCTTCAGAGATGCAGACGCTGGTCAAAGGGGGGCACGGCTTCGCGTTGATTCGAGAAGGAACAAACCTCGATGAAGATCTGACGATCCGTCCGATTGCCGGCATGGATTGGACCGTGGATACAGCATTGATCTATCACAAAGTGCGTCATCCGAAGACCATTCCGATTCTGGTCAAGCGGCTCATGAAGCAGTTCCCTCAGAATGGCAAAGAAACGGCACCAAACAAAGTAGCCATCTCCCTGCAAGCCTCCATCGCAAACGGGAAGCGTCCTGCGCAACGGGTGAAAGATGAGCCAGTTCAGATGACGCTCATCGGTTAGAAGTTGAAGCATTGGCACGAGATAGAACGAGGTGATACTTGAAACGTATCACCCGATAAATAATATGTATTGGACGCAAGCGTAGCGCTGGCCCAATCATCACGGCATATTCCCGACTGAGACCAGTCGATGGAGGTGCCGATGTCCCGTAGATACCGTGTGGTGATCCCAAGCAGCACAGCCCACCTTGCCAAGCGATTGGCGCAGCCCTTCTCCAAACGAAACCTGCTCTGCGCAGCGCGCACGATTGCGCCAGCTCTGTTTGCGCTTGCGCTCTCGGGTGTTGCCCACGCCCAGGGAACGATGGACTTCTCCGGGGCAGCCACCCTGATGGCCACGTTCAAAACTTTTGCCATGTACGCCGGCGCGGTGATCTGTCTCGGTGGCCTCATTTTTGCGGGCATCCGCATGATGAGCGGACGGTTTCAGGACGCGATTCCAGGTCTATTCGGCGCGCTGTTTGGTGCAGGCGTGCTCGGATGGGGTGCAGGTTGGATTGACTCGCTCACCGGCCAGTCGATGTGAGGCCAACATGCACACGACCAAGCGGGGAGAGCCGTTACCAATCAATCAAGCGCTGAATCGTCCGAGAGCCAAGCTCGGTCTCGACCTCACAGCATGGATGGCGATCATATTCGTCACGGTAACGGTTTTCCTCGTTGGGCTTCGATTGCTGGCCATCGTCAGCTTTCCGATGATGGCGGGCGGGGCGTGGTTGATCGTCCGTAAACACCCAAAGATGTTCCAGCTCTGGGGCCTAAGCCTCAACCAGAAGAGTTACTATGACCCTCGCAAATACTGAGCAATACAGACATACACCATGGTTCGCGAAGGCCGGAGCGGCTTGCAGCATCGTGCCGATCTCGCGATTCGTTGGGCCGAACGTCTTCGCGCTCAAAGGCGGCGGCTACGGATGCCTGTTCTCGTTGATCGGGATTGATGAAGAGGGTGTCACCGACCTGGAGCTCGATGCGCGGATGCGGGCCATCGAAGGTTCGCTACGCGGACTGCCAGAAGGATCGTGTCTGTATCAGTACACGCGGGTGATGTCCGGCTTCGACCTTCCCCGGCAGTCAAGGTACGCGAATGAAGTCACGGAGACGTTCGCTTCTGACAGGCTTGCCCATCTCAATAAGACGGCAGCGTTTCGCAGGATCGACCTTCATTGGTGCCTGACGCTGGAGCCGTCGAAGGTCAAAGCGTTCGAGAAGAAGCCACAGGAAGACGCCATCGACACCTCGCGGATGCTGGCCGACCTCGAAAAGACGGCGATCATTCTTGCGTCGCATCTCGGCAACACGCTTGGTCTGAAGCTACTCGGTAAGGCCGAAGCCTTCCAGTTCTTCAGCCATTTGTTCAATTTGGAGGAATGGTCCAGCCGCGATGAGCTGCGCAGCGACACCGGGGTGGACCGGCAGATCGTCAAGAGTCCGGTCTCATGGCACAGCGATCATGTACAGGTCGGCAAACGTTACGTGCAGATGTTTTCGCTGAAGACGACGCCGGAGGCATCACGCCCCTGTCTTTTCTCCGGTCTGCTCGCACTCGATTGCGATAGCGTGCTGTGCTCGACCTGGCGTGTGAAGTCCGCCTCTGCGGCTCGAAGCGAGATCGACGCCCAGGAAAAGTTCATCTCGTTCTTCAAGGTCGGTGTGCTGACGCGCGTGATGAGCGGACGCGATACGGTCTCGCTTGAAACCGGGGCTGGCGCGAAGGCGGCGAACAGTAATGTGGATGACCTGAGCGAGGTCATCCGTGCTCTCGACAAAAAGGCCCAGGGTGAATACTCCCTGCGATTGCTGCTGGCAGGCCGCAGTCGGGAGCAGCTACGCGACATCGTTCCTGCTGTACATCGGATCTTTGTTGATGCACGGGCCCAGGTGATGGAAGAGACGCTGGGCAATCTGTCTGGATTCTATGCGATGTTCCCCGGCAATCACCGGTTCAACGTCTTCCCACTGTGGCTGGCGGAGGACCACCACGCGCGACTTTCGTCGGTGTTCGCGCCGCACATCGGTCATCCGCAGTCGGAGGACTTGGATTCGGAGTACCTGAATATCTTCGAGACGCGCACACGGACGCCGTTCTTCCAGGACGTATATGTGGACGGCGTGCGGGTCATGCTCATCCTCGGGCCTACGGGGACCGGCAAGTCGGTGCATGGGAACCAGATCATCGCGCTGGAGCAGAAATACGGCGGGTTTACCTATATCTTCGACATCGGCGGCAGCTACGAGAGTGTGGTCGAGCTGTATGGCGGCCGCGTGGACCGGGTAGGTAAAGATGGCCCGCGCGTCAATCCGTTCGCGCTGGAGCCTACTGATAGCAACATCAAGTTCCTGTACTCGTTTGTGAAGCTCTTGCTCGCCAATGGTGGCGCGGAGCTGGAGCCGGAAGACGACGATGTGATTCATAAGGCCGTACAGGATATGTACCTGCTTGATCCTGAGAACCGCCGTCTGTCGAATCTGTTTTTGCCGAAAAAGCTCGACCGGTATCTGTCAAAGTGGGTCGGCAAGGGTATCTACAGCGCCGTCTTCGACAACGTCGAGGACAACCTCTCACTGTCGCGTCTCCAATGCTTCGACTTCCAGGGAGTGAACAATGAACAGTATGCCGACCTGATCGAGCCATTAATGGTGTGGCTGCTGCGCCGGATCAACGATGTGCTCTATAACCCTGCGAATCTTGGCGTTCCCAAGCACATCCTGATCGAAGAGATCTTCTCTTCCATGAAGAACAAGCAGTTACTCGACGGTGCCCTGGCTTCGATCAAGACCGTTCGCAAGAATCTTGGCGGCGTCACCATGATCGGCCAGTCCGCCGACGACCTCGGCACGAATGCCGACAGCATCGTGAACTCCTGCACATCCTTTCTGTTCCTGAAGGACGCGACCTTCAACCGGAAGCGCTATGCCGAGCTGTTCAAGATGAACGAGCAGCAGATCGCGTTGTTCGAAAGCTTGCATGATCGCGAAGGGCTTTACATGCGCCGGGACGGGTTGACCAAGGTTGTCACCCTCAACCTCGACAACCGCAGCTATGCCACGTTCTCTACCAAACCCAAGGACCGGGTGCGCCGGTCGAAGCTCATCGAGAAGTACGGACTCTCCGAGGGGATTGCACACTTCGCCCAGGGTGAGACTGTCTGACGTTTTCTCCATTCCAGAACTGAAAGGACCGACCCGTGAAGCCTCCTATCACCATCATCGTCACCTGTGGACTCGCCCTTGCCCTCCCCGCTGCGACCCACGCCGCTCCCGACAGCCACCATCTGCTGCCCAGCGCACCGCGCTCCATCACCGTGTCCGAGACGGCTACGCCGCCAGTCATTCGCGCTGGACTCCTGCAATCGACGCTCATCCTGCTCCCGGAAGAGGAGAAGATCGCCACCGTCTTTGGCGGCGACACGGTTGACTGGGTCTTCGATGGCGGCCATGTGGCCAGCCGGTTTATCAGTATCAAGCCAAAGCTCGCCAATGCCACGACGGACATTCACATCATCTCGGACCACGGCAACGAGTACACCCTCCAGATGGAGGAGGTCACGAGCGACCCAGACCCGCACTTCGATTCCAAGGTCTTTATTGTTCCGGGTGATAAGGCAGCGAAGGACAGGCTGGTTCAACTGCCGGTCTTTGTACCCGCCGCGGAACTCGATCAGGCTCGGCAGGAGGCCGCAGCCGCCAAGGCTGCGCAGAGCGCCGAGGTGAAGGCTGAGGCGGCGAAGGCGGAGATGTACCGCAGTCAATATCCAGGCACTCTTCACTTCGACTACAAGTGGGACGAGAGTAAGGGCAAGGAACTTGGACTGCAGGAGATATGGCGGGACGACAAGTTTACCTACTTGCGTGGGCACTTCGAGGAGACTCCGGCGCTCTATGAACTCAAGGATGGCAAGGGCTCGCTTATCAACTTCGATTTCAACGCCGGCCTCTATACCGTGCCGAAGGAGCTGGATGACGGCTACCTCGCGATTGGGAAGAAGAAGGTGGAGTTTCACCGCGTCGAGGGAGGGAAATAGCCATGGAGGAGCCGAATCCTAATCCACCCGCCACCGTTCCGCCGCAGCCAGAAGCGTTGACGCCGGTCCGCAAGGGTATGCCCGTCGTCATCGCTCTCATTGCCATCGTTGCCCTGATCGGGATCGCAAACATATCGAGCTTGTTTACTGGCAGGAAGCGGACTGCGCCACCCAGCGGTCTGCCGATGCGCCCTGCCTCAGCAAACGCTCAGCAGGTCTCGAGCTTCGAGACGCAGCAGCAGATTGAGGCTCGCCACGATGCCGACGACCTGAAGCGGCAGCAGGAGATTGCCGCCGAGATGCAGCAGCTCCAGGCCGCCGAGGAGGTTCCGGGGCCGGAGGCCGCAGGGACGCCGCCGATGACCGCTGCCCAGCGTTCGGCGATCTACGGGGACAGCCCCAACGCGCCGCAACAGACCTCCAGCCTCTCGCAGGCCCAGGCCGAAGCCAAGCAAAAGGAACTGGAGCGCGAGAAGTTGCGCCAGGACGCGATGAATTGCGATACGGTCGCCATCGACTTCGCACACGCAGCGGTGGCGCCGGCGAAGGAGAACGCAGCGGTGCTGGGGGACCGTCAGGAATTGGCCTCCAAGGAGACCACGGATGTTGCCAGCGGAACCCCGGCGACTGGCGGTGTGAACCCGCTCCGAGTCGCCAGTTCTCAGCCTTCTTCTGGACTGCAACCCAGGGGTGCCGGAACGACCGATCCCATGGGAAGCTACGACTTCGACAGCTACGAGGGGCGGTTGTACCGGGTCTTCGAGGGAACGGTCCTTGAAGGCGTCGTCACGAACCATATCGACGGGGGGTTGAGCGGCCCCATTCTCGTCATGCTGACGACGGACTATTACTCCCACGATCACCAGCAGCTTCTCATGCCGCAGGGAACCCGGCTGATCGGCACCGTGCAGAGTGTTGGCAACGCTCAGCAGCGCAAGATCTTTGTGACGTTCCATCGGGCAATCTGCCCGGACGGGTTCTCGCTCGAACTGGACAAGTATGTTGGCCTTGACCCGCTGGGAACCACTGGCCTCGCAACCAAGGTCGACCACGGCTACCTGCAGGCTTTTGCCGCCGCCGCCGCAGTCGGTGGACTGGGAGGGCTGGCCCAGATTGGCAACAACGGAAGCGTTCTGGCTCCCTCCACCGAGATTCAGAACGGGATCTCCGAGCAGTCCGCTACCGAAGGGGAACAGATTCTCAATCACTTCCTCAACCGGCTTCCGGTCATCACGCTCAAGGAAGGCTCCCGTGCCCGCGTCTACATCGGCACGGATGTTTACATCCCGTCCTACGCAGAGCACCGCGTCGATCCCACGCTGTAACTACCTGCTGTATCCGGAGGCGTTATGAAGATCATCCTGAAGAATCGTCGGAGATGGGTCATTGGAGGCGTTCTGCTGTTTTTGACAGCAACGCCCAGCTTCGCGCTCTTTGGCATCGGGGACATTGTCTTCGATCCCACCAGCTACGCCAGTCTCGTCTCCCAGGCCACAACCGCCCTCAACCAGTTCAGGATGATCGAGAACAACATCGCGCACTTCTCGTTCAAACAGCAGTGGCAGACCACCCTCAGTGCGCTCAGGAACGCCAACGTCTCGAATCTGTTCGGTGAGACCAATGGCATGAGCATCGCGCTCAATTCGAACTCGCCTAGCACCTCTACGACCGCATGGAAGACTGCAACGGTTCCTGTCAGTAGTAATACGGCCAGCTACCTCCAGGGACAGACGGTCGGGAACAGCACGCAGCTCTCGCAGTTGGCGATGATCGAGATGTCTGACTCGATCTCGCCAGACTGCCTCACGGCTGTGGGCCAGTATCGGACGACGCGTGCACAGGACGCCACTGCCAACAGTGCGTTGTCCCAGCAGCAGTTCGACGCGACCTCCGCGACGAACAGCGAGGTCCAGCAGTTGAATCTCCTCAATGCGGCGGCGGCTCAGAATCTCACCGAGATGCAGTCGCAGGGCGCGATGCAGGTCTGTCTCGCCTCCCAGATGACGGTGGCGAACATGCAGCAGCGGAACGCCGCTGCGCAGGATCTCAACACCGCCGCTGTGGTGCAGCAGCAACGCGCGGTCAACGACACCAGCGCGGCCAACGAGAGCAACACCTGGCAGACCTATATCCCCTAACTCCTGATGTTCCCTGAACCCTGAGAGAGAGCCCCGACATGGCATCCATCGTCTTACTCGCGCAAGCACTCCCGACCGCAAGTTCCGGCGTCGATTGGCTGTACCAGTTCACCAACAATCTGACGAACCTTACCACCCAGAATAGCGGTACTCTCACGCAGTTCGGCATGACGGAGTTGAGCTGCATAGCACTGTTCACGTTGGTGAGCATGGTCGTCAACTGGAGCACCAGCACGATGACGTTTCGGCTGCATCATCATCCGATCCAGGCTGGCGATCTCACGAAGTTCCTCATGCGACTCATCCTGTGTTGCCTGCTTGAAAGTTATTGGGTCAATCCCTTTCCCGGAGCGAGCTTTGGGATCAATCACTTCTTCTCCTACATCGCCCAGGCGATGGTCGCAGCCTTCGACCAAAGCTCACTCAATAACTTGCTCCAACTGATCAAGACGGCCGGAGACAACACTGCCCTGCCGTCGCTGATGGCCCCGATCCAAATCCTCTGCTACTTCTTTGTCCAGGGCCTACTCGGACTCGCCTCGGCGATCCTGTTCCTCATCAACTGCAGCTCCTTCATCCTGTATGGCGTAACGGCACTTTTCGGTCCAGTCTTCGTCCCGCTTCTGATGACCAATACCTTCCGCGCCAAATTCTTCCACTTCCTCGACGTGCTCATCAGCTTCGCCATGATTCGGGCCGTAGCGGCCGCCTTTATCTTCGTCTGGGCGGGCTTCCTGAATGGGTTCATTCAGCAGACCTTCAACGGCAATTATTCGATGGAGATGTGGCTTGCCAACCTCATTCCTTGCACCATGGTTTTTATCGCTTTCATCATCAATATGCTCTTTATTCCGAGCATGACGCAGGCTATATTTGGCGGAGCAGCGGGAATGGCAGAGAGCGTTAGCAAAGTAATTGGTACGGCATCATCAATTGGGGCTGCGGCAGGAGGAGCTTAGAAATATGTTCCGTTTTGTCTTGGTAGTTGCCTTTTTACGTCGTGTATTTCAGGTTCCCTTCATCCGGCTCGCACTTGCTGTGACCCTGTGCGGTGCTCTGGTCGTCGGACTGATGTACGCCGTATTGATCTTCCACGCCGTCAATGAAAGGAGCCATACCCCCGATGTCCACACCCACAGCTCCCATTGATATGCCGCTGACGCCACAGCAATCCTTTCTCACTGACCAGATCGGGAACGAGGTATATGCGTCCCACTATGCCGAGCGAAGACTCAGCCGTTTGGTCATCGGGACCGAGTCGCTCTTGCTACTCGCAGCGATGGCGCTTATCTTCTCCCTCGCACATCGCCCGATCACCAATCGGTATATCCGCATCGACGAGATGGGTCGAGCCCAGGCTATTGCTTATAGCGATTTAAACTACAGCCCGCGCGATGGGGAGGTCCGAACCTACCTCACGGATTGGGCCAACTATCGGTACACGATCAGCCGTGACGCGATTGCGAAGAAGTATCCGCTCAACTACTACTTCCTTTCCCAAAATCTGGCCTCACAATTGATGGCCCAGGACAATCAGAACCACCTCGTCTCCCAGGTGGTAGGCGGCCAGATTGAGCAGAGCGATGTCGAGGTCAAGGATGTCACCATCACCTCCATGTCTGAGGAGATGGTTCAGGGGGCGACGATTGCGCGTGGAACGGCCCTTGTCAGCATCGACAAGCTCTACTCACCGCGCAACTCGCGGGAGCCGAGGACCGAGCATTGGATGTTGAGTGTTACCTACTATCTCAACCCCAAGCAGGTGAGTGACGAGGCGAAGATCTTCCCCCAGTTCGAGACGATCAACCCTCTTGGGTTGACCATCACGGAGTTCCACGAGAACCGGATGTCCGTCGACCCGATTGCACCCGGCGCAACCAGTTCCGCGCCAGCTTTGCCCACAACCCCAGCCGCAGGAGGAACGCGATGAGCTACCACCTCATACTGCCGTTCTTTCCCGAGGAGTTGCGCGAGCTGTTGCTCGACCCCTCCATCTCGGATTTGATGATCAATGGGACGACGGGCGTCTTCGTGGATCGTGACGGTATCGTGCAGCGCATCCCGCTGACAAGCCCGTATACCAATGACCGGTTGCAGGCGGCGATTGAGCGTATCGCCCGCATCCTTGGTCAGGACCTCACGACCCAGAATCCGATCCTCAATACACGCCTGCCGGACGGCTCCCGTGTCGCCGTCGTCGGCGCACCGTCGTCCATCAATGGACCGACGTTGACCATCCGCAAGTTCAACCGCTGGTATACCTCCGATGAACTGATCGCCTCCGGTAGCCTGCCGGAACAGGTCCGTGATACCGTCATCGGCTTCATCAACCAGAAGAAGAACGGGATTATCAGCGGCGGAACCGGATCGGGAAAGACGACTCTAATGAAAGCTTTGTTGGACCACATTCCGCAGAATGAGCGCCTGATCGTTATCGAGCAACCGGCCGAGTTGAAGGTATCGCACTCTAACGCCGTCCGTTGGGAGGCTGTGGAGGCCATTCCCGGCCAGGTTGCCATTACACCCAGCCAGCTTCTTGCCGCGGCTCTGCGACATCGTCCCGACCGCATCATCATGGGCGAGATACGCGATGAGTGCGGGTATGACCTGCTGCAGGCCATGAATACCGGCCACGGTGGAACGCTCTCCACCATCCACGCGAAGTCCGCATGGGACGCCCTCAATCGTCTGTCCGACTTGGCTCTAAGTGCTCGGGCCAATCTGAACCATGCCTTCATCCGTTCTGAGACCGCAGAGGCGATCGACTTCGTACTCTATTGCGAGCGCGACCAGACAGGCCGGCGTAGGGTGCGCGAGCTTGTGAAGGTGAACGGATATACCCATGCTGACCAGACCTTCCAGACGGAGGACATCTATCGTGCTTCCGCTGCCTGAGCCCAGGCAATCCAGCTAAAGAAACTAACCCGAATCCGAGGTCACTTCAATGTCCCAACTTGCCGCCACTTCGGCTGCACAGCCCAACTCGTCTTTGAAAGCGCCCCGAGCGCCGGTATCAAGCTGCGGAGCACGCAACGGAGGGTGCTCAAAGCCGTCCTCCCACGGAGCGGTTGTCACTCCAGTGTGGGCTGCGATTGGGACGAACTCTGCGTGCCGAGACACGAAGGTTGCCTGTGGTGCATCGGGGAGCCTTCCGTTTCGTATCCCGTCCTCTACTCGGGGTCACGCTTCGGGGCCAAACCGGCGCCCTGCGGCTCGGCGTCGTTCTGCTTCGCTTACAGCGCCCCTGCGGGGTCTCGGTTCCTCCCAGAACAAGTTTGCAGGCTGCGGCGAAGTGCGCCGCTCAAACTTCTTCCGGGCCCCACCAAGAAAGCACTCCTTGGCACACATTATGAAAGGACGCCCCACCCCCCTACGTGCAAGAGGAGTAAAAAGCCACAGGGAGGAAGAGCGAGATGGACAGCATCAAGTATGTCGGCATGGACGTTCACAAGGAAACAGTCTCGATTGCAGTGCGTAACCAAGCGGGGAAGATCGTGATGGAGACAGTCATAGAGACGAGAGCGAACGCGATCCTCGATTGCATCCGAGGGATGCGTGGTGAGCTGCATATCACCTTCGAAGAAGGTACGTGGGCCGCATGGCTCTATGACCTATTGCATCCTCATGTTGCGCGCGTCGTGGTCTGCGATCCACGCCGGAACGCCTTGCTCACCGAGGGCAACAAGGGAGACAAGGTCGACGCACACAGGCTTGCGGCATTGCTCCGTGATGGTGGGATGCTTCGACCGGTCTATCACGGTGAGCATAGCCTGCGCTCTCTGCGAGAGTTGGCGCGCAGTTACCTCGTCATCACCCAGGATGTGACGCGGGTGATGAACCGCACGAAGGCGCTGTATCGCGGCTGGGGCATTCCATGCGGGGGACAGCAGGTATATGCAGCTAACCACCGTGAAGCGTGGCTGAGCAAGCTCCCTGAGACTGGCGTGCGGCGCAGGGCGGAACATTTCTACCAGGAGTTGGACGCGCTCCGGGCACTCCGCCAGCAGGCGAGGTGCGACCTGCTGACGGAGGCTCGTAAACAGCCGGCCACACGCTGGCTCCGTCAGGTCCCGTACATCGGACCGATCTGGTCAGCGCTGCTCGTTGCGTTGCTCCAGACACCTCATCGCTTTCGGACGAAGAGGCAGCTCTGGTCTTACTGTGGGCTGGCCATCAGAACATCAAGCAGCGCCGACTACCGATTCGTTGACGGAGAGCTGAAGCGATCGAAGAAGTCGCCTCTTCTCCGCGGGCTCAACACGAACCACAACCATGCGTTGAAGAACATCTTCAAGCACGCCGCGATGGGCGCAAGTTGTGGTTCAGGCCCGCTCCGTGACTTTTATGACGCCCAGGTCGCTCAGGGGAAGAAGCCTGCGATGGCCCGGCTGACATTGGCCCGTAAGATTGCGGCCATCACTTTAGCTGTTTGGAAGCAGGAAGGAGGGTTTGACGCGGCCCATCTAAAGCTGCAGGCTTGAGCGCCCCGAGAACAGATCTAGCATGCAGGCGATTCTTCGCTTCGTTGTGGCCAGAGACGTTTCCGGAGCTCTCGGTTCGAGGGTGAGTATCCACTCCCAAGTTAGGCGATCATGCGCCTCGGCGCACAGTCTCCATTGGCACTCTATGCCCCCTTGGATAACCGAAGAAAGTCGTAGGCCTCGAGTCTCGAATAAGACCATGGTTGGCACCATGGTTGGCACCTTTGCCAATCGGTTCGCTTGTCAGCTTCGAAAGTGGATGGCGTTCGCTCAACGATCACGATGGATTACTTAGCAAGGAAAGAACTGCAATCGAGACAGAACCTGAAGGCGGGGGGGGGTGGGGCTGGCTGTCAAGAGACAGTCGCTCCGCGACGGGAGAGCCCTGTCTCTTGACAACCCCTTTCATAAGACTTGGGAGCCGGGCCCTCTCGCTGGCGTTGCCATGAGTGACCCGAGCAGGATACGGGCAATTCAAAACGAAACGGAGATCACCACCATGTACCAGAACAAAGTCACCCTCATCGGATTCCTCGGCAACGACGCAGAGGTTCGCTCCAACGATAACCGCAGCCTGACCACACTCTCGCTGGCAACCAAGAGCTCCTACAAGAAGGACGGCAAGTACATCGAGCACACCGAATGGCACCGTTGCGTCGTCTTCGGCAAGCTCGGAGAGTTCGCCGGCACGCTCAAGAAGGGCGCTCACGTCCAGATCGAGGGCGAGCTGCGTAGCCGAAAGTACCAGCCCGCCAAGGTCGGCAAGAAGCAGCCCGAGGAGAAGACCATCTGGGAGATCCGGGTGAACTCGATCCTCAAGCTGGACCGCGCCGCCAAGGCCAGCCGCGAAGAGCAGGAGCAGGAAGGCCTCCCACTGGAGGAAGCGGCCGCATAGGCCGTTTCCTTATCCCTTCACCGGAAGCTCGGCTGACGCCGGGCTTCCAACCCGTTGAGGTTTCGCAATGAACACCCAAGTTGCCCAGGAGTTCCTGACCCGCTGCTTCGCATCGGGAGACACCATCGCCCTGCTGTTGCGGTCGGACTCTCCCGCCAAGGTGACCCAGAGAATCGTGACCCTGGAAGCTGCGGTTGCGCCTCGCTACCTCGCCTGGCTCTCCCACGAGAATGCGAACGGCATGAATATCTATGTCGCTGCGAATCCGCTTCTCCCCGGCAGCCGCAAGCGCACCAAAGAGAGCATCGCTTCGGTGCGGCATCTCTATCTCGATATCGACACGGATGGGGACGCTCGACTCGCTGCACTTCGCGCTTCGATTGCTGTCCCTGCACCCAGCGTGATCCTCTCAACATCGCCCGGCAAGTACCAGGTGCTCTGGCAGGTTGAAGGCTTCGACTTCAGCCTGCAGGAGACGACGCTGAAGCGGCTCGCCATCGCTTTTGGCGGCGATCCTGCCTGTACCGACTGCAACCGTGTCCTCCGTGTCCCGGGCTTCGCCAACTGCAAGTATGTCCCTGCACACCGCGTCACGGCGGAGTATCCCAGCGCGTCGCGCTCCACTCCGCAGGACTTTCAGCTTGAGATGGTTCCATCGAACGTCACGCTCTTCGACGCAGAGATGCCTTCGCGTCGCAGGGCGGGGAAGCACAGCAACTCGGAGAGTGATTGGGCGTGGATTTCTATGGAGCTTACCCACGGCCACGACGCCGTGAAGCTGACTCGCGAGCTGGCTTCGCGGCGCTCCGATAAGCCCAACCCCCTCTACTACGCCCAACGCACTGTGGATGTCGCCTCCGCGCACCTCTGGCTCATCGATGGCGTCCCCACGGACGACATCATCACCATGCTGCAGTTCCGGCGGCGCTTCGAGCTTCCTGTCGCACTTTGTTCCGCTCGTGCGCGGGAGATCGCCGAGACTGCGCAGCGCATGATTACCCGCAGAAAGATCGCCTAACTCATCCCCAAGGAGAACCATAATGCCCCTGCTTGAAGTCACCCAAACCCGACAGATCAGCGCTTCCATTCGGCTCACGGATACGACCGCTACACAGGTCGATCAGTATGCCGCCTTTATCCACGCTTCGGCAGACGATGTCGTCGAGCAGGCACTGGCCTATGTCTTCAGCAAAGACCGTGAGTTCCAGGACTTCCTTAAGTCGCCAGATACTCGCCAGGCAGCATCGAGGCTTCGTATACGCAGGCCATCGGCTTCAGAGGCATCGGAAGCGCATGCGAAGAGGCCCGCAAGCGTGGCACAACCCGTGGCTTCTGCGGCGGGATTGAAGGCGTGATCCGCCCTCAATCTCTGTGGCGCAGCCACAACGGTGCTTCGCACCGGAAGAATGTTGACACTCCATCCCTCACAGGGAGACGTATGGCTACTTTTGTAGCCATATGGAGACTCGTTGAAACGCGGCAGGTTGTCGCACTGCGATAGCTATATGGCTACCTACGGAAAGGAGCTTTGATATGGCTGACGCGCGCCAGATTTCGCGACAGGACTCTCTTCATCGAGCCGCCCGCATCAGCCGTCACAAGACAGTGAGCACCAAGCTGAGCGAGGCGGAGTATGCCCAGGTCGAACAGATTGCGATGAGTCGCGGCCAATGGCTCAGTGAGTGGGTTCGGGATGTACTGCTGGCCGCCATCTGGGAACAGCGCAGTCCCCAGACAGTCGCCGCGTTCACCGAGCTTCAGGCAATTCGGCTCCTGCTCGTCAACACCCTGGAACCGTTGCTGCGGGGCGAAAAGATGACGCCGGAGCAATTCAAAGAGATGCTCCGATACGTGAAAACCAATAAGCGCAAGGCGGCGGCAGACATGCTCGCCAGCTATGCAGAAGGGGCATCGGAACAGCCATGACCGACACACAATGGGGGCGGAAAGAGACCATCGTCCGTCCGCCTCACTATCCCGTATATAGCTTCGGAGCCGTCTTCGTTGCACTCGCCGTCGCCGGTCTCTGCGTCTATCTCCATCTTGCGTTCGTGATGAGTCCACTACAACGCTACTATCTCTCTTGCTATGTCGAAACGGGCGTTCTCGCCACGATGCGCCAGAGCAACGAATACCAGCTTGTGACGGTAGCCGACCGCCTCCATCACGTCCGGCCTGTTATCGAGATCGACGTGCAGCCAGGCTCTACGCCACAGCCGATCGGCAAGCCGATTCCGCTCGAACTCTCCCCGGCAGCTCGCGCCGCAGGAGTTGCTTTCCTGTATCGCGGAGCGAAGGTCAGTTACATGAATCGGCCCCTTCACGAGTACCTGCGGCGCTTCGTTTACGACGGGGATACGTTCGTGGGCATCTTCCGTCTTTCTCTCTTATCAGGGCTTGCTGCGTTTCTTTTTCAGCTCCCGTTCGCCGTCCGTAAAGATATTCAACGGCTCAAAGAGATGAAGTACGGGCGGCTCTTGAAAGGGCCGATCTTGGTCTCTCCGAACGGCTTCAATAAAGCTGTACGAGGCGATGGCGTCGGGTTCAAAACCACCGAGTCGAAGCACCTCATGCGTATCCCGCAACGCGCCGAAGGACAGCACATCGAGATCATGGGCGATACCGGCGCGGGTAAGTCCAGGCTGGTCATGCAGCTCCTCGTGCAGATCAAGGAGCGCGGCCATTCTGCCATCGTGTACGACCCTGCTTGCGAGTTTGTGCAGCGATTCTATGACCCTGGCCGCGGCGACATCATCTTGAATCCGCTCGATGCTCGCTGCCCCTATTGGGGACCATCCGAAGAGCTGCGCCGCCGTGCCGAGGCCAGAGCCATTGCCGCGTCCCTGTACCAACCGACAACGGATAAGAAAGGCGAATTTTTCACCGAGACCCCGCAAAAAATCTTCGCCCATCTGCTGACCTTCGGCCCCTCGCCGCAGGAGTTGGTGGAGTGGATGGCGAACCCCGACGAGGTAGACCGCCGCGTCCAGAACACGGAGATGGCGATGATGATTGCGAAGGGAGCGCAGCAGCAGCGCAACGGCGTCCTGGCCTCACTCGGTTTGATCGCGGATAGCCTGCGAATGCTTCCACGGAAAGAGAAGGCTGCGAGTCATTGGACCGCGACCGAATGGGCGGAAGAGCGCAAGGGATGGATCTTCCTTACGTCGAAGCCCAGCGAACGCGAGGCCCTGCGTCCGCTCCACAGTCTATGGATCGACCTGCTGGTATTGCGTCTCTTGAACGAGCCGAAGGAGAGCCAGCATCCCGTCTGGTTCGTGCTGGACGAGCTGGCGAGTCTGCAACGTCTGCCGCAGTTGCATACTGCGATCACAGAGAACAGAAAGGCGAAGAACCCATTGATACTCGGTTTTCAGGGTAAGGCCCAGCTTGAGATGATCTACGGCCATCTCGCTGAGGTCATGCTGTCACAGCCGGCCACCAAGATATTCCTGAAAATCACGGAGCCCAAGGCCGCCGAATGGGTGTCAAACGCCATTGGCAAAGTTGAGATCGAACGGCTGCGGGAAACGCACTCCACTGGGCTGCGGGCGGGCAATAACTTCAGCATAGAGCGCCAGGTCGAACCCTTGGTGTTGGACTCGGAAATCTCCGGTCTCCCCGACCGGCACGCCTTTCTAAAATTGGGTAACCACGTCGCCAGATTCTCGTTTGCCTATCACGACATCCCCGCGGCCCAGCCCGCGTTTGTGCCGCGTCCGCTGGACGACGATGACCTTACCTTCGATCCCAAAACGCTCACGAAGAAGCCGCCGCAGTCTGCTGACATAACGACAACTACCGTTCCCGGCAATAGCGAAGACGAGCCGGTCGAGACAGGATTTTCGTTGGGAGATTAACCATGTTGACGATCTCTAAACCGCTTTCCGCAACGCAGGCGCAGGCCTACCACGCCAAGGAGTTCACGTCTGCCGAACAGAATTATTGGAAGCAAGACGACCGGACTCTGGGCGAGTGGCATGGCAAGCTGGCTAAAAAGTTTGACCTTGCCGGGGCCGTGAAGGAGGAGCATTTTGCGCGGCTCGCGGACGGCCAACACCCTCATACCGCCGAGGAGCTTGTACGTCATCGCGTCGTCCAGGAGTACGAAGGCGCGGATGGGAAGGCAGTTGCGCCGGTAGAACATCGTGCCGGTTGGGACGCCACATTCTCCGCGCCCAAGTCAGTTTCACTCACCGCGCTTGTCGGTGGGGATGACCGGGTGCGGGACGCGCACCGGGAAGCGGTGAACGTCGCTTTGAGCGAGTTGGAAAGGTACACGCAAGCCCGCATCGGCGGCAACCACGCCGCCGAAACCACCGGCGAGTTCATCGCCGCGAAGTTCGGGCATGACACCGCGCGCCCCGTGGACGGCTACGCCGCGCCGCAACTTCACACACATGCCGTCATCTTCAATGTCGCCGTGCGCGACAACGGACAGACGCGGGCCTTGCAGGAGCGCGGCCTGTTCGAGTCACAGCAATTTGCCACTGCCGTGTATCAATCGGAACTGACCTATCGGCTCCGCAATCTCGGCTACGAAATTCAACCGGGACGCAGTGGCGCACCGGAGATCAAAGGCTACTCACAGGAGTACCTTGACGCCTCCAGCCCCCGCAGCCAGCAGATACGCGAGCATTTGGAAAGGACCGGCTATCAGGGGCCGGAGGCCGCGGAGATCGCCACGCACTCTACCCGCGACCGCAAGGAAATTCATTCGGCCGCCGAGGTACTGGCCGCTCATCGGCAGATCGCCGCCGAGTTCGGCAACCAGGCCGATAAAGTTGTGATGGAAGCACGGAGGCGTGGTCAGGAATATGCGCCCGAGCATGACCGGGAGAGTTCGCTACAGGTTGCATGGCAGGCTGTCACCTATGCCCGCGACCGCAGCTTCGAGCGCGAGGCGGTCACCGACGAACGCGACCTCTTCCGCGATGCCTTGCGGCGCGGCATGAGTGAAACTACCTATGCGGAAGTGCGCGCCGGGTTTGAGGTGCGTGTCGCAGCCGGGGAGTTCCAGCTTGTGCCCGGCCAGAAGCACGACTCAGGCCGGAGCTTCACGACCGCCGAAACGATCCGCGCGGAGAAAGAAATCTTGCGCCGTATGCAACAGGGTCAGGGTCGCGCCGAGCAGATCATGCCCATACAAGCTGCCGTAGCCCATACCGAAAAGCAGCAGCATCTCAATGCCGGACAGCGGTCTGCCGCCGAGGCGATTCTGACCTCGCGCGATGTCGTGCAAGGGCTGGAGGGACGGGCTGGTGTCGGAAAAACGACCCTTTTGAAATCGGTTCGTGAAGCAGCCGAAAAGCGCGGCTATGTCGTCGAAGGCTTCGCCCCGACATCCCGTGCCGCCAACCAACTCCGCGACGCCGGTATCTCTGCCGACACCCTGCATGGTTTCCTCGTTCGTCCCGGCCAGTCGAACCCCGACCGTCATCTTTACATGGTTGACGAATCCAGTCTCGCCAGTACGAAACAGGTCCGTGACTTCCTCGCCAAACTTGAATCCAGCGACCGCGTGTTGTTCATCGGAGACACCCGCCAGCATCAGGGCGTCGAAGCGGGCAAACCTTTCGAGCAGTTGGTCAACGCCGGGATGAAGACCACCCAGCTTGACCAGATCGTGCGTCAACGAGCAGCCCCGGAACTGCTTAAAGCGGTTGAGCATCTGTCGCGCGGCGAAGTCGCACAGGGCGTCGCCCTGTTGGAACAACAGGGGCGCGTTACGGAGATTGCCGATGCACAGCAGCGTATCGCGGCGATTGCACGAAGCTACGCTGCCAACCCGGACAACACCATCGTAGTTTCACCCGACAACGCCTCGCGCCGCCAGATCAATCAGGCCGTGCGTTCCGAATTGCAAGCCCTTGGCACGGTCGCTTCGGAGGACCACGCGATGCATGTACTCGCTCCCCGTTCTGATATGGCCGGGGCCGACAGGACGTGGGCCGCTCGCTACGCTGTGGATGACGTCCTCTACTATCCGCGCGGCAGCCATGACATCGGAATAGATAGACAGAGCTATACGAAGGTTATCGCTACCCAACCCAAAGACAACCTCCTGACCGTTCAGAAAGAAAACGGAACAACCGTCACCTACAACCCCGCGCGGTTATACGGCGTGAACGTCTACCGCGTATTGAAGCGGGAGTTTGCGGTTGGCGACCGTTTAGGCTTTACCGCGCCGTCCAAAGGGTTAGGCGTTGCCAGCCGCGATCTCGGCACGGTGCAGAGGATCGACAAAGACGGCCTGCTCTCCGTGAAGATGGACAGCGGTAAATCCGTCAGCTTCGACGCCACCCAGATGCGGCACTTCGACCACGGCTACGCGGTCACGAGTCATAGCTCCCAGGGACTCACGGCAGAGCGCGTCATGGTGAATCTCGATAGCCACATTCACGCAGACCTGATCAACAAACGCTTCGCCTACGTCGCTGTGTCGAGAGGATCGCATGATGCACACATCTACACAGATAACGCCGCGTTCCTCGTCGGCAAACTGTCACACGACGTAGTGAAGTCCTCCGCACTGCAAGTCGTTCAGCAGTTTCCCGCCGACCAAAGTACAGGTTTCCAAGTGTAGAGCGCCTTGTTCGCCATCATCAGGTCAAACTGCGTGGCATGGCAGTCTCAATATGTCGCTTGCACTGCAAACCTGCTGAAAGGCGCAGAGACGACAGCACAGGAACTCATCCACCGGAGCAATTTCGCAAAACACGTCATTGTTTCGACCGCTTCGGCGGCCACATCGCTGTAGATTTTCGCCCCCGATCAATACGTGCTTTGCCCCAGCAACATCTTCGTGGCAGCAATGATGGGCCGTTCCATTCGTAGACAGAGCTGGGGTGGTAGAGACTCGCTGGGACCTGGTTGTTCAGACCCTCATGCGGGCGCTCGTTATTGAATACGTAACGAAAGTTATCGAAACGGCTCTGCTGTGCGCGAAGGGACGCCGCAGCCGGTTTCGTCGTATTCTCCTTCAGCGTTCGATGCATCCGCTCATGGCGACCGTTTTGTTGCGGTCGGCCTGCTTGAATGCGCTCATGTACGATTCCGAGCTTCATCCAGCCGAGCGAGAGCTTGGACAACCCCAGTAGCCCCGTGCCTGCAAACGGTGCACGTTGTCGGTCCTGATCCTGGCTGGCACTCCATACTCTCGCATAGCTGCTTCGCAGATTGCTCGGACTTGGCTGAGGTCCATACGCGATACGATCTGGCAACGGATCAAATAACGGCTATGCGCGTCGGTGATAGTGAACGGATCGCAGCGCTTGCCGTCGCCGGTGGCGAAGTAGCCTTTGAAATCCATGCACCATAGCTGATTCGGACCCGTGACCTGAGAGAACGGCTCAGAGCACGGCGTGGTGCGTTTTCTCTTCTTCCGGGGACTGGTCAAGCCTGCACGGCTCAAGATGTTGCCGAAGGTACTCGCTGCAGGCCACACCACGTCTGGCTGTAGCATCTCCAGCCTTGCCTTGAGCTTCCGCTATGCCTCAAACCTCATGCTTCTATGCCGCAACCCTTCGATGCGCAGTCTTCGGAGTGGCATGACGCGGAGGGAGCTTTATGGTTCGCACCCGCGTCGGCCTCACCCTGATGTCAATTCCGATTCCGGCCGCCGCAAGCATCGCTATCAAAGTATCGATCGAGAACAATCCAATCTTGCCCCGCATCAGGTCGGAGATGCGCGGCTGCGAGACGGCAAAGAGCTTCGCCGCTTCGGTCTGATTGAGGCCCTTGGCCTTGATGTGCTCACTAACCGCCATCATCAGCGCGGACCGATGCTTCATGTTCGCAGCTTGGGCGGGATCGTCTTCGATCGCGTCCCACACGCTCTTGAATGCCTTATCGCTCATAGCTTGTGCTCCTTTACGAGTTCCGCATACCGTTTGCTGGCCAAGTCGAGATCGCTCTTCGCGGTCCGCTGCGTCTTCTTCTGAAAGCAGTGCAGCACATAGACTGCATCTTCGAACTTTGCAATATACAACACGCGGAAGATACCCGCTTCATCTTTGATCCGAATCTCCTGCACCCCGGATCCAACATCAGACATCGGCTTGAAATCTTCCGGTTCCAGCCCGTTTTGCACGCGGTCAAGTTGGTATCCCGCCTCTCGCCGCGCGTCCTTGGGAAATTCGCAGAGATCCTTCAGGGAGTTTCCCCTGAACTTGAGATCCTTCACCGCGGCTTTTTTCGGCAGGTGCGCCATGACCGAATATTATATAAATACATATATAAATGCAAGCTCTGGCACTACCCTGGATTATCTGCATAACTCTCCGATGAGATTCAATCCAGAATCAAGGGTGGTGACGGAACCCCGTGATGTCATGCGGCGGCTGTCGCGCGGTACTCAGTTCCCGGAATATGCTCTGCAGGGCTGTTCAGCGGCATTTAAATCCCGGAATCGACCGAGCTGTTTGTACTCAACTCCCAGACCAACACTGATGCACGAAAAGCGGAAGATGTCATCTTTAAGTACTTCTATCCGGGACAAACTTCTCAGATCCTGCAACGACACTACGCCAAATACCGCTGAAACGTTACTCAAAATAACTCCCAAAGCAACAGGAATGCCCTCCCGTGGCCCGTCGAAGTTGCCTACAACGCCGCATTGCCGATCGTTCCAGACCCAGAAGTTAGAGCTAGGTTGAATATTACTTACGACTTGGCGACTATCCAGAAGCGAGATGTCCCCACCCTATCATTCACCTGCCCAACATGACACGGTCTCTTCGGGGAGCCGCAGAACCCGCACAAATAGAACTCCAATTTGATATAGGACTAAATGTGTCGTATTTTATACATACGAGCTTAGACAACGGCTGGCAGCAGCTCCTGGAGCCTCCTACCCAGCTTGAAGACCCCTCGCAGCTGTCTTTTTGGCGAAGCGCCGCGAGGGGTCCGAGATCGACAACCCAAAAGGCTGACGACTGCACACAGGGTACAGTCATTCGGCCATCACCTTCAAGAAAGGCTTCGAGTGCCCGACCGTGTTTCCCGACCTACTGAGCAGTGGGCGCAAAGTTTTGGCTTCAGAACAGCCTCCCTCCGACATATTTCCTACGCGATTTTTCTCCTGGGATTAGCCGTTCTGCCGTCGCTTGTTGCGCATGCAGATGAGCCGCTGTTTGGATTCACCTACACAACGGATTTACTTCCCAAGCACAAGTTCGAGCTTGAGCAATGGTTCACCACCCGATTTACCAAGGCCACTGGCAAGTTCGTATTGCAGGAAAACCGCAGTGAGGTTTCGTATGGCGTGACGGACCGATTCCAGCTCTCGCTGTACAACACCTATTCCTCGAACTCTGCTTATCACAACGGTCCATTCGGAGCGACGACGCCAGGAGAACCCTTTTCTTTCGATTCGCCTGGTCCCGATGACCACTATCACAAGGCGGCGTACATCTCCACGGATGTTGAAGCGATCTATCGGCTGCTCAGCCCGTACACCCATCGTGTGGGCGTGGCCGTGTACTCGGAGAACAGAGCAGGCAGAGACTTTTTTGAGACAGAGAACAGGGTGATGCTTCAAAAAAACTTTCGCGACGATCGCCTGGTCCTCGCGGCGAATTTTACCTATGCACCGGAACTGAGAAACGAAAGGCCGGGCCCACTGACTCTGAACGAGACGGATATGAACCTCGATTACGGGGCTACCTATCGATTCATGCGGAATTGGTCGGTGGGTCCCGAGGCTCTGAATGAGCGGGAGTTCAGCAGTTGGACTTTCTGGAGGAAAGAGATCAATGACGCTTACTTTGTGGGGCCTTCTGTCCACTACGGGGGAAAGCGGTTTTTTGTGACCGGCACGTTCGTCGAGCAGATGCCCTGGGCCACGACTCATTCGGCGTCGAATCCGGGGACTGTCGTCGGGGGCAGAGACTACGACAACGACTTTGAGCGGTATCGCGTTCGTGTGAAAGTGGGCTGGTATTTCTAAGGAGCTTATGAAATCAAGACTGATGTTTTTACCGTTGGCAGGAATCGTGTTGGCTGGCGGCCCAGCCTATGCGACCGTTTACCTTTCCGTGGAACAGGCGCAGGCTGTCCTGTTCCCTGGAGCGACGTTCCAGCCGGACAACCGCGTGCTTACCGAAGAGCAGGCCAAGGCGATTGCGCGGGCATCGGGCGTCGACGTGCGCAGCAAGCAGATAAAGGCATGGCGTGCGTCGACCGGTGGCTGGTTCATCGTGGATGAGGTGGTTGGGAAGCACGAGTATATTCCGTTTGCGCTGGCTCTGGATGAAAAGGGAGCGGTGAAAGGGATCGAGATTCTCGAGTACCGGGAAGCGTACGGGGACCAGATTCGCAATCCTGAGTGGCAGAAGCAATTCGTTGGCAAGAACAGCGGAACAAAACTGCAACTTGAAAAGAATATTCGCAATGTCTCCGGGGCGACGCTGTCCTGCAAGCATGTTACCGACGGAGTGGAGCGCCTTCTGGTTACCTATGATCTTGTACTCAAAGAAGCGACCCCTGGTCACTGAGCGAGCTCAGCCATGGCTTGGAACGCTGGTGAGTATCAGGGTTCAGGGTTTGGCTAAGCGAGAGGCTCACCGGGCAATTCAAGCCGCATTCGGAGAGATTGCGGCGGTCCATCGTCTGATGAGTTTTCACGACAGGGAGAGTGATCTCAGCCGGCTCAACCGGGCTGGCATCGGCGATGCCATCGACGTGCACCCTTACACCTATGAGGTTCTGCAGCAGACGATTGAACTATCCGCTGCCACCAGGGGATGTTTCGATGTGACGGTTGGAGCGGAACTCGTGGCGTGGAATATGTTGCCGCGGCCCATGCCGGCGGGGGAGATGCCGCATGGGTCATGGAAGGACATCAAACTGCTGGGCAGCTATCGTGTGGCCTTGCATCGTCCAGTGTGGATGGATCTAGGCGGCATCGCCAAGGGCTTCGCCGTGGATCTGGCGACGGATTGTTTGCGCAGGCGTGGAGCGTTGCAGACCATCGTCAACGCAGGCGGCGATATCCGCGTGAGCGGAAACCATGCGGAATCCATCCAGTTGAGTGCGGAGTCTGCCGAGGATCACATGGCTGTTCTGGAGCTGATGGATGGGAGTGTTGCATCGAGCATCGGACGTTTGCATCGGCGCTGGCAGGGAGGGCGCTTCCGTGGTCCCCATGTTGATGGCGTGCATCGCACTCCCGCGCTGACGGATCGTTTCGTCTGTGTCACTGCGGAGCGCTGCATGATCGCGGACGCGCTTACGAAGGTAGTGATGGTTCAGGGAGAGGAGAGCGCGGCGATCCTGCGCCGGTTCGATGCCTCAGCCTACTTCAAGGACTCCGGGCAGCCCTGGCAGCAACTCGAAACTGAAAGAGTGATGGCCGAATGACCGCGCGCATTCGCAAAGCCGGAGGTATTGGTGGCTTTCACCGCTGGGCTCTTTATGTTGTTGGAACAGGCGTCTGGCTCACCGGTGGACTCTGGCTTCTGTTCCACTATTTTTTTGTGAAACAAGGGGAGTTTGGTTCTACTGCAAATCCGCTCGAACACTGGTGGCTCAAGCTGCACGGAGCCTTTGCCTTCGCCGCAGTCTGGATGTTCGGGTTGTTATGGGGCATCCACATCGCCAAGCTGTGGCCGCAGAAGCGGAGACGTTGGTCGGGTGGCGCGCTGACGGCGGTCTTCGCTCTGCTGATTGTGAGTGGCTACCTGCTCTATTACGTTGGCGATGACCGGATCCGGCCCGTGATCTCCGCGCTCCATTGGATCATAGGATTAGCCTGTCCAATCTTTTTCGCGTGGCATCGGTTGAAACGGCGAACTCGTCGGTCGTCAGGAGCTGTATAAGACACTTGAACGCGTCCGCCGCACAGCGGCATCGTTCAAGTCGGGCTACGAACTCGGAGGGGGCGAACTGATCGGTAGACGCTGGCCACATTTCTCGTTACTGATCGAATCGGTTTCTCAACGACCGCGATTTTCCTCGCGTTTGGCTTCCCGCACTGCAGCACCAGCGATGATGCGGAGTCCGTCAGCGTGTGGCTCGACGGCAAGCCGAACTTCATCTACGCGAGAACGCACCGCCGTCGTGCCTCGACGATGCCCGTCACGCTCACCTCCTCGAGAGGAGGGGCATCCAGACCATGGCCGCGCACTCCATCAACTACCTCTGAACGATCGTCGTCCACCGACTCTGCACCGACACCTCCATCGATCTTCGTGAGACCATCCCCTCGGGTCCCCCCTCGAAGGCTAACCCGCGACCCGTTGCAAGTGAATTCCCTCAGAATCTGATCCGCGCCGCCAACTGCAGCAGTCTCGGTGGCGCAGAGCGCTGAATCTGCCCGAAGTTGGTGCTTGAGATGTTCCCGCTCACCGCAGCGGGCCCAAAGAACTGTCCGTGGTTGAACACATTGAACGCCTCGACGCGCAGCTCGACCGACAAGTGCTCATGCAACGGCGTGATCTTCTCCAGGGCGAGGTCTGTATTGTCCGCGCCCGGGCCGTAGAAGAAACGTCGCCTAGCATTCCCGAGCGTACCCAGCGCGGGCAGGCTGAACAAGCTGGTATTGAACGCATACCCATTCGTCCCCGGCCTGCGATTCAACTCCAGATTCCCCGGCGTGAACACCGGCTCATCCACGCCATTGTTGTTGATGCCATCGGGCTGCGTGCCCAGCAGCGACGTGTCGTTGTTGTTGACCAGCGTGACCGGGAATCCGGTGCTGAAGCGGGTCAGCCCCGACACGTCCCACCCCTCCGTAAGGCGCCTCTTACCGTTGAGCCAGCTGCCCAGCGGCAGCGCATACCGATACGTCGCCACAACGTTGTGCGTTATATCGAACGCCGACAGCGCCCGACTCAAACCCGCATTGCTGAGCCCCGGAACATCCGGATACACCGCCTCCGCCAGACTCGACGACTGGTCGATCGACTTGCTCCACGTATAGCCGAGCTGCAAGAAGAGCGTGCTCGTCGAGTGCTTCACGCTCACCTCCAGCGCATTGTCGTGCGCGTTCGCCATCGTCCGCTGCAAGTTCACGCTGCCAAACGCTGGCCCAAAGTCCGTCCGCGTTCCCTGCACGGCCTGACCTGCCGCGGTGGTGTACGTGCTGCTCTCGCCAAATGGTCCGCACGTCGCCGAGCCCGCGGCCACGCTCGCCGGCGTACTTAGCGCCAGGCACGTTGCCGGGTTGCCCGGATTTACCTCCTGGATCACCAGTAGATGATGCGCCTGCGTCCCCACATAGCCCGCGCTCAACACCGTGTGCGCGACCATCTCGCGCTCCACCGAAATGCTGTAGTTCTCCGCATACGGCGTCACATCGTTGGTCGCGAATGCTGCAATTCCGGTCTGTGGCTCAAAGTTCGCCCAGTTCACGCTCGTATTCGGATGCGCGGCCGTCGCTCCATACGGCACCTGCTGGAGCGGAAATCTCTGGCCAATGCTCACGCCCGTTGCGGCCGTCACAAACGGCTCGTCGAACAACGTGGGCGCGGGCGTGGTGTCGGTGAATCCATACGGCGGGTCGCCGCTGGCAATCGCCGCCGACAGCCCCTCGAGCGCGCTGTAGTACACGCCGTAGCCCGCCTTCACCAACGTCGATCCGGGCGCGCCCAGCACATGCGACAGCACGCCGCTGCTCGCCTTCGGAGCCCATGAAGCTGCGACTCGCGGAGCCAGGTTGTCATACCGCGTCGGCGAGATCGTTCGCGGAACTCCCGGATCACCCGGAAATACAATCCCCTTCGGCGCGTTCGGAAACACCACTGACTGCTCCTCTGGATTCAACGTCAGCAACTGGTTGAACTTCTCCGACCACGGTGGGAGTACATCCCAGCGCAGGCCATAGTTCAGTGTCCACTGCGGACTGACCCGCCAACTGTCCTGCGCATACAGCCCGAGGTAGTGGTTGCGGTTATAAAACTTCTGTCCCTGGCCCTGGGTGTAACTCGAATCGATTCCCAGTAGAAAATCCGCGAAGTCCGAGCCCGTCTCGCTGCCAGTAAATGAAAAGCTCCCGTTGTCATACACCACCGGATGCGTATTGATCTGGTCCGCGTGGAAGTCCACGCCGAAGGAAAGCACATGCGTCCCCACCGTGCGGCTCATATCGTCGGCGGCCTCGAAGATGTTCTCCGCCTGGAACAGACTCGTCACATCGACGCCCAGGGTATAGCTGTTGAAGACCACATTCTCCACGCCCTCGATGCCGGGCAGCAACGGCACAATCCCCGATGTGCCCACGCCCGTCAGAAATCCCTGCGACGCGAGCGTGGCGCCGACACCGCCGATCGGCTCACCCGCCGCAGCCGCATTGCGCATATAGCTGAAGTGCGCGAGGTTCGTTGCCGTCGCGCCCAGCGTTGTTTGCAGACTCACCGCAGCCAACTGCGCACGCCCCTTGTTCTGCGCGTTGAATCCCGGCACCGTTGCGCCGCCCTGGCCTGTCGGATACGGATTCAGCAGCGTGTAATCGTCGAGGAAGTAGTACCCGGTCAGCGCGCCCCACAGCGTCTCTCGATCCAGCCGCCCCGCGCCCTTATCGTCGCGCACCGTCTGCGCATAGGTCGAGGTCGAGAACGTCCCGTTCCCATCATTCGGCTGCGGAATGTACTGCAGCAGATGCTGCGCCGGCTCCGAGAAAACGCTCTGCGGAATCACGCCGCCCGGAAACACGCACTGCGCATTGGCCGCGGTGCACTCCGCGCTGTAATACGGCTCGCCCTGCGCCACCGCATAGCCGAGCTTGCTGCTCAGCAACTGCGCAAAGTAGGCTCCGCTCACCCTCCCCGTTAGAGGGTGTTATGAAGTTGCGATCTTGATGAGTCTGCTGGTCATGAGGATGGCGAAGGCGATGAAGTGTATTCCTTTGAGGGTTAGTGGGAGTCGTTCATAGTCTCTGGCGAGGCGTCTGAAGCGAGCGGCCCAGGCAAAGGAGCGTTCGACGACCCATCGGCGCGGCAGGAGCACGAAGCCACGTTTTGCCATGGGGTGCTTGACCACTTCGAGCCGTATGCCGTGCTGTTTTGCGGCATCGGCGGCATGTGGGCCGGTATAGCCCTGGTCGACATAGGCCAACTCCACCGTTCTGCCGGTGACTTGCTGGACCTGTTGGGCCAGCGGTGCGATCTGATCGCGGTCGCCCTGATCGGCCGGCGTCACGGTCAAGGCCAGCAGGTGCCCGAGTGTATCGACGGCGATGTGGACCTTGGATCCCTTGCGCCGCTTGGCCCCGTCGTAGCCTGCGCGAGCTCCGCTTTCGGGCGTCGACTGCAGTGTGCGACTGTCGATGCAGATCGCGCTCGGCTGGCCCTTGCGCCCCGCCCACTCGCGTGCAATCGACTGCACATCCGACACCAGCGCCTCGAAAACACCAGCATCCAGCCAGCGACGAAACTGCTGATACACCGCAGCCCAGGGAGGCAGATCGCCCGGAATCATGCGCCACGCGCAGCCACTGCGAGCCACATACCGCACCGCGTCGAACACCTCCCGTAACTCGTGCTCCCGCTGGCCTGCATCCTCGCGACACAGCAACAAATACGGCAACACGAACCACCACTCCTCCTCCGTCACATCCGACGGATACACCTTGCGAGTCTTGCCCATCCTTCCATCCTGAAGACAATACACACACCAGCAAAGACTCTACTCAGGTGCAAAGTCCATAACACCCTCTAGTGCAGTCTGGTGCGGCAAACGCTCCGGTT
>DAIDKF010000022.1 GCA_027450185.1 Granulicella sp. | reverse complement strand
ATAGCCCCGCCGCCTCGGGACATCGGCCCAACATCTACCGATCTGTGCCGAAGGCCCGAGGACACAGCCCGTGCCGAAGGCCCCTCCTTGCTGCCACAGGCCGAAGCGCAGCCGCCTGCGGAGCGGCCGAATTGCCCTCCTCAACACAGGGTCCCCACGCCCCGTCCACCAATCCACAAGGCTCATCTCCACACCGCCACCCCCGCCCGAGCTAGAATCCATAGGTGAACATTCTCTTCGTCGGCGACGTCTTTGGATCGCCCGGGCGCCACATCGTACGCGAGCATCTCCCCCACGTCCTTGAAACCCACGCCGTCGACCTCCTCGTCATCAACGGTGAAAACTCCGCTGGCGGCTTCGGCATCACACCCTCCATCGCAGAAGAACTCTTCGACCTCGGCGCGCAGGTCATCACCACCGGCAACCACGTCTGGGACAAGCGCGAGATCTTCGAGTACATGACCGTCCCCGCCACCTCTCACGAGCGCGGCCGCCGTATCCTCCGCCCCGCCAACTTCGCCCACGGAACCCCAGGCTTCGGTCTCTACGAGGGCCAACTCGGCAACGGCACTAAATACGCCGTCATCAATCTCCAGGGCCGCGTCTTCATGTCCTCCTCCGACGACCCCTTCCGCAAGGCCGACGAACTCCTCATCCAGATCGAGCGCAACACCAGCGCCAAGGTCATCCTTCTCGACTTCCACGCCGAAGCCACCAGCGAAAAAGCCGCCCTCGGCTGGTACCTCGACGGCCGCGTCACCGCCGTCCTCGGCACCCACACCCACGTCCCCACCGCCGACGAGCGCATCCTGCACCACGGCACCGCCTACCAGACCGACGTCGGCATGTCCGGCCCCTTCGACTCCATCATCGGCGTCGAAACTGAGCAGGTTCTCAGGCGCTTCCTCACCGGCATGCCCGGCAAATTTGAAGCCGCCAAGGGCGATCCCAGAATGTGCGCCACGTTGATCGGATGCGATGGTGGCACCGGTCGAGCCCACCGCATCCAACGCCTCATGCTAGGCGAATAACGCCCCGCTTGCCTCTTATCGCTTCACCGCTCTATCCTGATCGCGTCCAGCGCGCCAGGCGCCCCATCACAGATCGGCCCGCGAACCCTCTCCCCCAGGCCCTCGAAGCAACCTTCGACGCCCTAGCCGGAGCACGCGCAAGTTCGCACACGTCCAAATCGGAGCACGTCCGAATTGGGCTACCCGTCCCCGCGCGAGCCTTACACTGACCACACAGCTTGAAAGGACCACCACCGATGAGTCTACCTGCAGGCGTAGAGTTCCACGCCCCTCTAGCCGACCGTTACGCTCCCATACTCACACCTGAAGCACTCAGCTTCCTCGTCACCCTGCAGCGCGACTTCAACCTCCGCCGCAAGGAACTCCTCGCCGCACGCATCATTCGCCAGCAGGCCATCGACGCCGGCGCGCGCCCCGACTTTCTCCCCGAGACGGCCAACATCCGCACCGCCGACTGGAAGATTGCACCCCTCCCCGCTGACCTGCAGGATCGCCGCGTCGAGATCACCGGCCCCGTCGACCGCAAGATGATCATCAACGCTCTCAACTCCGGCGCTAGCGTCTTCATGGGTGACTTTGAAGACTCCACTACCCCCACCTGGGAGAATCTACTCGACGGCCAACTCAATCTCCGCGACGCCATCCGCCGCACCATTACCTTCTCCGACCCCACCACAGGCAAGGACTATCAGCTCATCGACAAGCCCGCCGTCCTGATGGTTCGCGCCCGCGGCTGGCATCTCGAAGAGCGCCATCTCCGCGTCGACGGCGAACCCATATCCGGAAGCCTCTTTGACTTCGGCCTCTATTTCTTCCACAACGCCAAAGAACTCCTCGCCCGCGGCTCTGGCCCCTATTTCTATCTCCCCAAGCTGGAGTCCCACATTGAAGCCCGCCTCTGGAACGACGTCTTCGTCCGCGCACAGCAACTCCTTGATGTCCCTCAGGGCTCCATCCGTGCCACCGTTCTGATCGAATCCATCCTCGCCACCTTCGAGATGGACGAGATTCTCTACGAGCTCCGCAACCACTCTGCCGGCCTCAATTGCGGTCGCTGGGACTACATCTTCTCCTACATCAAGAAGTTTTCCGGCAGCCAGACCCTGCTCTTCCCTGACCGCTCACAGGTCACCATGACCACGCCATTCATGCGCTCCTATGCGAAGCTCACCATCAAGACCTGCCACCACCGCAGCGCGCCCGCCATCGGCGGCATGAGCGCCTTCATCCCCATCAAGTCCGACCCCGTCGCCAACGACATTGCCATCACCCAGGTCCGCGCCGACAAAGAACGCGAAGCCACGGACGGCCACGACGGAACATGGGTGGCGCATCCCGGTCTGGTCCCTATCGCCAAGGAAGTCTTCGACCGCGTCATGCCCCAGCCCAACCAGATCTCCAGGCAAGTTCCCAACTATGGCGCCACCGCCGCCGAACTTCTCGCCATCCCCACCGGCACCATCACCTACAACGGCCTCAAGCACAATCTCGCCGTCGGCCTTGGCTACCTTGAAGCCTGGATGCGTGGCACCGGCTGTGTTCCCCTCTTCAACCTCATGGAAGATGCGGCTACGGCCGAGATCTCCCGAGCCCAACTCTGGCAGTGGGTCCACCACCACGCGAAACTTCAAGATCCCGAACACGCAGGCCAACTCGTCACCGCCGAACTCTGCGACGAACTTATCAACGCCGAAATCGTCCGGGCCATCAAGAATGCTCCACCCGCTCGCATCAAGGCATACAACCTCGCCGCAACCCTCATCCGAGATCTCATCGGCGCTCCCATTTTTCAGGAGTTCCTCACGCTCTCCGCCTACAACACCATTCTCAAAGAGGAAGGCTACAACGCCTAGAACTAGGGCTCGAGACACGCTTACTGACGGCTGAGACATTCGGGCGGAAGAGTGGACCAAGAAGGTACAGTCGTTCAAATCTTGCCTCACAACAAGCTCGCGTGACAAGCGTGCCCTTGCGCAATACTGCGTTCTAACGGATTGAACCGCTTCCGATGCGCTTACTTCGTGTCCCCGGTGGCATTTGAAAGTCTGTAAGCGAGTTCGTAGGAAGAATCATCCTCAACGAGTTGAGGATGGATAAAAGATCGATCACTTCTTGAGCGATCGCTCCCTGGATCGGCGTTAGTAATCCGAGGGAGGCTGTGACCATTCCAATCAGGCTCAGGCCCATGCCACCAACGGCAGAGATCAGAGCGATTCCACGCATCCTGCGACCGATGTGCATCAGCTGGTCCACGCTGACGAGCGACGACTGAAGAATCACCGCGCCAGCAGCTTCGGACGTAATGTCACTGTTGACCCCTAACGCGATTCCAGCCGTTGCAGCCATCATGGCTGGTGCGTCGTTGGTCCCGTCGCCCAGATAAAGCGTTCTACCGTGCAATGTCGTTTCGCGCACGAACTCAACTTTCTCCTCCGGGCTTTTTCCACCATAGGCCTCGGTGATACCCATGCGTGCAGCAAAGAGAGCGACCTCAGGCTTGCGATCTCCTGAGAGCAGAATTACCCTGGAGATCGCATGCTTGGAGCCAAGATGGCCGAGAAATGACTTGCTCTCCTGGCGTGGCTCATCCTCAAAGTGGATCACCGCAGCCAATTTTTCATTGAGGAGAAGGACGCACTCAAGACCCGGCACGACGGGTGGCATCGCGGACATGTTTTCAGCAGAGAGTTTGCCGCGTCCTGTCACCGTGACCTTGCGGCCCGCAACACGGCCGGTGAGCCCAGTTCCAGGCGCCTCCGACACATTCTCTACGGTGAGCAACTCCAACTTGTCTTGCTCCGCAGCAGCAAGGACAGCACTAGCGAGAGGATGCTTTGAGTAGCGTTCGAGGCTTGCTCCATACTGCAGCGCTATACTCCGCGTCGTTCCGCCGAAGCATTGGATGGAGGTGACTGTTGGCCTGCCATAGGTCAGGGTGCCGGTCTTATCGACAATCAGCGTGCGGCAGGTATCTATCTTTTCGAGGATTGACGGATCTTTGACGATGATGCCGAGCCTGGCTCCGACAGAGATCGCGCCAATGATTGCTACCGGGATTGAAATCAGCAGCGGACAGGGCGTTGCGATGACGACGACGGCCAGGAACCGCTCTGACTGACCGCTAAAGTACCAGCTTGCCGACGCAATGATGATGGCCATTGGCGTATACCAGGAGCCAAGCCTGTCGCCGAGTCGCTGAATCCGGGGGCGGTTCTCCTCCGAAGCGTGCAGTACCTCAACGATCTTTGCGTAGCGGGAGTCACTTGCAATTTTTGTCGCCCGAACTGTCAGCGCAGCATTGCCGTTGATGGAGCCGGAGAGGACACTCGATCCCGGTGCTTTTGCGACAAGAAATGGCTCACCCGTGAGGTAGGACTCATCCATACCGCCTTGACCGCTGATGACGAGGCCATCGACCGGGCAAATCTCATGGGGATAGATCAGGAGTTCATCGCCCACCTCAATCATATCGACGGAGATGTCTACCGCGTTGGCACCAGACCGGTGCGCGATCTGCGGCGTTCGTTTTGCAAGGACATTGAGTACGGAGGAGGCGCGTCGAGTGGCGAAACCCTCTAGCGCTTGACCTCCTGAGAGCATTAAGACGACGATCGCCGCTACCCAATACTGCCTCAACGCCAGAGAAGTGACGATAGAAAGAAGCGCAAGAATATCAACGCTGAAGTTACCTTTGATTATCTGTTGGACCAGAGCGAGGAGCAAGGGGATGCTCGCTCCTGCGATGGAGACCAGCAGGATGAAATTGAGAATGTGCTGATCGAGCCACAACAGCTTGACCAACATGGCCGCAGCCATTCCTGCAGCAATGAAGCAGGCTGTCACAATATGCGCGACAGGAGTATCAAACCAGCTCGTGTTCGCGTTGGTCTGCTGCATGGACTATAACCAGCCTATTTGCATCGCCTGCAACAGCAAAAAAATTGATATCCCAGCGGAAGCTCATCGTCCGCTGGGGCTTTGGATTTTCACGCGGACTGGAACTCAGTGATGGGGGAGATTCGCAGCCGGAGCTGCTGGAGCCGTCATCTGCTTCAAGTATTGATTCTGTAGAGCCTGCATCTTTGGCTGAAAATCTCCCATACGGCTGTGCACAATCTGCATCGTGCCAGCAGTCAACTGAGGGGTCTTGGCCAGCATGGCCTGGCCTGCAGGCGACTTATAGAACGCTAGTATACCGTCCAGCTCAGCCTCAGTATACGTGTCTGCGTACAGCTTGATGTAGGCCGATTCCAGGGCCTGCCATCCGAAGGCGTCATTAACCACCTTCATCGAGTTATCGATAAACTCCTGCTGGATCTTCTTCTTCTCTGGCGTCATTTGCTCTGCGCCGGAAGCGTTCAGCGCCGTTGCCTCCACCTGTGACTTCATGGCGCTCATCATTCGGTCCAGGTTGTGTTCCAGATGCATCGTCGCGAATAATTCCTTGACCTTCGCCTGCTTCGCAGCTTCGTCCGCACGCGCAACACACGGTGCAACGGCCAGCACCAAAGCCAATACTGCAATCCAACGCTTCATTTATATCTCCTCTTTTTCAACCTGCTCCAGAATCTTCTCTGAATCCAATGGCTTCCTTGCAAAGTAATACAAACTGAAGGCCAATGCTGCGAACGCCATCACACTCACCCAATCCTTGTGCAGCGGATTGGTCTCAGGAAAGCTCGGAACCATCTTGTCGGTGGCCGCTTCATACAGCTTCACACAAACGCCAACGAGCCCCATAATGCCGCCCGCGGCGATCAGGCCCGAAGCATAAAGGCTTCCCGATGAAATCTCGCTTTCCGCATCGCTATTCGGCCCATTGCCGCTTTTAGCCAGTGCCTGATCCACCATCCAACGCACGACACCGCCGACAAAAATCGCCAGCGTCGTCCCAATCGACAAGTACGCTCCCACCGCAAATGTCAATGACCTCACGCCCAGAAGTTCAATTCCAATCACGAGCGCCACTCCCAGCAGCACCAGACTCCACGGCAGCTTCCGGCTGAGAATACCGTTGATGACCGTCGCCATCAATCGTCCCTGCGGCGCTGCTGCCTTCTCGCTCCCAATTCCCTGTACCCACTGCACTTCTATCTGCCCAGTGGCGGGATCATAGAGGTACTTTCCATCCTGCAACGTAGCCGAGCCAATCGAGTTCAGCACGATATAGCTCCTGCCATTTGCAAGTTCCTCGTGCGTCGCCGCCGCCGAACTCCCGACTACTCGCCGCTCAATCACCGATACATGATCGCGCTTGAAGTAGCCTTGGTTCGATACGCCATCCGGGAGCGTCGCCAACGAGATTGCTCTTGGCGTTGGCAGTTGCTGAAAGGTCTCCAGACCCTTATTCATTGCGTTCAGTGTCGCCCCAATCGAGAACACCGACACAATCACTCCGACCATAACCGCCAGTTGCTGCTTCCATGGCGTGGCCCCAATCAGGAATCCTGTCTTCAAATCCTGGCTTGTATCGCCTGCATTTGACGCCGCGATGCACACCATCCCACCAATCGTAATGGCAAGTGCGCCAAACGCCGGCGCCGTCCATCCCTTAACGAGAAAGATTGCTGAGACTGCCATGAGTGTGGCAATGGTCATCCCGCTCACCGGGCTCGCACTCGATCCCACAATGCCCACGATGCGCGCCGACACGGTCACAAATAAAAATCCAAATGTCACCACCATCAGCGCGGCCGAGAGATTTGCCAGCCATCCAACCTCCGCTCCCGGAATCGGCTTGAACTCCAGAAATAAAAACATCAGCAGGATCAGCACCAGACTGCCACCGACCACCACGCTCATCGGAATATCATTCTGGGTGCGCAAGGGTTTGCTCGCCGCCGCACCTCTTTTCAAGTTCATCTTGGCGAAGCCGGACGTTAATGCGTTCACAATTGTCGGGGCTGTTCTCAACAGCGTGATCAACCCACTGGCAGCGACTGCGCCGGCGCCCATCGGCCGCACATACGTCGACCATAGCTCGCTCGGGCTCATCTGCGCGATGGGCACCACGCCCGGGTAAAGCGGCCCTGGCAGATGCTTGCCAAAGAAGACAATCGCTGGCATCAGCACCAGCCAGCTAAATACGCCCCCCGCCAGCATGATGGCAGCTACTCGAATCCCGATAATATATCCCACGCCCAGATACTCCGGCGTCACATCGGCGCGAATCGCCGCACCTCGGAGTATCTGCTGGCCATGCGGTTCAAAGTTCGGCTCCCAGTTAGGAGTCGCGGGAAATAGACTCAACAGATTCTCATTCTGAAACAACGTGTAGAGCCCACCCAATCCCAGCCCTAGAAACACGCGGCTAGCAAACGACCCGCCTCGCTCCCCCGCCTGTAGAACGTCCGCGCAGGCAGTTCCCTCCGGATATGTTAGTGTCCCATGCTCCTCGACGATCAACTGCCGCCGCAATGGAATCATGAAAAGCACACCCAGCCAGCCACCAAACAGCGCGAGCGCAAAGATGCGCGAGCTCTCCAGATCGAATCCCAAAAAGATCAGCGCTGGGAGCGTGAAGATGACGCCCGAGGCAATCGACTGGCCAGCATTGCCAGTTGTCTGCACGATATTGTTTTCCAGAATTGATGCTCGCCCAAACGCCCTCAGAATTGAGATCGACAGCACCGAGATTGGAATACTGGCCGCAACCGTCAGACCAGCGCGCAGTCCCACATATACCGTCACCGCGCCAAAGATTACGCCAAAGATTGAGCCCAGCAAAATCGCTCGTACTGACAGCTCCTTCCGGTCTTCATTGTCTGATACGAAAGGGCGAAAGGTCGTATGTTCAGCCATCAGGCAATCTCTCCTACGCGACACAAAAAAGGTAGTAGCTTCGCATCGGAGTTTACTCTATCGCCCTGCACAGCAGAAACTTCGGTGATATTTATCACTTGTTCGAGCACGGACATCCATGTGGCCATACTTGGCGCGCAAGTGCGCCTTGTAATGATTTTCATCATCTCCAGCGCATCATCCACAGAAATTCGCCCATCAAAGAAGGCGGTTTCCTATTTAAAACACAAACAATCTCGCCCTAGCCGGCAATCCGCATGGTGCGCCCGTGTCTCGTCACAATTGCCAACCGCTCGTTCCCCAGAATTTTCTTTGCCTGGCTTCGCGCATGACTGGCCCAGGGCCCCGTTGGATCCAGCCTGGTATATGAAGTCCAGTGCCGTAATGCCTTGCGCGGCTCCTGAATTCGCTCATATGCCAACGCCAAATTATAGTGGGCGTCCGCATAATGGGGGACGAGCACCAAGGCACGCTGGTATGCCTCGATCGCTTCATCCATGCGCTGCTGCTCATCGAGCACATTGCCCAGATCGAAGAACGCCAGCGCATACTCGGGATCAGCTTCGGCGGCCTGCCGGTACCGCTGCTCGGCCTGCATGAAATCTTTCTCGTTGTAGAAGATCGTCCCCAGGTTGATTGCGGCTGCTGCGTGCCCTGGCTGCAACTCAAGGATGGCCTCATAGGCGCCTTTGGCTTCGTCGAGTCTACCTGGAATCTCCTCCAGTCGCACCGCACGCAGAAACATCTCATGCAGGTCTGCGAAAGCCTGCACCCGTTCCTGTCCATTGTTGCGCACAACGGCCATACCGCTACACGGCGCCAGTTCAAAGTCGAACGCCATCTGTCTCGTCATCGGGTCAACTAATGCTCCCCACTGGCGGAATGCCACTCTTGAGCCTTGTAGAACCGCGACCGACTCCAGCAGCGGATTTATCATTCCCGACACCTTTTGCATAGCGTCCACAGATTGCCTGATGCTCTTTACGGAGATACGAGTGGCTGCCAGGTCGCGCAGCTTGCGCAACTGTACCAATTCGTCGAAAGAATAATGTTCCGAGGAGGTAACTAACCCGGCCCTCTCCCACGCTGCGAGTTGGCGGATCGGCAATCTAAGAATGCGCAAAACGTCTTCACGGCAGTATCGGCTCACGGCGCTCATCTCTTGGTGTTCGACTTCGATAGCTGCCACCCTATGCGGCATGCTCCTAGCAGCGAGTATGCTTCGCGAACACTCACCAATCAAGGCCTTTACGTGTGGATTTCATGAATTCAGTGGATAACGTGAACCAAATCAGGTTCATACATCCATGGAAGAGCAAATTTTGTGCATAAGAGCACGAAATGGAGCCAGTCAGACGATTTGAACTCTGCTCTTTGGAGTTGATGATTTGATGGCAGTATGGCCACCAACCCCTTCTTCTTGAGGTTCCAGCAACTTACTTCCTACCATCTCCCCATGCTTTCTCAATCTGGGTAAAGTGGATTCCAGCTTATGCGCCTTTCCATATCTCTCCGGTTGGATACTCAAACCGTTCCAGCGACTCGGGAAAAATCTCGCCACTGTAGCCTGGCTGGTCAGGGACCATGTAATGACCTCTGGAGATATGAACCGGATACCGAAAGTGTTCGTGGAGGTGGTCGACATACTCGATCACTCGATCGTCCAACGAGCAGGCGACGCTTAGATAATCGAAGATCGATAGGTGCTGGACATACTCACATAGCCCAACGCCGCCAGCGTGAGGACAAACAGGCACACCAAACTTCGCCGCCATAAGAAGAATGGCCAGGTTCTCATTGATCCCCGCAACGCGGCAGCTATCAATCTGACAAACATCGATGGCTCCAGCCTGAAACAACTGCTTGAACATAACGCTGTTATGACAATGCTCGCCAGTCGCAATGCGGGTTGGAACGGTCTCGCGGCGTATGCGGGCGTGGCCCAGAATGTCATCCGGGCTGGTAGGCTCTTCCATCCACCAGGGCTTCAATTCGCCGAGTTGTAGTGTGCGCTGGATCGCCTCTTCGACTCCCCATTTCTGGTTCGCGTCCACCATCAGGTGGCGGTCCCAGCCAATCTCTTCACGCATTAGCCGTCCGCGCCGAAGGTCGTCGCTGGCATCGCCGCCTACCTTCAACTTGAAGTGGCTCCAACCGGCCGCAATGCCCTCACGACATAGTCGCCGAATCTTCTCGTCGCTAAAGCCGAACCAGCCAGCCGAGGTTGTATAGGCTGGATAGCCCTGCGCCTCAAGTTTTGCCAATCGGTCTGCCTGGCGATGCTTGCCATTGCGAAGGATTTCGAGCGCTTCGGACGGCGACAGTGCGTCGGCAATATAGCGAAAATCGATCGCAGCAATTACCTGCTCGGGAGCCATGTCTGCAAGCAATCGCCATACCGGTTTGTCTTCAGCCTTGGCGTATAAATCCCAGACTGCGTTTAGGAGAGCGCCGCACGCCAGATGGATGATGCCCTTCGCAGGACCCAGCCAACGAAATTGCGTATCTCCGCTAAGCTGAAGGTACAGCGCATTGAGGTCCGAAGTAAGAGAGTCAAGGGTACGGTGCAGTAGGAACTTTGAAAGATATTGAATGGCGCTGACACAAAGCTCTGTACCACGACCGAGTGTAAAAGTAAGTCCATGACCCTCGAGATCGCTATCCGTTTCGAGAATGCAGTAGGCGGCTGAATAGTCCGGATCCTTATTGATCGCATCGGAACCGATTGCCTCACGCGAGGTCGGGAAGCGCAGATCGATGACGCGGATATTCGTTATCGTAATTGTCTTCAAAATCTCCTCATCACGCGCATTATTTCTGCATTGAAGTTAGCTTCCCGGCTTGGCCCCTGGCAAGGTCAAGCTTGATAGCCCAACCTTTAAGTTAGTCTGCCTGGTCCAATGATGCTGCGATCGTGTTTGTATAGCGAACCACTTCGACATCCGAAATTGCAATCATTCCAAATGAAATCATCTCGTCGAGACGCGGCAACAGTTGTGCAACCTGTTCTTCACGATCGATGATACTAACCACAATGGGAGGGTCATTCGAGCTTGGCCATAAACTCGCATGGTGGATGTGAGCACTAACACCAAAGCCCTCCAGCCCCTGGTACACCGTCGCACCCGCGATACCTAGATCCATGCACAGCGAGACAATGGCCTCGTAAAGCGGTTTGCCTTTCCACTTGTCTTTTTGGCTACAGTGAACCCGCAGCATCTTGGCCTCGAACGCTTCCTTACGCATTGAGATTCTCCATGCTCAGCGCACTCTGCAGGGAGCCTCCATCGCGGTAGGTAATCACATCAACGTCTGAGATCACGACCAATCCATTGGGCATCATCTTGTCGAGAATCGGCATAAAGTTGCGGATCTTTTCCTCCACGTCAATGACCGTGAGTATCACGGAGGCGCCTTGGGAAAATACATGGCTTTGACGAATCTGCTTACCCGAACCATAACCGAGAATAGCCTTGTAGACGGTGACCCCCGCGATGTCGTTTGCCCTAAGGGCTTCCACGAGAGCCTCATGTAAAGACTTGGAGTGCCAACTATCCTTTTCGTCAATGTAGATGCGCAGCAGCTTTGCCTTACCTTCCACCTTATGGTGAAAGGCTGCCGGTTGAGCATCACCGGTCGTACTGCCGGGTACCTTTACAATCGTAGTTTTCTGTACCTCGATCATGCCCGGACCACAGATCTCCTTCAGTTTCGGCAGTATCTCTTCCACCTTTGATGAAGTGTCCACAAACTCAATCTTTATGGGGAGACGATCTGACACCTCTACCAGAGAGGCCGTATGCAGGTGGCGATCAGCTCCGAAACCTGCAATACCCTTGAAGACAGTCGCTCCCGCGACACCGCGATAAAACAGGAAGTCGAGCAAGGCGGAGTCCCTGGCGATGCCACGGTAGGTCTCTCCATCCGCCACATAGATGGATACTTTGACAGCCTCTTCTAGATTCTGCATTCTTCCTCCGCGATAGCTCTGCTGCGTGTCTATAGTGGCGCTTCGTGCGGCGCGGCACGAGGTTTACGTGAGTGACCGCGCCGTGGCTGATCCGAGCCCAACGGCAACCAGGCCCACGATCAAACTCGCTGCGACATAGAGAATTCCAATCCAGTATGCGCCACGGGTCAACTCCGACCACGTCTCCCACTCGAAGCTCGAAAAAGTCGAATAGGCACCAAGAAAGCCGATTGCAAACGCATATCTCCAGGCCGGATTCACATTAGCGTGGCGAGTGAGATATTCAAGAATGAATCCGATCATAAAGCAGGCGCTTACATTAATTGAGAACGTCCCGACCGGGAAACGGGTACCAAAACGCTCGGTCGCAACTACGCCAACAAAGTAACGGAACATCGCACCGACCGCTCCGCCAATCGCAATAAGCAGATATCGTCGCAAGCTCAGACCTCCCTCGCGCGCACATTCATGTCAACTATAGCTGGCACCTCACCGACAAGCAGGGCGTGAGCAGGATGGTTGGAGAGTGAGTGAGTTGGCGGGTAGGTACGCTTGTGATCGACGAGGAATGTCTGGTGGATTGCAGTCTTCATGCGAAACTCCCTCACCACAGCAAGTGGTTGCCGATACGAATTCAATTTTCGCAGAGATTGCCAAGACGAGAGAACTCCTCAACAGGCGATCCCTGCGAGGAGTCATCATCCGTAGCCCAAAGTGACTATGGCGGTTAGGGTGAACTCCATCACCCTTATAACTTCTTGATGAAGAACAAGACTATACCGAGCGTGGGTCTCATGCCATGCAGGAAGCACACGCGCTATGAGTCTTGGTGGAGCTGAGCGGGATCGAACCGCTGACCTCCTCGTTGCGAACGAGGCGCTCTCCCAGCTGAGCTACAGCCCCACACCACAGATTCGAGCTACACAGCGATTCATGCGCTCAAGTTCTGCCACGTCCTGTAGTTTAGCAGGTGACGGGCGTCGGCACCAAGCAGGAAGTTATCAGCCAGTTCGAGAGGAGGACTCTTGGCGGAACATCTCAGGAGAGGCGCTTCGGGGGTGCCAGACCCATTTCGGCCATCACACGCTGTAGGTCCTTCCACGCTTCTCCTTTTTGGCGAGGATCTCGAAGCAGAAAGGCAGGATGATAGGTGACTGCTACTTTGGCTCCACGTACCGAGTGCCACCGACCGCGCAAGGACGCGAGCGACTGTTTGACGCCAAGGAGATACGTTGCCGCGGTGGCCCCCAGGGCGACGATGACCTCAGGGCGCACGATGTCTATCTGACGGAGAAGGAACTGCGAGCAGGTGGTGGCCTCGACAAACTCAGGCACACGATTGCCCGGCGGGCGGCACTTCACAATATTGGCGATGTAGACCTCGTCCCGCCTTAGACCCATCGCCGCGATCATGTTGTTCAACAGTTGGCCCGCTTTGCCGACAAAGGGCAGGCCGCTGGCATCTTCATCCGCACCCGGACCTTCACCAACAAACATGAGTCGCGCACTGGGATCGCCGTCGCCGAACACGATCTTGTGACGGCCAGCATAGGCAAGTGGACAACGGCTGCAGTCGCCAATCTCGGCTCGCACGGCCTCGAGGGCTGCTATGCGGTTGGGCGCCGGAACGGTCTGTGCGGATAGCGGCGCGAGGAGATCAAAGGAAGGCGGCTTCGACATGGGGGAAGTGAGCTCGGCTCCCGTGGGGCGGACGGGGGCAGAGATGTTAAGAGCGGTGAGCGCTGGTTGCACGGCCGAATTGCGAGGTGAAGCCTGGGCCGCTGGGACTTGTGATTGTGTTGCGGCAACGAGCTTGTCTCGCAGCAAATCTGATACGAGGAGGGTTGGGTCGTCGCGGCGATAGAGATCATAAACCCCCATGTCGCGCAGATAATCGACATATGCGCGGAGTTGTTGCTCAGGGGCAATCAGACTCATCTCTAGAACGATGCCGGCGGAAGCGGTTTGGCTAGCACCGTGTACGTGACTTTGCCCACACGGATCTCATCCTGCGCTACGCGGCAGGCCTTGATGGAATTGGAAACTCCAAGTGATGGCGCGCCGGATTGCAGTTGACGAGCACGGCGTGCCGCACCCTTCACAAGGCTATATTTATTTTGGAGCGGTTCTTTGTCAGGCATCGACGAACCTCCAGGGAGATGCTTTATCTTATCGCCTAATGCTGTCTCTGATCGGCGAGTCGAGTGGAAATCTCGGCATTTTCCAGAACTGTCTCAAAATCAGATGCCAGTGATGGCGACTCCGAAACTCACCAGCGCCGATTCCAACCTTGACGAGCGGGCGCCAGTGATGCACTGAGCGGCCAGATCGCCCTCGGATGGAGTCGCATCGCCTCGTGCAACTAGCACGATGGCCCGCATCTCCGAGGCGGCCTGATCGAGAACATCATTAACCAGGGCATACTTATAGTCGTCGATCATCTGGAGTTCTGTCCGCGCCTCCGAGAGTCTGGCATCGATGACCGCCTCGTTGGCAACACCTTCGGCCTGGCTGCGGTTGCGCAGGCGACGCTCAAGGACTTCAGGGCTGGGTGGAAGGATGAAAATTGAGACTGCCTCAGGCATCGTGCGCATAACCTGTAGCGCACCCTGAACATCAATGTCGAGCAGCAAATCGGTACCGTGCTCGCGAGCAAGGTCGAGCGCCGAGAGTGCCGTCCCGTAGTAGTTACCGAAAACCTCGGCCCACTCAAGGAACTCGTCGGCGGCGATCATCTGCTCGAAGCGCTCACGGGTTGTGAAATAATACTCGCGACCATCTTCTTCGGAGCCGCGCGGCTTGCGCGTGGTGTAAGAGACAGAAAAGTCCAGCCCCGAAACAAGGCGACGGACCTCGCTAACGAGTGTCGATTTACCCGATCCGCTGGGCGCCGAGATGATGAACAGAATGCCTGCCATAAACTCTTGTTGTTGACTGTAGTGTAACTCGTGCGAGGCTGCCACCGATTCAAGCAGTGCCTTCGCCTGCTTCGGCCAATTCGAGATTATCCTCGCCGAACTGCAGATGATACAGCCGGCTGTAGGTCCCCCCGAGAGCGATAAGGTCGTCGTGGGAGCCGAGTTCGGTGATGCGCCCATCTTCCATGACAGCGATGCGATCGGCGCGGCGGACCGTTGAGAGCCGGTGCGCAATCACGAGCACCGTGCGGCCTTGCATGAGGTTGCCGAGGGCTGCCTGCACCGCGGCTTCGCTTTCGGTATCCAGCGAGGAAGTAGCCTCATCAAGGATGAGGATGGGCGCATCCTTCAGCAGAGCACGCGCAATCGCAAGACGCTGCCGTTCCCCGCCGGAGAGCCGCGCACCGCGTTCACCGATCAATGTGTCATAGCCCTGCGGAAGCCGCTCAATGAAGTCATGTGCGAGCGCAGCCTGCGCAGCAGTAATGATGCGCGACAGGGGAACATCAGGCTGCCCGTATGCAATATTGTTGCGTACGGTGTCGTTAAAGAGCACCGTCTCCTGCGTCACCTTGCCAATCTGCTTTCGAAGTGACACAAGCGTCAGGTCACGAACCTCGTGCTCGTCGAGAAAGATTGCTCCGCCGGTGACATCGAAGAAGCGGGGCAGCAGGTTGACGAGTGTGGACTTACCCGCACCACTTGGGCCCACGAGAGCAACGACTTCGCCGCGGTGAACCGTGAGTGAGATTCCATGCAGAATCTCCTTGCATTGACCGTCGCGCTCGTAGCCGAATCGGACATCGCGGAACTCGATAAGACCACCGAAACCTTTGAGGGCGATGGCCCTTTTGCGTTCGCGCACTTCATCTTGTGCGTCAATGAACTTGAAGATCTCTTCGCTGGCACCGACGGCCTGCTGAAAGCTGTTGTAGTAGGTCGGCATCTTGCGGACCGGATCGTACAGGGCGATGACAGCGATAAGGAAGGTGATGAACTCGCCAGCAGTTCCGCCGTGAAGAATGAACTGGCGGCCATACAGCAACAGGAGCGCAATCGCAACGGCACCAAGCGCATCCATAAGCGGCGACGATATGGACTGCACCGCAACAGAACGCATGTTGGCGGTGAGGAGCCGGTCGGCGGCATTGCGGAAGCGATTCATCTCCCAGTTTTCCATGCCGAAAGCCTTCACGATGCCATTACCCATGATGGTCTCCTGCACGATGTTCTGAATCTCGGCAAGCTTGTCCTGCCCACGTCGCGTGGTCTTCCTAACGCTATGTCCAACGCGGCGCGTCGATAAAACGATGATAGGCACGAAGATCAGGAGCACCCAGGACATACGGCCTCCCACGATGATGACCGTGCCAATCATGAAGAGGAGAGTGAAGAGTTGTTGCAGAAAATCGCTCATCACGGTAGCCATCGCCGACTGAACACGTTCAACATCATTGATGAGAGTGGAGATCAGCGTGCCCGAAGTATGGCGTTGAAAGAAGGCCGTCGAGCGCTTCAGCAGAGAGTCATAGAGATCGTTGCGCAGATCGGTGATCATGCCAAAGCCAGCCTTGTTGGCCAGCAATGTGCCGAGATAATCGCAGAGGTTCTTGATGATGGCCGACGCGACAAGTGCGACCGCAACAACCGTCCATGCATTATGGAAGTGCGGCGGAATTAGCGCCTGCAGGTTGATATGAAGTTGGGTATGAGGGATGACGAAATTCAGAACCTTATCAGGAGACGAGGCCACACTAAGGACATTGTCGATGATGGGTTTGATCAGCAGAATGCGGAATGCGGCCAACGCTCCGACTACCGCCATGAGCAGCACGGAGACCATCCAGAAGAGAAGATAGGGTCGCATATAGCCAAGAAGACGCAGGACAAGCTTCATGCCTGGCTCCAAGGGGCGAATATCGGCTGCGTGGTGGCGAGTACTTCCATCGATTGCTAGTGTACTGCCCCGAAGGCATGGAGCGGATCTCCCCACGCCTTCGAATACGGGCTAGACGGTAACCACGATCTTTCTGATCTGGGCGTTGGATTCCATATAGCGATGTGCAGCCACGATCTGATTGAGTGGAAATGTCTTGTCGATTTGCGGTTTGAAAGTACCGGATTGCAGGCGGTTGTAAACGTACGCCTTTGCCTTGGTGAAGACCTCAGGGTCAGCGACGACCCCAAAGAACGTGTAGCCCTTGATGGTGAGATGCTTACTCAGGGAAGCAAAAAAGTGGATAGGAGGTAGGATCGGTGGCGAGCGCCCCGACTCAAAGATCAAACCGTGGGTAGAAGCTGCGGCGGCTATAGCCTCGAGGCCTTTGCCCGCGCCTGGGTCAAAGGCGATCGCGTGCCCTTGCCGCCGGTAATCTCGGCAACGCACGCTATCAGATCTTCCTACTCCGTGGCGATGACGTAGTCTGCACCCAAAGTGAGCAACTCCGCCTTCTTCTGCGAGGTACGTGTGGTGGCGATGCTGATGGTGCCCTCGGCCCTCGCGATCTCAATGGCAGCGATTCCGACACTGCTGCTGGCGGCGGTGATGAGAACAAAGTGATTAGATTGCCCTGCTGAATCAGCGCGCCATGGGCCGTGATCCACCTGGCACGGGTGTATGGAGAACGAAAGCAGAACTTCGTGGGCCAGCACTTCTGGGCGCGAGGGTACTTTGTATCGACTGTAAGCCGTGACGAAGAAACCATCCGCGAGTACATCCGCAATCAGGAGCAAGAAGACGAGCGCTTGGAGCAGATCAACCTGTGGCGCTTAGCGTCACCTAAACCGCCGGGACCGCGTCAGCGACCCGCATAGCCGCTTCGAGCGGCTCACAACCTAAACCCACGGCTCTCCCCAGGGATATATTAGCGCTGGGCGATGGTGGCAGTTGGGGCTGATACGCTTTGCGCGATAGTGGAGGTTGGGGTGGCGCGCTGGGTGAGGTGCAGGATGCGGTTGGGGAGGATGCCGAGGCACAGGGTAGCGGCCGCAGTGGCGGTGAGGGCCAGAGCTACGGGGAAGGTGATGCGGCCGGTGCTGGGGGTGTCGGCGATGGTGTCGGTGAGGGGGCGGCTGTAAAGCGCAGTGAGTAGACGGAGGTAGTAGAAGCAGGCGATGCCAGAGTTGGCGAGGCCGACGATCGCGAGCCAGGTGTAACCCGAGTGGACCGCGGCGGAGAAGACGTAGAACTTGCCGAAGAAGCCACCGGTGAAGGGGATTCCGATGAGTGATAGAAGGAAGAAGCCGAGCAGCGCGGAGAGTCCGGGCCGCTTGAGTGCGAGGCCGGTGAAGTCATCGATGGTACGGAGCTTTTCGTCGAAGCCGGAGAGTTGGGTGAGGACGAGGAAGGCACCGACGTTCATGGCGGCGTAGGCTGCGGTGTAGAAGCAGATGGTGGAGACGGCCTCGTGCTGAGCGGCGGTGAAGGCGACCAGCATGTAGCCGGCGTGGGCGATGGATGAGTATGCAAGTAGGCGCTTGACGTCGCGCTGCAGCAGGGCACCGAGGTTGCCAATGGTCATCGAGGCGACGGCGAGGATCGCGATGAGCAGTATCCAGTGGCTGCGATAGATGGGTGTGGCATTGAAGAGAAAGCGCAGGAGGACGGCGAAGGCGGCGGCCTTGGGGGCGGTGGACATGAGGCCAACGACGGGGGCGGGGGCGCCCTGGTAGACGTCGGGCGTCCAGACGTGGAAGGGTGCGGCGGAGACCTTGAAGCCCAGGCCGATGAGGACCATGGCTACGGCCAGCCAGCCGAGCAGCGGGGTCTTGGTGATGGCCAGACCAGCGGCGATGGCAGCGATGGAGGTGGAGCCTGTTGCCCCGAAGCAGAGGGCGATGCCATAGAGAAAGAAGGCGGTGGCGAAGCTTCCGAGGAGGAAATATTTGAGGGCTGATTCGGAGGCGGTGGCGCGGCCTTTGCGGAAGCCAGCAAGGATGTAAGTGGAGATACTGGAGATCTCGAGGCCGATGAAGACCATGAGGAGTTCGACGGAGCTGGTCATGAACATCATGCCGGTGGCTCCGAAGAGGACCAGAGCGAAGTACTCGCCTGCGTGGGTGATGGGGTTTTGGAAATAGTCCAACGAGGCGAGCAGGGTGACCAGGACGATGCTGGCGATGAGGAGGTGGAAGAAGATGGAGAAGGCGTCGATCTGGATGGTTGAGTAGAAGGCTGTGATGGGGCCGGAGGCGTTGACGAGGTGGAGTTGGTACAGGACGGCAATGCCCGAGGCGAGGGTGCCGAGGATGGCGAGCCAGCCGAGGGGTTTGCGGGTGCGGCCGGGGGCGATGAGTGGCTCAGCGAGCATGATGAGGACGCCGGTGAGGGCGAGGAGGAGTTCGGGGAGGAGGGCGAGAAGGTTGGGGGACATTAGCGGGCCTCCTTGCCTGCGGCTACGTGAAACCCGACGCTGACCTTGCAGCCGCCCGGATGGTCGAGACACCAGCGGCCGAGTTCCTGGTTGTTGACGCTGTAGGCGTTGGTTTCGGTGTTCTTGTACCAGCCGGGGGCGATCTCGACGACTTTGCCCGCGGTTGCTGCGCCGTAGGTGTCGATGGCGCGCATCCAGAGCGGGGAAGCGACGCCCATGATGAGGAAAAGGGCGGCGAAGGGCCAGAGTTCGAGGTGCTCGCGGGCGGTGAGGTCCCAGCCCGGGACTTCGGCGGAGCGAATGCCGAGCGAACCGTAGAAGACACGTTGGATCATCCAGAGCATATAAGAGGCTCCGAAGATGACGCCAGTTGCGGCGAGGGTGGTCCAGAGGACGTGGTGGGCGACGATGGAGGCCATGGTGCCGGAGAGGATGAGAAACTCACCGACGAAGCCGTTGAGCATGGGTAGGCCAACGGCGGCAAGGGCGGTGAGGACGAACATGGTGGCCATCCAGGGGAGACGCGTGGCCAGACCACCGTAGTCGCGCATGTCGTAGGTGCCGTAGCGCTCGTAGAGCAGGCCGAGGAGGACAAAGAAGGCGGCGCCGATGAGGCTCTCGTTGAGGATCTGGAAGACACCGCCGTCGAGGCCGAGGATGGTGAAGGTGAAGATGCCGAGTATGACGAAGGAGACGTGTGCGAGGGTGGAGAAGGCGGCCAGCTTCTTGAGATCGGTTTTGATGAGCGCGATGAGCGAGCCGTAGACGATGCCGATGGCACCGAGGGCGATGAGGATGGGTGCGGCGTGGCGGGATTGCTCGGGGAAGATACCGAAGCTGAAGCGCAGGATGGAGTAGAGGCCCAGTTTGCCGGCGAGCACCATGACAGCCGCGGTAGGGGCTTCAGTGACGGCGTCCTGCAGCCAGCCGTGCAGCGGAAAGACGGGAACCTTGACGGCGAAGGCTACGAGGAAGGCAATAGAGCAAAGGAGGAGAGCGGTGGGCGTCGCGGCAAGCTGGTGGGCAGAGGCCAGAGCTTGCAGGGTGGACAGGTCGAAGGTGCCGGTGAGGTTGTAGAGCCAGAGGATTGCGACCAGTAGGATGGCTGAGGGGATGAAGGCGTAAAGAAAGAATTTGATGGCGGCGCGCCGGCGGTTTTCGGTGCGGCCGAAAGTGGCGATGAGCAGCGTCATGGGGACCAGCGAGAGCTCCCAGAATCCGTAGTAGAGGAAGAGGTCGAGGGCGACAAAGATGCCGAGCATCGCGACCTGTTGGAGCAGGAAGAGGGTGTAGAAGAGTTTGGTGCGGGTCTGGATAGTCTTCCAAGAGGCGAGCACACCGATGGGTGCGAGGAAGGCTGCGAGCACGATAAGCCACATACTGAGGCCGTCGACGCCGAGATGGTAGCGGATGGCCGGGGAGCTGATCCAAGGGAGATCCTGCTCAAACTGGAAGGTGTGCGGGGCGGCGTGGTAGTTGAAGTGCGCGGGGAGGTGAAGGGTGAGAAGCAGCGTGAAGAGCGTGACGAGGAGAGCGCCGATGGCGTGACGTTTGCTGCCGTCGGGATTGGCTGCATCTTCGGGGATGAGGGCGAGCAGGATCGCACCCGCTAGCGGGGTGGCGATGATGAGCGTCAGGATGAGGGGGTCGAGATTCATTGGGGTTCCATGGTGGTTCTAGAAGCAGATCCTTCGCTTCGCTAAGGATGGCAACTCAAAATCAGGATGACAACGCAAAAAGGTTAGTGGGGCAATCCGTGGTGACCGAAGAGGACGATGGCGATGGCGGCGGCGGCACCGGCGGCCAGCCAGCCGGCGTAAGAGCGAATATTTCCTGACTGGATGCGGCGGACGAGCCAGCCTCCTCCGCGGGTGGTGGCGGCCAGACCGGAGCCTGTGCCCTGGATGATGCCCGCGTCGACCAGGCCGCCGAGGATGAGGCGCGAGAAGGCGAGCAGTGGCGTGATGATGAGGCGACCGTAGATCTCGTCGACCCAGTATTTGTGGTGGAGCAGCGAGTAGATGGGAGCGAACTTGCTGGCCAGCGCGGCGGCGGTGCCGGGTTTGCGGTAGTAGAAGAGCCAGGCGACGAAGATGCCGAGGATGGCGGTCAGCAGCGAGATGGCCGCGAGGGTGAGTTCGAGGCCGTGGGATGTGGCTTCGACCGCGGGTACGGCGGCGCTGGCGAAGACCGGGTCGAGGAAGTGGGCGAACTCGTTATGGCCGCCGAGGGCTGCAGGAATGCCGACCCAGCCGCCGACGATGGAGAGAATTGCGAGGACCATGAGGGGGAGGGTCATGACGAGGGAAGACTCGTGGACGTGGGTCTCGTGTTCGTCGAAGCGAGGCTCGCCAAAGAAGGTCTTGAACCAGAGACGGAACATGTAGAAGGACGTGATGCCGGCGGTGACGAGGCCTACCAGCCAGAGGAGCCGGGCGAGCGGGTTGGGCGAGATGAAGGTCTGATAGAGGATCTCGTCCTTGGAGAAGAAGCCGGCGAAGGGGATGATGCCGGAGATGGCGAAGACGCCGGCGGTCATGGTCCAGAAGGTGAGGGGGATCTTCTTCCAGAGGCCGCCCATAGAACGCATGTCCTGCTGACCGGAGAGGGAGTGAATGACCGAACCTGCGGCGAGGAAGAGCAGACCCTTGAAGAAGGCGTGGGTCATGAGGTGGAAGATGCCGGCGGAGTAGGCTCCTATACCGCAGGCCATGAACATGTAGCCGAGCTGTGAGACGGTAGAGTAGGCCAGGACGCGCTTGATGTCGTGCTGGACGAGGCCGATGGTTGCAGCGAACAGGGCCGTGGCTGCGCCGATGATCGCGACGACGGTGAGGGCGGCGGGCGAGTGGTCGAAGAGGACGTGGCAGCGCGCAACCATATAGATGCCCGCGGTGACCATGGTGGCGGCGTGGATGAGGGCGGAGACCGGGGTGGGGCCTTCCATTGCGTCAGGCAACCAGATGTAGAGGGGGATCTGGGCGGATTTGCCAGTGGCTCCGAGGACGAGGAGCAGAGCGATGGTGGTGAAGAGGCCGCCGGAGATGGGGCTTGCGGCGATCTGCGTGAAGATGGAGCTGAAGCTCAGTGTGCCGTAGTGCGCGACCAGAAGGAACATAGCGATAAGGAAGCCAAAGTCGCCGATGCGGTTGACGATGAATGCCTTTTTGCCGGCGTTCGCTGCGGAGTCTTTGGTGAAGTAGAAGCCGATGAGCAGGTAAGAGGCGAGTCCGACGCCCTCCCATCCGACGAAGAGCAGGAGGAAGCTGGAGGCGAGGACGAGGACCAGCATGAAGAACATGAAGAGGTTGAGGTAGGCGAAGAAGCGCCAGTAGCCTTCCTCATGCGCCATGTAGCTGACGGAGTAAATGTGGATGAGGAAGCCGACGCCAGTGACGACGGCGAGCATGACCAGGGAGAGGTGGTCGATGGCAAAGGAGAAGTCAACGTGGAAGCCGGAGACGGCGATCCAGGGGACGCTCGAGAGCGAGAGCGAGAGTGGCGCGCCGGCGGACGTCAGGTAGAGCCAGAGTTGCGCGACGATCAGGGCTGGTGCCGCGGTGAAGAGCAGGGCGATGGTCGCGACAAGCGCACGCGGCAGCTTGCGGCCGAGAGTTCCATTGATGAGGAAACCGGCGAAGGGGAGGATCGGGATGAGCCAGAGCAGTTGAGGATTCATGGGTCGATTCGAGTTGCCGTGGGACGTGAAAGAAAAGCAGAAACAAGGTCAAGAGCAGATTCGTGCGGGATAACCACTGAAAAAAACAACACTGCGAAACATCCGGTAGAGGTTAGTGCTTCAATAGGTTGATCTGATCGACGTCGAGGGTTTGGCGCACACGGAAGAGAGCGATGATGATGGCGAGCCCGACTGAGGCTTCCGCAGCGGCGACCACCATGACGAAGAAGACGAAGATTTGGCCCGAGACCTGATGCCACATGTGCGAGAAAGCGACGAAGGTCAGGTTGACGGCGTTGAGCATCAGTTCGATGGACATGAAGATGGTGATGACGTTGCGCTTGATGAGGAAAGCGGCAATGCCGATGGAGAAGAGGATCGCGGCGAGGATGAGGTAGTAGGCGATGGGGACCATTAGAGCTCCTTGCGCGCGAGGACGACGGCGCCGAGGATGGCGACGAGGATGAGGATGGAGGTGACCTCGAAGGGCAGGAGCAACGAGGTGAAGAGGGCGTGCGAGACCTCGGAGATGTTGGAGACGGCGCTGGTCAGGTAGCCTCCGATTTGGGTGGAGCCGAGATGGCTGCGCTCGGAGAGGAAGACAAAGCTGAGCAGGCAGAAGATAGCCGCGGCTCCGGGGATTCCGGCGATGTAGGCGATGCGTGAGCCGTGGGTGCGGTCCTCTTCGCCGGCGTTGAGGAGCATGACGACGAAGACGAAGAGCACCATGATGGCGCCGGCGTAGACGATGACCTGGGCGGCGGCGAGGAACTCCGCACCGAGGGACCAGTAGAGGACGGCGAGGGACATCATGACGACGACCAGCGAGAGCGCCGAGTTGATGGGGTGGCGCTGGAAGAGGAGATTGAGGGCTCCTGCGACCGCCAGCAGACCGAAGATGATGAAGAGTGCTATTTCCATCGTGGGCTATCGATTCCAGAGAGTGCGCGTGTCGAGTGTTGGTTCGTGGTGATTGTAAACGGATTGCGTGCGATTAGCTGTGATAGGAGAGCGCCAGAGCGGTGGCAAGGACGTTGACCATCGCGACGGGGAGAAGGAACTTCCAGCCAAAACCCATGAGCTGGTCGTAACGGAAGCGGGGAAGCGTGCCGCGAACCCAGATGTAGAGCAGCAGGAACGCGAAGACCTTGGCGACGAACCAGAAGATGGAGATGAGGCCGGTGAGGAGAAGGCCGGGGGCAGCGTGGTCGAAGGTGTGGCCAAAGGGCGAGGAGGCGCCACCAAAGAAGAGCAGCGTGGCGACACAGGCTACGGTGATCATGTTGGCGTACTCGGCCATGAAGAACATGGCGAACTTCATGGAGGAGTACTCGGTGTGATAGCCGGCGACGAGCTCGGATTCGGCCTCGGCGAGATCGAAGGGGGTGCGGTTGGTTTCGGCGTAGGCGGCCATGAGGTAGATGAAGAAGGCGATGAACTGGTAGCCCCCGAAGATGTTCCAGGAGAGAGCGCCGTGCGCGGACTGAGAGGCTACGATGTCGCGCAGGGAGAGCGAACCAGCGCGGAGTACGACACCGACGAGTGAGAGGCCGAGGGCAAGCTCGTAGCTGATCATCTGCGCGGTGGCACGGAGGGAACCGAAGAGGGAGTACTTGTTGTTGGAACTCCAGCCGGAGAGCGCGATGCCATAGACGCCAATGCTGGTGACGCCTAGGATGACGAGCAGGCCGATGTTGAGGTTGGCGATCTGGAAGAGATCGACACCATCGACGATGGTGGTGGCGCCGAAGGGCACAACCGCGATGGAGATGAGCGCGCAACCGAGCGCGATGATGGGCGCGAGGATGAAGAGTGGGCGCTCGACGGCGAGGGGCATCATGTCTTCCTTGAGGAAGAGTTTGAGACCGTCGACGAGTGGCTGGAGGATGCCGAAGGGGCCTACACGCGAGGGCCCCCAGCGGTTTTGCAGGCGGCCGAGGACTTTGCGCTCCAGCAACACGGTGTAGGCGACGCCAAGCAGCGTGATGACCAGCACGATCAGGATCTTGACGATGCTGAAGAGCAGGAAGATTTCGAAGTGATTGAGGTGACTCATGACGTGATGGGGTTCCAGGTTCTCAGTGGTCAGATCTCAGTTGGAGCCTTTAATCAGCGGAGGCCAGAGGGCTAGGGGCTTCGGTGGATTGGTGGCGTTGTACGTCCTGCAGCATGGGCGAGTAACGAGTGAGGGAGCCGGAGGAAAAGAGGGTATCGGCGCTGGGCAGGACGAGGTCCTTGCGGGCGGCGGTGATTTGGACGAGGCCGGTGGAGGCAGGTGCGAGGTGCTGATCGTTGCCAGAGAGAAGTTGCAGGCGGAGGAGCTTGTCGTAGCCGGGGACGAGGCGCTGGATTTCGTCGAGGATAGCGAAGGGATCAAAGGGGCTGAGCCTGGGCTCCATATTGTTGGCAGTGAGCCAGACGGCGTGGCGATCGGCTTCGCCGGACGCGGCACCGCGCGTCTGTCCCATGTCGGCTCTGGTTCCCAAAGAACTGGGACCCTTGCCGAAGGGGACGAGCGCCTTGATGTCATGGCCCATGTGGTTGGCGAGGCGGACGATGATCTCGAAGTCGGAGCGGGTTCCGGCCTTGTCGGCGGCCTTCGAGACGAGCTGGAGGTCGCCGAAGGAGTTGGTGACGGAGCCGGACTTTTCGTAGAGGTTGGCGGCGGGGAAGACAACATCGGCGAGCGCGGCAGTCTCGGTGAGGAAGAGATCCTGCACGATAAGGAAGGTGGACTTGAGCGCGGCGGGATCGATGCCGTAACGCTGGATGGGGTTCGAGCCGACGACGTAGAGGGCGCTGAGCTTGCCCGCTGCGGCGGCGTCGAACATGGCGAGAAGGTCCAATCCCGCAGAGTTGAGGCCGGGGGCGCCGGCTGCGCCGTATTCGCTGGCGATGGTGGAGCCTTGGAGGGGTTGATAGCCAGGAAGCACGTCGGGGAGCAAGCCCATGTCGGAGGCGCCGCGGGAGTTGGCGTAGTCGGCGAGGAGAGCGAAGCTGGCGTTGGGCAGGGTCTTGATGAGGCTGGCGAGTTCCCCGCCGCGGAGTTCGTTGCCGATGAGGACGATAAGCTTCTCTTCGGCGTGGAGAAGTTTGCTGAAGTCGGTGTCTTCGGCGAGAGATTTGATGAAGGCTCCGTAACCGAACTGGGCGACGGGAGCGAAGGCTTTGGCCTGGCGACGGAGTTTGATCTCTTCGTGGTTGGCGATGTAGAGGCGTGCCTTGTTGAGGCGGACGTTGGCTCGGATGTTCCAGGCGGTGAGCGGGGCCTGATTGGTGGGATCGCCGCCTACGAGCAGGATGGCCGGGGACGTTGCAACGTCGTGCTGCGAGGCGAAGCGGCCCGTGGTTCCTTGCAATGATGTTGCGAGGGTGACGAAGTCGGCCGTGCGGTGGTGGTCGATGTTGTTGGTCCCAAGGACGGTGCGGGCTAACTTCTGGAGGAGATAGTTTTCCTCGTTGGTGGTGCGGTTGGAGCCGATGACGCCGATGGAGTTGGGGCCACGCTCCTGGCGGAGGTCGCGCAGCCGTGTGCCGGCGAAGGTGAGAACTTCTTCCCAAGAGGCAGGAACGAGCTCGCCGTTTTTACGGAGCAGAGGTGATGTGACGCGCTCGATGTTATTGGCGAAGTCGAAGGCATAGCGGCCCTTGTTGCAGAGGAAGTCGCCGTTGATGCCGGACTTGTCGCGGTTGTCGCCGCGGAGGATCTGGGTGCCGTCGGAGACGGAGCGGACACCGAGCGTAGTCTTACAGCCGTCGCCGCAGTGGGTGCAGACGGTGGCCGTGTGGTTCATCTCCCACGGGCGGGTCTTGTAGCGGTAGGTTCCGGAGGTGAGCGCTCCGACGGGGCAGGCGTCGATGCACATGCCGCACTGCTCGCAGTCGAGCTGGGCGAGTTCGACGCCGTTCTCGACGACTCCCGAGAGCTGTGGGGGGACGTTGGGGGCGATGATGGAGGACGAGCCGCGGTTCTGGACGCCGAGGGCGAAGATGTCCATGCCTTCGCCGCACATGCGGACACAGCGGTAACAGAGGATGCAGCGAGGGCGGTCGAAGTAGACCACGGGCGACCACTTCTGCTCTTCGCGGTGGTTCTTGGGCTCGGCGTAGAAGCTCTCGGCGGCACCGTACTTGAAGGTCATGTCCTGAAGCTCGCACTCGCCGCCAGCGTCGCAGACGGGGCAATCGAGGGGGTGGTTGCCGAGCAGGAGCTGGAGGGTGGCCTTGCGGGCCTGGGCGATCTCGGGCGAGTCGGTGATGACGACCATACCCTCTGCGACCGGGGTGGTGCAGGCGGTCTGGAGCTTGGGCATCTTCTCGATGCGGACGACGCACATGCGGCAGGCCGCCTGGAGGGAGAGGCCGGGGTAGTAACAGAAGGCGGGGATCTCGATGCCGTGGGATTTGCAGGCCTCGAGGAGCAGCGTGCCTGCGGGGGCGGTGAGGGTCTTGCCGTCTACGATGAAGGTTACGTCTGGCATGTCTAGTGTGCTCCTGCGAGTTCGGTTTCGCCGAAGGGCTGGATGTGGATGAGAGGATGGTCCACACGCTTGCCGGCGAGATACTCCTCGAACTCGGGGCGGAATTTTTTGATGAAGCCGAGCGTGGGCATGGCGGCGGCGTCGCCTAGCGGGCAGAAGGTGCGGCCCATCATGTTTTCGGCGATGTACTGGACGTTGTCGATGTCCTTCTTCGTTCCGCCGCCGGCGTGGAAGCGGGTGAGGGTCTTCTTGATCCAGTCCGTGCCTTCGCGGCAGGGGATGCACCAGCCGCAGGACTCGTGCTGGTAGAAGCGGATGGTGCGGAGGGCGAACTCGACGATGGAGACGGTCTCGTCGAGGACGACGATGCCGCCGGAGCCGAGCATGGTGCCGGCCTTGGCCATCTGGTCGAAGTCCAGGCCCACGTCGATCTCGTCGGCGCGGAGGACCGGGCAGGAGCTGCCGCCGGGGACGACGGCCTTGAGCTGCTTGCCGCCGCGGATGCCGCCGGCGACCTCGTAGATGGCCTTGCGGAGGGAGTAGCCCATGGGGAGTTCGTAGACGCCGGGGCGCTCGACGTGCCCGGAGATGCCGAAGAGGCGGGTGCCACCGTTGCGCTCGGTGCCGAGCTTGGCGTAGGCCTCGCCGCCCATGAGGAGGATGTGCGAGACGTTGGCGATGGTCTCGGCGTTGTTGATGACGGTGGGGCCGCCGTAGAGGCCGACGACTGCGGGAAAGGGCGGACGGATGCGGGGGACGCCGCGCTTGCCTTCGAGCGACTCCATGAGGGCGGACTCTTCACCGACCTCGTATGCCCCGGCGCCGGTCTGGGTGATGATGTCGAAGTCGACGCCATCGTGGCCGAAGATGTTCTTGCCGAGGAAGCCCTTGGCGTAGGCGTCGGCGACGGCCTTCTCCATGATGTTGAGGAGGTAGCGGTACTCGCCGCGGAGATAGATGAAACCGGTCTTGGCTCCAATGGCGAGGCCGGCGATCATGGCGCCTTCGATGATCGCGTGGGGGTCGTTGAGGAAGATGAGGTGGTCTTTGCAGGTGCCGGGCTCGGACTCGTCACCGTTGATCAGGACGTATTTGGGCTTCTCGGATACCTTGGGGACGAAGGACCACTTCATGCCGGTAGGGAAGCCGGCACCGCCGCGGCCACGGAGGCCGCTGGCCTTCATGGTGTTGATGATCCAGTCGGGGCCCTGCTCGATGGCCTGACGAGTGGCTTTGTAGCCGTCAAGCTCGATGTAGCGGTCGATGTTGGTGGCACCCAGGCCGAAGCGTCGGGAGAGGACTTTCACTTCATCGGGGTGCGAGACGAGAGTTGGCATGCGTGATCCTTACGGTAGGGCTACAGTTTACGCGTTCATCCGGGCTACTTGGTCTCGCGGGCGCGATAGCTGTCGAGCACTGCGTCCATTTTGGCTGGGGTGAGGTCGTCGTGGAAGTCGTAGTTGACCTGGGCTGCGGGAGCCCAGCAGCAGGCTCCGATGCACTCGACCTCTTCGAGCGAGAAGAGGCCGTCGGGCGTGGTCTCCTTGTGGCCGATGCCGAGGGTGTGTTTGCAGTGGTCGAGGAGTTCGAAGCCGCCGCGCAGCATGCAGGAGATGTTGGTGCAGACCTGCACGTTGTACTTGCCGGCGGGTTGGGTGCGCAGCATGGAGTAGTAGCTGAGGACACTGCGGACGTCGAGCTCGAGGAGGTCGAGGCGCTGGGCGATCTCGGCTACGACGGCGTCCGAGACGTAACCGACCTCGTCCTGCGCGTAGAGCAGCATGGGGACGAGGGCCGAGCGCTTGAGAGGGTAGATGGTGGCTAGCTTGTCGAAACGGGCGGCGGTGCCTGGGGTGAAGATCGTGTTTTGTATCGCGGCCATTCGTGTGTTTCCTGCGGGAGTCTGGGTGGTGCAAATGCGGGGGTCCTTCGCCTACGGCTCAGGATGACGACGAAAAACAAGCAACGACGACAACAAGACTACTGCGGCTCGGTGAGTATCTCGCGGGCGAACCGTTCGGCTGCTATGTCCATTTCCTGCTCGGGTTGGTGGTTGAGGGTGACGGTTCCATTTTCGTTGAGCCTAAACGCTGTTGGAGGGTGCCCGTTGTGACGCACGTCACATGCAGTGAAGCGAAGCCAGCGATCGTTGACGCGGAGGGTGATCTCGCCGGCGCTAACTTCAACGACCGCGTGGTGGGTGCTGTTGAGTCCATGGGCGGCTGCGTAGCTGCGGAGCAGGGAGGCCCAGGAGGTCCAGAGTTCGGTGTGGAGGCGTTCGTTGATGCTGTCCTCCGGGAGGGGTGCGGGTTCCTGTAAGAAGCAAGTCCCTGGCTGCGCACAGGATGACCATTCGTGAACATAATGCAACGCTACCGGTCGATGGCTCCGAGGACGATGTCGATGGAGCCGACGACGGCGACAACGTCGGCGATGAGGCGGCCTTTGCACATGGTTTCAAGGGCTTGCAGGGTGGCGAAGCTGGGGTTGCGCATGTGGACGCGGTAGGGCTTGGAGGTTCCGTCCGAGACGACGTAGTAGTTCATCAGGCCGTGGGCCGCCTCTACCGAACTGGTGGCCTCGCCGGCGGGGACGTGGAAGCCTTCGGTGACGATCTTGAAGTGATGGATGAGGGATTCCATCTGGGTCTTCATCTGCTCGCGGTTGGGGAGCATGATCTTGGGAGCGTCGGCGTTGAGGCGCGTATGGTGGAGACCGGCGAGGAGGTCGAGGGCCTGGTGGCAGATGCTGGTGGACTCGCGCATCTCCTGCATGCGAACGAGGTAGCGGGCCCAGACGTCTCCGTCGTTGGAGATGGGGACGTTGAACTTGAACTTGTCGTAGCCGGAGTAGGGCATGTCACGGCGGACGTCAAAGTCTACACCGGAGGCGCGCATGGGCGGTCCCGTGACGCCGAGAGCGATGGCGTCGTCAGCGGAGAGATAGCCGACGCCTTTGAGACGGCCCATCCAGATGGGATTGGCGTTGAGCAGGCCCTCGTACTCCTCGATGTGGGTGGGGAAGGCGTTGAGGAAGGTGCGGATCTTATCATAGATGTCCGCGGGAGGCTCAAGGGAGACGCCGCCGATGCGGATGTAGCTGGACATCATGCGCTGGCCGCTGATGGCCTCGAAGATGCGGAGGAGATCTTCGCGCTCGCGGAAGCAGTAGAGGAAGACGGTGAGCGCGCCGATGTCCATGGCGTGAGTGCCGAGCCAGACGAGATGCGACTGGATGCGGGTGAGCTCGTTGAGCAGGACGCGAAGATACTGGGCGCGCTCGGGGATTTCGAGGTCGAGGAGCTTCTCGACGGCCAGAGCGTAGGCCAGGTTGTTGGTCATCGGCGAGATGTAGTCGATGCGGTCGGTGAGGGGAGTGACCTGGTTGTAGAACTTGGCTTCGCAGGTCTTCTCGATGCCCGTGTGAAGATAACCGATGTCGGGCGCGAGGGAGACGACGGTCTCACCATCGACCTCTAGGACGAGACGCAGGACGCCGTGGGTGGAGGGGTGCTGCGGACCCATGTTGAGGACCATGGTCTGGTCGGTGACGGGGTCGGAGCCGTGGGGGGGGTGATGCGAGGTGGTCGCTGCGACGACGTCTTCGACGCTGGGTGTGATGAGGTCTTCAGCGGAGCGGAAGCCGGCGAGCGTGGCGCCTGTGGTGTCGGCGACGGGGGAGACGCTGGCGGGCTCTGCGACGAAGGTGGTTGGGCGGGGATCTTCAAGCAGGGAGTTGCGACTCATTAGCGATAGCCCTCCACGGGGTAGTCCTTGCGCAGCGGGTGGCCGTTCCAGTTGTCGGGCATCATGATGCGGGTAAGACGGGGGTGGCCGGCGAAGTGGACGCCGAAGAGGTCGAAGACTTCGCGCTCGTAAAAGTTGGCGGATGGCCAGACGGAGGTGATGGAGTCGATGCGCGGGTCGTCGCCGGAGACGCGGGATATGATGCGGATGCGCTGCTTGAGGCCAATGCTGAGGATGGAGTAGGAGATTTGAAAACGGGGTTCGGTGGGGTACCAGTCGACGGCAGTGACATCTTCGAGGAAGTTGAATCCAGCGGCCTTGGCGGCTTGGGCAGCGGTGATGATGGTCTCAGGTGCGACGGTGAGGGTGAGTTCCTTACGGTCCCACTTGGCGTCGGTGATGAGGTCGTTGAGACCGCGAATGGCGGCGTGATCGGCGAGGGCTTCGCAGACGGCCTGCTTGCCGAAGAGGGCGCTGGGCGGGGCGGGGCTGGTGATGGGATCCATCGGGAAGATACTTCCTCCGGGGCTGAAGCCCCACTTATATATTGTCCCAAATGTCCGGGCAGAAACCCGAACCTATCTCAGAAGCAAGAGCGAAAACAAGTGCAAGAATCAGATCGTTTGCCAGGCTCAGGATGACAAACCCAAAGAACGAGTTAGAGGTCCGCTTTGTCGTTGGACCAGTTGAGGATGCCCTTCTTCCAGACATAGAAGAGGCCGACGGCGACGAAGCCGAGATAGACGAGCATCTCCCAAAAGCCGAAGAAACGGGAGCCCGTGATGGCGGGAAGGCGACGGAAGATGACGGCCCAGGGAAGGACGAAGACGGCTTCCACGTCGAAGAGGATGAAGAGCATGGCGACCATGTAAAACTTGACCGAGAAGCGGCCGCGCGCGTCACCGATGGGGTCCATGCCGCACTCGTAGGCGCTGAGCTTGGTGCGGGAGCGTTTGTGCTTGCCGAGGAAGAAGGACGCGCCCACCATGAAGCCGGCGACGCCTACTGCGACGAGGATTTGAAGCACGAGCGGAAGGTACTGCCAGATGTAGGGATTAGTCGACATGGCTATTTTTGAGTGTAGGAGCGGTGCGGTCAAGGGTCAAGTTTATGCGCGCTCATCGCACAAAATGAGCGGGGAACGGACAGGCAGAAGAGCCGACACTCATAGCAGTGAGGTGTACCAGGCGATGAGAGGAGTGCCGAGGAGTGCGGCGAGGAGACCCCCGATGGCGAGGAAGGTTCCGAGGGGGAGGTGGGTGGTGGAGGTGGCTTGGCGACGGGCGATGAGGGTGAGTGCGTAGAGGGAGCCGAGAAGGAAGCCGAGAAAGACGGCGAGAACGGCTGGCCAGAAGCCGAGCAAGGCGGCGAGCAAGGCGGCGAGCTTGACGTCGCCGAGGCCGAGGCCGTCGCGGTGACGGAGGGTTTGGTAGGCGAAGCGGACGAAGAGCAGGAGGCCGGCCATGGCGGCGATGGCGAGAAGGCGGCCGAGGACCAGGTGCTCGGAGCCGGTGAGGACGACGTTGCCGTTGTCGACGGCGCCGCCGACGCTGGTGAGCGGGTTGTGGCCGTGGAGGAGGAGATCGTACTGGTGGGGGGCGAGATAGGCGGCGCGGACGCAGAGGAGGAGGAAGCCGAGGAGGGTGCCGGTGAGGGTGAAGGTGTCGGGCAGGGTGTGGGTCTGCCAGTCCATGACGAGGAGGCCGATGAGGAGGAAGCCGAGGAGGGCGAAGGTGAGGGCGTTGATGGTGATGGTGGCGAAGGCGTTGGTGGAGATGCCGGGCGCGAGAAGAGGGAAGGCCGTGCGTGCGGCGAAGGTCAGCCAGATAGCGAAGGAGAGTTCGACGGCGGGATAGCGCCAGGGGATGGGCTGCTGGCAGTGGCGGCAGCGGGCTCGGAGGAGGAGCCAACTGAGCAGGGGGATGTTGTCGTACCAGGCGATGGGGTGAAGGCAGTAGAGGCAGTGCGAACGCGGTTTGAGGATGCTGCGGTGAGCGGGGAGACGCGAGATGCAGACGTTCAGAAAGCTGCCGAAGAGCAGGCCGAGGAGAAAGGCGGGAAGCTCGAAGGCGAGGGGTCCGGTCAACATGAGCCTTCAGTATAGGGCAGGGGTAGGTGGAGCCGGGGCCGCGGAACATGGTTCGGTCGCGTAGAGTGGGGCGATGGAGTTTTTGCGTTGGATGCGGACGAGTTTTGACCGCGCGGCGGCACCGATGGCTGCGGGGTTGCCATGGGTGGGGCTGGCGCTGATGGTAGTTGCTGCAGGGTTTGCGGTGCGCTCGTGGAACTTTGCACGGATGCGGGTGCGCGCTGTGGCGACGATTACGGAGAATGTTTCGGGGTTTGCAAAGGAGGGCGGGGTCGTGTACACGCCACGCTTCCGGTTTCGGCTGGCGAACGGCGAGTTGGTGATGGTACAGGCTGCGGGTGCGTCGGAGGATGTTGAGTTTGCTGCGGGAGCGACGGTGCCGGTGTTATATCGTGCGGGCGATCCGCAGGGAGCGGTGATTGCTACAGTGTGGCTGGCATATCAGGGAGCGATTGTGTTTGGAGTGCTGGGGGTGGCGGTGTTTGATGTGGGGTGGGTGCTGCGGGTGGTGTTGCGGCGGCGGGTTGTGGCTTAGAAGCTATCCAAAAGCTGTGCCTCTGCGTTCGATGGTAGAAAGGCATGCGATGGTAGGTGCCAACACATGTCTTTCTTTGCTGCGTAGTGCAAAAAGCGCTCTGCTGCAGCCGAGATGACGCATGGAGCGCAGTTACTGGATAGGTTTCTGGAAGTCGATGCAGATGCAGGTGCTGAAAAGATGCAGCGGTAAGCGGAGCCCGGAAGCCCGAAGGAAAGTGTCGGGATGAAGTGAAAGGATGTGGGTAGATGCCTGGCGAGGCTAACGCTCGTAGTGCAGGCGGAGAGCGAAGATGCCGGGGATGGGGCCGCGATCCTTGTTGAAGGCAGGATCGTCGACAAACTGGTAGTCCAGGGTGCTGTAGAAGTACTTTGCAAATTTGTGGTCGTAGTAGAGTTCGACGTTCTTCTCCGGTGCGTAGTTCAGAGCGCCGTCGCCGGTGAGGATGCCGATGCCGCCGGCTGCGAGGTAGGCTTGGTTGGCTTTTGAAGCACCGCTGGCGATGAAGGCTGCGCCGATGACATCGTCAGGTCGTTTCCACCTCTCCCCCTTGATGCTGGTACCAAACGTTGCGGTCCAGTTTGAGTCGGTGAACTCGAAGGACTCGTTCTGGCCAGAGTTCCAGCCGATGCGGGAAAACGCTCCGACGTTCCTGGTTAGCTCCTGCTCCATGTTCAACCCGAAGCCCCAGGTGTTGCGTAAGGCGTGTGTGCTGTCGATTCCACCCGTTATGCCATTCGCGCTGGCGAGGAAATTTGCGGCGGTGCCAAAGATTGCCAGGGTGGCGGGGTCGTTGGCAAGAGCAACGGCCGCTTTGTAGCTGCCCATGTTCGCGCGGTCATCGAAGACGAGGAGGCGAACTGCTCCGGGATGAGATTGGATGGTGTGACGCTGCTCCAGTTCGGTCACCATTCCCCAGTCCTGAAAGATCTTACCGTCGCCTCCTTCAGATTCGGTGGGGATGGTAAGGAAGTGGCTTTCGGCGGTGAATTGATTTCTGTATTTCGACATTTGGAGCCACGCGTAGCGCAGGGTCCACTTTGAGCGGTTAGCTTCGATTGCGATTCCGGTGGTAAATCCCAAGGCATCTGCGGGGTAGTCGTAGGCGGCATTGGCCATCAGCGCCCAGTTCATGAATTGCTCGCGCGGGTCATTGGAATATTGGTTGTTGTCGAAGATGTCCTTGACGCTGAATCTGCCCAGGGTGATGGTGATGCGATTGGTATCCTGCTTGCTGCGAAGGGTCAGCAGGTCATCATCGACAGATTCCTTCCTTTTGCCATCAAGATTGATGGTCTTGCGCACGAAGAAGCGCACGACGGAAAAGTGAGGGTAGCGAACGCCCACCTTGAACGCTTCGCCGTTGGGGAAGTTATCCATGCCGTAGGTGTTGTTGAGGCCAAAACCCTGCCATAACAAGGTATCCATATGGAACTCGGAGTCGAAGCCTAACCGAAATCCGAAGTAGGCGTCGGCCGATTGAGTCTCGCGAGCCTGACCCTGGGTGGGAAGACTGCTTCCGGTTCCATACACCAGATAGGCAGGGTTGGAGTACTTGGCTGAGAAGGAGAAATAGCCCATGCCGGTGAGGGTGTACTGGGTGTGAAAGTTGTATCGTTGCGGCAGCAATTCGGCAGAACCTTCGACAGTCGAAGGAGTTTGGGCGGGCGCTTTGGACTGCGAGGCTGCAGGGGAGGGAGACTGGGTGAACGGAGTTGGTTCTGGTGCGTTGTTGATCAGAATGAGAGAAGCAGCAGGCTGAAGGTATGAGGTAAGCAGCGGAGTAGGAGTGTCGGGGAGGGAGTTTGGCGCGATGGCGCGAGGAGACGATTGTGCGAGTGTGGCAGCGCCGGGGAACGGCAGGCAGCAGAGAATAGCGGCAATGAGAGATGAACGCTGAGAGAGCATGAGACTTCCTTATTCTTCATAAGGGAGAAAGAATAGAGTGTGAATTTTTATCTACGAGGAATAGTATACCCCAGTAGGGTATAGGAGGGCATATGGAGATGGACCGAGAGCGCGTCAAACTGGTGAATCGTGCGAAGCGGATTAATGGCCAGATCGACCGGGTTGAGCGGAGCCTGATGGAGGACGACGATTGCGCGAACGTGCTGATGCTGTTAGCGGCCGTTCGGGGCGGGATCGATGGATTGATGGCCGAGGTGCTGGAAGACCATATACGGCTGCACCTGATTGGACCAAAGGCGAAGGCGCTGACGCCGGAGTTGGGTGAGGAACTGATTGATTTGGTGCGGGCGTATATGAAGTAAGTGCGTTGTTCGTTACTGAGGCTGTGGGGGTATCTGCATCTTTGCGCTGGTGAGAACCGGAGCATGTCACCGACCAGAACGGCGCCGCTGAGGATGAACGGTATGGTGACGGTGTTGGTTTACTGGTGCTCGATACCGGAGAGGGCCGAGGTCAACACTTTCTTTTCGTGGCTACATGGCAGAAGCCTTCGATGGCAAAGCCGATGGTCCGTGGACGATGAGAACGAGGCCGATGATGGTGGCAGGTTTCATAAGAGGAAGATTCTGCTAAGCGATTTGGATTCAGCGAATGGGATGCAGATATGCAAATCGGGGGAATACGGACGTTGACTTGAGGGTGCGCGGCAGCGTAGCTTGAGGTTCAACACGGGAAAGGAGGATGGTCCAAACCTATGAAGATTGATTGTTCGAGTTGTTCAAACCAACGTGAGGTGACTGAGG
>DAIDKF010000021.1 GCA_027450185.1 Granulicella sp. | reverse complement strand
AGCGCCTCTGCCTGGAGTTCTGGCCAGATGACTCGCAACGCTCTGATGGCCTCGGCAAACCGGACCTTGATGCGCCGGTGGGTGGCGTCATCTTGCAAATCCACTATCGTAACTCCACTCACTTCCCGGGTGCTGAACTTCATGCTCATACCTGCGGCTCCTTCATCGTTCTGTGGTCACAACTCGGTGTTCCCAGCTCTGTGTTTGACTAACTCAATCTCTGTTCCGGGGTTCAACTGGTGAAAGTGTACCTCATCCGTGCGGACACTAATGACCAATAATCTGCGTTCCAAGCGATGCAGAATCCTACACGGGTCTCAAGTGCTCGGAGGGCACGCAGACTTGGAACTAGTTCTCGAAAGACGGCCTATGTGGTGGTTCCCATCGTTCCATTCAAGGCTCATCCTGCGAAATTTTCCTTGCCTAACGGGGCCAGGCTGCTACTCTACTGTGGCAGGCTGGTAGAGATATGTACTCGCCGCCGATACGAGGTTGCAGGCGGCGATGGAGGATGGCATTGATCGATAAGGCGACCAGCAACGATAAGCCAACCGACGGTAGCGGTAAGGCGGCAAATAGCAGTATTGAACTGCGGCTACCTTCGCGGCTGGGCTACGAGAAGGTAGCCATGCACACGGCAGCCAGCGTGGCGCAGTTGATGGGCTTCAGCGAGGAGCGCGTTGACGATCTCAAGACCGCCGTTGCCGAAGCCTGCATCAACGCCATTGAGCACGGCAACAAGCTCGACGACGCACTCAGCGTTGGCGTCATTCTGTCCGTGGACGCCAACTCTCTCGAGGTTAAGGTCACCGACAACGGCGAAGGCCCGCAAAGCAAGACCGAAGCACCTGACATCGACCGCAAGATGCTTGGGGAGGAGGACGCGCGTGGTATGGGTATGTTTCTCATCCAGGCGCTGGTTGACGAAGCTGAGTGGGTCAGTTCCCCGCCATCTGGCAGCTACGCCCGTATGGTCATTCACCTCCACCACGCCAACAGTTAGAATCAACACGTCCCAGAGTCTGCCTTATCGCACATCATCCATAGCGATGAGCATCGATAATCGAGCATCGGAGAGAAAGCATGCCGGAACCAGTTACTCGCGTAGCCATCGAAGAAATCTCTTCCACAAACGGAGATTCAATCACTGTGCTGCGCTTCTCAGGCGACATCACCAGCGCCTCTCAGGCCGCCATCCTGGGAACCTATGAGGGGCTTTCCGAAACCGTGAAGCGTATCCTACTGGATTTTTCAAAGGTTGAATACCTGAACTCCAGTGGCATCGCGCTGGTAATCCAAATGCTGATCGCCGCCAGCAAGCGCGGCCAGACCATACGAACGTTCGGCCTCAGCCCGCACTTCCAGAAGGTCTTTACGATGGTGGGTATCACCAAATACACCAGCCTCCACCCCGACCAGGCTTCCGCTTGCGCTGCGTTTGCGTAACGTAGTCTGCCGCACTGCAGCCGCGGGACTGGCGAAGCATTGCGTGTTGAGACCCGTCATTAGCCAGTGATACACTCGAACCTGGACTGACGTGCTGGCACTGCAACCGCAGCGCTCGATTTTACACATTCCAAAGAATTTGCCGCCTATGCGGCCCATTAAGGCTGATACTCTAAATATGTTTATTCTTCTCGTGATCCTGCACATAATCGTCTGCCTCTTTCTGGTTGGTGTCGTTCTGATTCAGCAGGGTAAGTCGGCAGACCTTGCTGGCGCCTTTGGCGGGCAGGGTTCGCAGACTGCGTTTGGGCCACGGGGGGCAGCCAATCTGCTGACGCGTCTTACCACCTGGTCAGCAATTATCTTCATGCTCACGTCGATCGCGCTCACCGTTGTCATGTCGCGCAGCACGCACAACCGCTCCGTGCTCTCCGATATGCCCAGCCAGACGGCCCCAGCAAAGAAGTAGCTGAAATATTCTTTTATATCCGCGAAGCGCAGGCTGTAGGCCTGCGCTTCTGCTTTTGCTGATAGCAAGGAATCCGGCAGCAAGGAGACCAATGATTCGCGAGACATTTCCTGTCGGCCTGTTGGGTTGCAACTGCACGATCCTCGGAGATGAGGCATCCCGCGAAGCCATTGTTGTGGATCCAGGATATGACATACCCCACATCCTGGCGGTGCTTGCAAAACATAAGCTGACGGTCAAGAAAATCCTGGTAACGCACGCGCATATTGACCATATAGCGAGTGCACAGAGCCTTAAGAAGATCACGGGCGCTCCGATTATTTATAACCAGGCCGACCTTCCGCTGGTCGCAATGATGGACGTTCAGGCTGGGTGGCTTGGCCTGCCGGTGCCCACTGTTCCTCCACCCGACCACTCCCCTGCGGACGATGAGACGGTCAGCGTGGCTGGCATCACGGGCAGGGTGCTTTACACGCCCGGGCATACGGAGGGCAGCCTTTGTCTCTATGTTCCGGACGAGCATTTGCTGCTGGCAGGGGACACACTGTTTGCTCGCGGAGTGGGGCGCACTGATCTGCCGGGCGGAAACTCTGCAAAGCTTCTCGCGAGCATTGAGGGGCGACTGCTTCCGTTGCCCGATTCGACTCTGGTCATTCCAGGACACGGTCCAGCCACGACCATTGGCACCGAGCGCGTCGCTAACCCGTTTTTGGTCTGAGGATGTAACCGAATATTGTCAGTCGATGGGAAGACGCTCCAGCCCAGCACTCCAGATCTCGGGCGGAGTCAACAGGCTAAGGACGGCTCGCCCCTCGTCGAGGCCGTAGAAATCGCCAGGATGCACTAGCACACCGCGGTGCAGCGCTGCATGCACGAACTTCTTGCCGTCGACTGTGCGAGGGACACGAAGTACGACAGTCCAACCGCCGTGCAGTGCGAACCGCTGCGCTGAGGTTCCACGTAGTCGCTCGTCGAGCAACACGAGATTCGCGCGTATCCGCTCTCTAATTTGTTGCTGCAATGAGTGCCGGGTGGCTAGCCAATGGGGCAACGCGTACTGCACAGGTGCATTCATGGAAAGGAAGGTATCGGCGATGATCTCAATGCGGTGCATTGCGGCGCGCACCAACGAAGGTGGACCACAAGCGGCGATCCATGAGGCCTTCATCTGCGGCAGGCCGCAGACCTTGCTGATGCCGCTGAGCACGAAGGTGAGACAACGTGACTCGCCGGCTGCGAAACTGCACTGTGCGGCGCCAAGCGGATAGTCGAGGAAGACCTCGTCCACGATCAAGGCAAGGCCATGTTCGACACAGAGGGCCTCGATGGCATCGCGCTCCGTGGAGGAGGCGAAGTTGCCCGTGGGATTATTGGGATGCACAAGGATCACGGCCCGCGTCTTATCTGTAACGGCAGCATTGAGCGCGTGCAGATCGATTGCCCAGCCGATGCCGTCAGATGCATCTGCGTTTGGATCTGCATTCGGATCGTAGACGAGCGGATACTCGCACAGTTGCACATCATCGAGTTGCGCGATGTACTCGAAGAGCGGGTAGCTGGGTCTTGCAACCATGACCTCATCGCCAGGATTGCAGAGCAGGCGGAACAGAAAGCTGTACGCCTCGCTGGTGCTGGTAGTAAGGCAGACGTGGTTGATCGGTATTGCAGCCCCTGCGTCGCGATAGTATGCAGCGATGGCGTTGCGAGCGGTGGTCATACCAAGCGGGTTGGGCTCGTAGTAGAGCGCAGCATCGCTGGACAGAGGGGCGAGGAGCTTCGCGTCGTCGTAGGCAAACCTGCATTGGGTTGGATTCGAGGTAGTCAGGTCGAAGAGTTCACGGCCGGACGCGCGCACCTCTCGCACAGCAGTGGTGAGGTCGTTCTCGGCAAGGTTCCAGTTGGTTCGATCGGAGAAGTTCATTAGCGTTGGGTCAACCTTCTCATGGTACGTCGATCTGACATGGGACTAAATGGAGACCGATACAATTGGCAGCAATGGCGAATGAATTTGTGAGCAAGATCAGCGCTGTGCTCTTTGACTATGGCATGGTACTGAGCAAAGTACCGGAACCGATGAATTGGCGGTTGCTAGAGCAGGTTCTGGATGCGGATGAAGAAGCCTTTCAGACTGCGTATTGGAAGTATCGTGACGCGTATGACCGTGGGACTCTGAGCGCCACGATGTACTGGGAAGTTGTGGCACGGGAGCTTGGGAAACCGATCAACGCTGCGGTAGTGCAGGCGCTGATTGATGCAGACACTATTGTCTGGACGCAGCCAAACCTGGTGATGATGGAATGGGCGGCGGGCTTGAATAGCGCTGGCATCAAGACCGGAATTTTATCGAATATCGGGGATGCGATGGAGGTCGGAGTGCTGGCGCGATTCCCCGTGCTGGCTAAATTTACTCATCATACGTTTTCGCATCGACTAGGAATTGCGAAGCCGGATGCCGCGATCTATGGTCATGCTGTGAAGGGGCTGGGGGTACCGGTGGGAGAGATTCTGTTCGTCGATGATCGCGAGGAGAACATCGTTGCGGCGCGGACAGCGGGGATGATTGCGGTGCAGTACACCGGGCACAAGACGTTTGTGGAGGAGATGCAACGGATGGGGCTGGAGTGGTTGCTGAAGGTTTAGGGGGTCGATACCGTAGTGAGCGCGATGGGAACTCGCTCGACGATCTCGATGCCAAAGCCCTGGAGGGCGGGGACGTGCCTGGGGTGATTGGTGAGCAGGCGGATCTTGCGGATGCCGAGGTCGGAGATAATCTGCCCACCGAGTCCTACCTGGCGGAGGATGCGCTGGTCGGGCGCGCCGAGGGGTTCAGGCGCGGAACCGCGGGCGGTGCGGTGGATGCAGAGTTGGACTGGATGCTCCGAGCGATCGATGCTGAAGCCGCGCTGAGTGTGGTGGAGGTAGATAAGGGCTCCGACGCCTGCGTGCGCAATCTCGCGGAGGCTTGCGTCGACAGTGGCACGGCAGTCGCAGGCCGTGGAGCCAAAGACGTTACCGGCGAGGCAGTGGGTATGGACGCGGACCAGGACGGGCTTGTCGGACCGGGCAGCGGCTGCGAGGTCGCCAAAGGTGAGTGCGATGTGGGACTCGTCACCGGTGCCGAGGTCATGTTCTACGGTCTGAATGTCGCTCTCGTAGGAGAACATGCGAAAGTCCCCGTACGCAGTAGGAAGGAGGCCTTCGGCGATGCGGTGAATGTAGCGCTCGTTGGCCATGCGGTAGCGGATGAGATCAGCTACGGTGACCATCTTGAGCCCGTGGATCTGGCAAAAGACGGTGAGGTCGGGAACGCGGGCCATGGTGCCGTCTTCGTTCATAATCTCGCAGATGACGCCGGCAGGAATGAGGCCAGCCATGCGGGCAAGATCGACGGAGGCTTCGGTCTGTCCGGCACGGACGAGGACGCCGCCTTTGCGGGCGCGGAGGGGAAAGACATGGCCGGGGCGGGCGAGATCGTGGGGCGACGAGTTAGGACTGATCGCTACCTGGATGGTATGGGCGCGGTCGGCTGCTGAGATTCCAGTGGTCACGCCTTCGCGGGCTTCGATGGTCTCGGTGAATGCGGTGCCGAAGCGGGAGGTGTTGTCCTGGGTCATGGGTCCGAGGCGCATGTAGTCGGCTCGCTCTTCTGTGAGGGTGAGACAGATGAGGCCACGGCCAAAGCGGGCCATGAAGTTGATGGATTCTGGAGTGCAGAACTCGGCGGCGATGGTGAGGTCGCCTTCGTTTTCACGGTCCTCGTCGTCGATGAGGACGATCATGCGGCCAGCACGGAGTTCGTCAAGGGCAGCAGGGATGTCGATAAATCCAGCGTTGCGGTCGGGCATGGTGATTGAGGTCCCCCCTCCCCCATCCCGATGATTATTCCGCCAAATAATTCAAAAGATGGGGGTTACGGATTACGCGCCGTTGTATGTATTGTAAATAATTCACAATGAATGGGTTACGCGTAAAAAATTCCATTCACATGACTTATATGGCACTGGATGAGTACCTGCTGAGTCGATGGCTCCGGGTGTCCCTGTGACTTGCTTAAGCCATGCCACCGACGCTGCGATGTTCCTCTGCGTTTATTGTTACCGATGGACGAAGGATAACGATGCCAGGTTTTGTGACGATTTATCTGATGTGAAATCAGCGGTTAAGGCTGAACCCTGCGCCGCAGGGGGACAGGCTTTAGAGGGTTGACTCGATCTCAAAACCCCAAGCCTCAAGGAGAGCTTCGGGGATGTACTTGGAGTTCTTATTGCGGCGTGCCCACTCGCGGAGGCGGGTGGAGCGAATGTACTGATCCGGGGTAAGCTTGTATTCCTTGACAACCATCTCGAAGGAGGTGATGGTGGGGACAACAGGGCCGATGGGTTCCGGCTTGCCCCAGTTGGGATTGCCGCGGCGTTTTGCCATGGATTTATTTCCTCGCTATTCGCGCGGCTGTGCGCCGCAACACTTCATTTTATCACTTTTAGAGTGGGAGATGAGTTTGTTGCCAGATGCAAGAGACTTGCCAAGAATCTCAACGCATTTACTCGCAGGAGACTTTGGAAGTTCACCATCAAGTGAGGACGGGCTGGATAGAATCCTTCTATGGTTCGATCCAGTGCCCATTGCTTGGAGTGTAAGCCATGGCCAAGAAGAAAGAGTCGATCAGGGGATCAAAACCCGTGCTGACTTTCGTGGCGTTATGACACGACTCAAGTCGTGCCATAGCAAGTCCGGACTTGCACCTCGGGCTAACAGCGCATGAACCTGCACGAGCGCAGCGACACACAGGGGCATCAAGCAAGGTTTGTGAACAAACCTTTGGCAAAAATTTCGTGCAGCCAGTGCGCAGATCGCATTCCGGAGAGACGTGACATGTATCACTGACTGCACCTATCGCCGGTTCGATACTTCAAGACCATACTCAGGAGGTATGGTTGTGAATCGTTTCTGTACACGCATGTTCGGTTTCACGCTGTTCGTTTTTCTGGTTTTGGCTGTTGCCGTCCAGCCCGCCACTGCACAGCAGGATCAAGCCAAGCACATTCACCATCGGCTGATTCCAGCCGGGTACACCTGTGCCAACTGCCACAAGGCGATTTATGCCCAATGGAAGGCCAGCCCCCATGCCGCCAACGGTGTCGAATGCACCGTATGCCATGGCGAGACAACCGCACAGGACTTCGCGGGCATGCCGGCATTGAGCACATGCGATACCTGTCACTCCGATCAGGTGGCACAACTGAAATCTGATCCCTTCATGAAGGGCAAGACGTGCGTGAGTTGTCATCAAGCACACACCTTCGTGGAGCACAAGAAGGCGACCCCGGCAGGCGAGTGATTACAACTTAGGCACAGCATTCTCAAACTGCTGACCAGTTCATCAGCGCTTTGTGCGTTGGAACTGTGTCATCGCATGCCAATGAAATATACGACCATGCTTTCGGCGCATCTGTCAGCCATATGGATGCGCCGCAAGCGCGTCTGTCGCAACCACGAATGGAAATCCTCCGAGGCTCCGCTGCATGTTGTCTGTTCTGTTTGGACAAATGCGGCCCCAGGCAGCCGCGCACTTCACGCGTGAGTTAATGTCATCAATCATGCTGATCAGGCAATAGTTGCTAGACGCAAACAAACAGGGTGTACTACCAAATCGACGCTACTCCGCGGATAGAGCCTATGAAATTGGTTGGGGTTTAGTTGGCATACCCAAGCCCAGGTGCGGGTCCACCATGGGGGATGAAAGCACTAGGCGGCCGAGCCAGCGTGGGTCATCGGACGTAGGAGAAGATGCCGCAGAGAGTGGAAGAGTTGGCGAGGGCGTCTGGGGTAAGGGTGGGGATGTGGGAGCCGGAGAAGAAGGCTACCTGGAGGCTGTTGCCGATGGCGTAGGCCGCAACCCATTGTGTGTCATCGGATCCGCAAAGGGTGTTCTTGTGGAGGAACTTCTTGTCTGCTGGGATGCTGAGGCGGTAGAGGTTGGCGGTGCCACCAGCGCTGCTCTCGGCGGGGAAAGTGGCGGCGAGTTCGTCGGGGGTGAGTGTGCGTATCTGAGCGATCCAGAAGGGGACGAAGTTGATCCAGAGCTTCTCGCGGGAGAAGGCGATGTCTCCGGTGATGGACTTGGCCGTGGCACTCGATGCACGCCAATCGCCTAGTTCCTGGGCTACGCTATCCACGGTGGTGATAAGGACTAAGACTGCGATGGCGCAGAGGATGCGAATTCGCTTCATGACTTTAGGATGCCACTCGCGAGGAGGAGAGAGCAAACGATAGAGACCGGAATAAGCAGGAGAGGGTCCCGAAGTGCGAGATCTATATGAGTGGTGTTAGAGTCCTGGACATGATGGAGACGCGCTTCCCTGCTGTGCTCTGCGCTGTGTTGCTGGCCGCGACGCTGGCACGAATGGGGCTGGCGCAGATGTCCGAGGGACAAACCTCCGCGGTTTCGGGACAGACGCAAGCGCCTGAGCCGGGGGCTGGGTCTACGGTGATAGAGACGACCGTGCGGCGGGTGGTACTGGATGTAGTGGTTACTGACGCTCAGGGGCTGCCAGTTCGCGGACTGACACTGGACGACTTCAAGGTGAGCGAAGACGGGAAGCCGCAGCAGATCATTACGTTCGATACGGTTGGGTTCTCCGACAGGATGGACTATGTGCCGCCCGTGCTACCGCCTCAGCCTGCGGGAACATTTATCGACCTGCCGACGACGCCGGAGAAAGGGCCACTGTATGTACTGCTACTGGACCTGGTGAATATGGACAGCCCGGACCAGATGAATCATCCCGGAGACCATGGGACGCAGTTATACGCACGGAAGGAATTAGTCCAGTTTATTCAGGACATGCCGGAGGGAGCCCGGTTCGCGATCTTTGTGCGGTCCGATGGGCTGCATCTGGTGCAGGGATTTACGTCGGACAAAGCGGTGCTGTACTCGGCGCTCGATCCGCATCATCCAAAGACGCATCTTCCGGCAGTTTTTTTGTCGGCGGCAAACTTTGGACGGGGGGACAGGATCTCCGCGCTGAATACGCTGCATGCGATTGCAACATATCTGGAGGGAATGCCTGGGCGAAAGAACCTGATCTGGCTCTCGTCGCAGTTTCCGGTGTCGCTGTTTACGACCGAGGGAGACGACACGAACTTTCAGGATGAGACCAAGGCGACGCTGAACCTTCTAGCGCAGGACGAGATTGCGGTGTACCCGGTGGATGCGCGTGGCGTTGCCTATGGTCAATCGCATGCGCAACTGGCGGATAGCGTGCATAGTGACACGATTACGTCGCCGACGGAGGCGGGTTCGACGTCGTCGGGGACGACGGGAAACAGTGGGGGTGGGAGTTCGCCAAGTACGACGAGCGCGTTTGTGTCGGGGACCTCGTCGGTGGTGGACGCCTATAACAGCATGGACGGAATTGCCCGGGAGACCGGAGGAAGAGCGTACTACGGCGACAACCGTGTAGCCAGCCAGTTGCGGCTGGCGACCGATAGCGGTCGAATGTATTACATGCTGACGTATGCGCCGAGTAACCATGATTATGACGGGAAGCTGCGGAATATCCACGTAGAGGTGACGCGGAAGGGTGACGTGCTGGCGTATCGGCGGGTGTACTACGGGACGAAACCAGAGATGGCGGACGCAAAGGACGCGGCGACGGTGGGCGTGAGACAGACGGACAAGATGGGTGAGGGTGGAAGACGGGATGATCCGCCTTCGGTGGCGGATTCGCTTTCGGTCGACATGGAACACGGTGCGCCCGCTGTGCATAATCTGATCTTCGTGGTGCAGGCCCGTGCAGTGGGGGCTCCGACGGAGGGTACGCCGAAACAGATGGCCGAGTTGGCTACCAAACCTGCCTACTTCAAGTTGCGGAAGAAGACGGTGCCGGTCAAGCCGCTGGCTCCGATCCCGCTGCAGAAGGATGTATTCGACTTCGATGTGCCTACGCGGCAGTTTCAGGACGAGGGGGCGCTGAACCTGGAGTTGGTGGCGGCAGTGTATGACGCTGATGGCCTCCTGATGAATGCGTTTGTACGCGTCGCGAAAAAGGACCTGAGCGAAAGGCCCGGAGCAGAGAAGCTGCCCCTATTCTTCCGCGTCGAGCAGGAACTGGAGGTACCGATGGGGGCGGCTTCGGTACGGCTGGCGGTGCGGGATGCTACGAATGATCGGATTGGAGCGATGGAGGTGAACTTGCCTCTGGTATCGGTGGGGGCGGCGCGGTAAAGATGCGGATGGGCCTCTAGCATTGTTACGTTTGGCTGAGACATTGATCGCGTAGGGGCACCAAGGCTCAAAAACGAGACTTGGGACACCCGTGAGGGACTACGGCATCACGGAGTCGCAGTACTGGATGGAATTTCGGAAGCTACATGAGGCGACAGCATTTACGCTGTGACTAGCGCAGTTACGCAGAGAATAGCTAGAGGGTTGGAGGTGGCGGCGGGGTGTCAGAGAGGGGCTTGGGGGCGGCTTCGGGTTTGGGGGTGGTGAGGCCAGGGATGGACGGGGCCTGACTGACATCACCGGAGGCTGCATCGGTGATGTCAATGTGGTAGCGGTCGAGGGTGGTGGAGAGGAGCTGCATGAGGGCGGCGCGGTCCTTGGCGTAGGCGGCTGTAGCAGAGATGAGAGAGTTCTCCGCGGTGGCGAGGTTCCTTCCCTGCTGCAGGACGAGGGCGCTGGTGGAGGCTCCGAGTTTGTATTTTTTCTGTTCGGAGATGAAGCTCTGCTGGGCGTAGTCGTGCTGGGCCTGAGCGGCGGCGACCTGGGCGCGGTCGTTCGTGAGGGCGTAACGGCCGTTGATGACCTGGATGCGGATCTGGGTGTAGAGCTGCTGAAGACGCATCTGGGATTGGCGAAGTTCCATCTGGGAACGGGCTTCATCGGCCTGCGCGGTGCGGTTACGCAGCGGGATGGAGATGTTGACACCGACTCCGTAATCGGGGAAGGAGTTATTTACGGTTCCTTTGAAAACATCAAGGTAGCCGGCCGTCGTGGGGCAAGCGGAGGGCGGATAACCGGCGGACTGAGCTTCGGCTACGCAACTGGGGCTGACCAGACCGCCAGCGGCTGCGGCACCATAAAAGCCATAGGCATCGACGGTGGGGAGGAGGCCGTTCTTTTCCGCCTTGATGGTGATCCGATTGTTCTTCATATTGAGAACAGCCTGTTCGATCTGCGGGTTGTTGCGGTCAGCCTCGGTGACGAGGTCTTCGATGGGCATGTCTTCTTCGGGAAGACGGTCGAGGGCAACGCGGTCAGTGGGGATGACGGGGGCATTGGCGAGTTCGGGGTCGCTGAGGTTGCGGGCGATGGCCTGCTTCATGATGAGCTGTTGGTACTCGAGATTGGTCTGCGAGGCGATGAGGGCCTGCTTGTCGCTGGCAACCGAGGCGTCGGAGTTGACGACATCGAGGGGAGCGAGGGTACCAATCTGAAGTTGCTTGCGATTGTCCTCGGTGAGTTGGGTGGACTGGGCGAGGGCGCGCTCCTTGGCCTGCTCATCCTCATAAGCGCTGACTAGTCCCCAGTAGATATTCTCGACCTGGTTGACGGTGTATAGGAGTTGCTGACGAAAGGCGGAGTCGGTGATGCGGCGGTCGTTTTTGGCCTGCAGGATGAAGCGGCCGTTGATGCCGGTACCAAAGCCCTGGAGCAGATGCTGGGTGAAGGTGGCGCGGAAGTTGCTGGCCAGAGCGGGGTCAAAGGAGGAGTAGGGGTTATCGGTCGTGATGCGGCTGTTATCGAAGATGACGGCAAGCTGGGTGCCGGTGAGGAAGCCTTGGTTATAGCCGAAGTTGTAGGTGGAGGTGTTGGTATAGATGACAGGCAGGCCGGCGCTGAAGAAGAGGTTGGTCTGCTGGACAGAGGCCGACTCGTAACCTATCTGTCCTGTGAGGACGGGATCGAGGACCTCCGGGATGGCACCGCCACCGTTGGTGCTAAGCACGAGGCCTGACGCACCAGCGCCTCCGCCTCCAGTGCCGCTGGAGGTGCCGCCGGGACCGCCGCCACCAGTGATGGTAGAACTGGAGCCTCCTAGAGTATTGGCAACAATTCCGGTAGAAACACCGCGCAGTGTGGAGCCGGCCTTGGCGCGCAGGAGGTCGGTATCGGCGATGTCAAGATTGATACGGGCGATGGCAATGTCGTAGTTATTTTCCAGAGCAAGAGTGACTGCGTCGGAGAGACTGAGGTAGATTTTGCCGCTGTTGAGGAGCTGGTCGAGATGCGGGGTGTTGCCGAGGCGCGGGGCGGGATAGCTGCTGGGGGTATACCAGAGGAAGGGATCAGGCAGGCCGAAGTGTCCGTTGCTGTAATCGTGGGCGGTCGGGCGAAGGAAAAGAGGGTGGGTGAGGATAGGAGCCGGAGCCTGGGGGAGGCCGTTGGCGTCAAGGGTCACGGTCGCCTCAGGAGTTGCGGACGGGGGAGCCGCGAGGGTGGTGGCACCAACCTGCTGGGCTATAAGACGGGTTTGCTGCGCGGTGCCCTGGGGGGCGGTGCTCAGCAACGTAAGGGCCACACAGATGCTCGCCTGCCAATGCCTCAAATTCACGATTCACTTCTCCAGCGTGCAGCTTGAATGCGTTGTGGATACTGTCTAGATGCTGTCCGCACCGGTAGATACGGTGTGATCGACGGGTTGGTTCCAAACTACAAGGTGAGGACGTTTCAAGTATATCGGGCGGCAAGCGCGAGGCTCTCTACAATGGTAGCGATGAAGGCGCAGATCATGGTGTTGGGAACGAGTCAAAGAACGGGCACGCAACGATGAGCTTCTGGAAGATTACGTTGAGCTACGATGGGACCGCGTTCCACGGATGGCAGGTGCAACCGGGACGGACGACCGTGCAAGGGACTCTGGCGGCTGCACTGGAGAAGATGACGGGGGAGCATGTGCTGCCGCAGGGGTCGGGGCGGACAGATGCAGGGGTGCATGCGCTGGGACAGGTGGCCAGCTTTGAGTTGGTCGCGAATATTCCGGCGGAAAATTTGATGCGAGCGCTGAATCGGTCGATGCCGGAGAGTGTACGTGTGCTACGGGTGGAGACCGTGGCGGAGGGATTTCATGCGCGACATAGTGCGACGAGAAAAACATATGAGTACAGAATTTTTGAGCGAAGAGTGCATGGATCGGATGAAGTACGGCTCTGTTCGCCATTTCTGGCGCGGTATGCGTGGGATTGCCGCTGGTTGGTGGATGCGGAGCTGATGGCCTGGGCTGCTGCAATGCTGTGCGGAACTCACGACTTTACATCGTTTGCGGCGGTGGATCCGGAAGTGGGAGAACGCGAGGGGGTGGTGGGGAGGCCCAATCCGGTAAAGAAGGTGGATGCGTCGACAGTAATGCGGGAGGATGGGCTGCTGCGGTATAGGGTAACGGGGAGCGGCTTTTTGCACCATATGGTACGGAATATTGTGGGGACACTGGTGGAGATGGGACGCGGGAAGATGAGGGCGGAGGAGATGGAGAGGATTCTGGCGGCGCGGGACCGGTCGGCGGCAGGACCTACGGCTCCGGCGCAGGGGCTGTTCCTGGTGGAGGTAGAGTACGCGGAAGGTGCTGAGATTGGTGTGGTGACACCGAGCGGGCGGGAGTTGGCATGAGTATGAGTGCGCATCAGCGGATTGTGGGGCTGGCAAGCGACCGGGGAGTGCATCAGGCGTTTGGCTGGCTGCACCTGCATGAGCGGCAGATGCGTCGGTGGCAGATGGAGTTTCTGGGGATTGCTGCTCCACCGTTTGGAGAGGCCGAGCGGGCGAAGTGGTTCTGCGCGCGGTTTGAAGAGATAGGGTTGATTGGGGCGCGAGTGGATGCGGAGGGAAATGCGGTGGCGGAGTTGCAGGCTGAGGGTGCGGGCGTAGACACTCCGGTCGTGCTGCTGTCAGCGCATCTGGATACGGTCTTCCCTGCCGGGACGGAGTGCTCGCCGAGAGAGGATGGGGTGAATATTCTGGGACCGGGAGCCTGTGATAATGGCGCGGGATTGACAGCACTGCTAGGGCTGGCTTCAGCCCTTCGCAAGGCGGAGATTGCACCAGCCTGCACGATCTTGTTTGCCGCCAATGTGGGCGAAGAGGGTGAGGGAGATTTGCGCGGGATGCGGCATCTGTTTCGAGCAGAGCCGTATGCGGGGAGGATTCGGTCGGCGATTGCGCTAGAGGGGAGCGGCGTGGCGGTGGTGGTGGATCGGGCGCTGGGGAGCCGGAGGTTGCGTGTTACGATTACGGGGCCGGGTGGGCATTCGTGGGCGAATGCGGGGCGGGCGAATCCTATTCTGGCGCTGGCGTCGGCACTGGTGGAGGTGGGCAGGTTAAGGCTGCCGTCGCGACCGAGGACGACACTGAATTGCGGAGTGATTGGTGGGGGAACGTCGGTGAATTCGATTCCGGAGTTGGCGACGGCGGATCTGGATTTGAGATCAGTGTCGGGGATGGAACTGGACAGGGTGGAGCTGGCGGTGCTGGGGACACTGGAGCGCGTGGTGGAGGCGGAGAATCGAAAACATAGGGAGGCCGAGTTGAGGTTGCAGGTGCAGAGGATTGGCAACCGGACGGCGGGGGGTCTGACGGCTGGTTCGGCGCTGTATTCCAGCTTGCGGGCGGTGGATCGACATTTAGGGATTGAGACGGAGGCAAGGATTGGGTCGACGGACGCGAACCTGCCGCTGTCGCTGGGAGTGGAGGCGTTGGCGATCGGCGCTGGCGGAACGGGATGGGGGATTCATACGATGCAGGAGGGGTACGATCCGACAGGGCGGGAACTGGCGCTGCGTCGGGCGCTGCTGCTGGTGCTCGATGCGTGCGCGCTGGCTGCGGAAAAGGACTTGGCACTGCTGAGATAAACTTTGGGGCGTGAGAGACCTTATGCTGACATGCGCGCTGACGGGGTGGATGATTGGGGCGATGGTTGCGGTGACCTGTGGGCTGCAGGCGCAGACACGGGAAGTGAAGACTGAGGTGGCGCAAGCGCCGGATACGGTTTTTTTTGATGGGAAGATTCTTACCGGGACGCGGCTGAAGGTTGGGGACAACGATCCAGTTCCCGGGCGTGTTACTGCGATTGCGGTTAGGGCGGGGACGGTGGTGGCCGTGGGCAACGACAAGGAGATGCTCGCGCTGAAGGATGGGCATACGAGGACGGTCGACCTGAAAGGCGCATTTGCAATGCCAGGATTCAATGATGCGCATACACATATTGCTTCGGCAGGACAGCAGCGGCTGACACTCGATCTGGACAATGTGGCATCGCTGGCGGCAATGCTGGCGAAGGTGAAGGCCTATGCTGCAACGCTGACGCCGGGGGAGTGGATTCTGGGCGGTGGATGGGACCATACGAAGTGGGCGGGAGCGAAATTGCCAACGCGGCAGGAGTTGGATGCAGTAAGTGAGGGGCATCCGGCATTTTTGCAACGTACGGATGGACATATTGCGATTGCGAATACAGCGGCACTGACGGCGGCCGGGATTTCGGACACGACTCCGAATCCTCAGGGTGGAGAGATTGACCGTGACGCCGAAGGACATGCAACGGGAATCGTGCGCGAGGGGCCGGCTCTGGCGCTGGTGGAGCAGCATATTCCTCCGCCCAGCCAGACGATGCGGCGAAAGGCACTGGAGATTTCGATTCAGGATGCGCTGTCGCATGGGGTGACGTCGGTGCAGGACTATTCGGGCTGGGACGACTGGCTGGTGATGGGCGAGATGGAGTATGAGGGCAAGCTGCCGCTGCGAATTGCAGAGTGGATCGACTTCAATCTTCCTACGGCGGTGTTGGACGAGCGGCGTGCGAGCCATCGCGCGGATGATCCACTGCTGCACCTGACGATGCTCAAGGGGTTCATGGATGGGTCTCTGGGATCGAGGACGGCGGCGATGAATGGAGCGTATGCGGATGATCCCAACAACGATGGGATTGCGCGCTACGGCCAACAGAGGCTGAACGAGATGGCCGCGGCTCGCGCTGCGGATGGATTTCAACTTGGGTTCCATGCGATTGGAGACCTGGCGAATGATATGGCGTTGAATGCGATGGCCGCGGCGGAACAAGTGGGACGGCCGGCGGATGTGCCATCGCCGCCAAGTGATCCGGACGCGAACATTGTGACGACTGCTCCGCCGGTGATTCGGCCACGTGATTATCGGTTTCGAATTGAGCACGCGCAGGTGGTGTCTGCGGGTGCATTTGAGCGGTTTGCAGAGCTGGGAGTGATTGCGAGCATGCAGCCGTCGCACCTGCTAACGGATATGGCCTGGGCTGAAGCACGGTTGGGGCCAGAGCGGTCGAAGAGAGCGTATGCGTGGAGGTCGTTTCTGGATCATGGAGTGACGCTGGCGTTCGGGACGGACTACCCAGTGGAATCGATTTCTCCCTTTCGGGGGTTGTATGCGGCGATCACGCGGGCAAATGTGGAGGGGACGCAGGTGTTCGAACCGCAGGAAAAGCTGACGATCACTGAGGCGATCTATGCGTATACGCAGGCGTCGGCGTTTGCGGAGTTTCGGGAGAAGATGAAGGGGCGACTGGAGCCGGGGTACCTGGCGGACATGGTGGTGCTGGATAGGGATATTACGAAGGCAGCGGCGCAGGAGGTGCTGCAGACGAAGGTGCTGCGGACAGTGGTGGGAGGAAAGACGGTGTACCTGGCTGCCAGTGGGCCGACGACGCGATGAGCGTGTTGCGTTCGCGGACGCTGACGGCGCATTTGCTGCTGCTTGGCGTGGTGGTGGTTTGGGGAACAACGTTTTCGCTGGTGAAGTCGGCGCTGGCGGAGACGACGCCACTGCTGTTCAACCTGCTGCGCATGGGGATGGCGTTTGCGGTGTTGACGGCGGTGAACTGGCCCAGCCTGCGGGGCTTGACGCGGTCGGATCTGAAACTGGGTGCGACGGCGGGAGTATTTCTGGGGCTGGGATATCAGTTGCAGACGAGTGGGCTAAACCATACGACGGCGTCGAAGGCTGCGTTTATTACGGGGCTGGTGGTAGTAATAGTCCCGCTGCTTAGCGTGATTCCGGGCGTTGCTCCGCCCGGTGCTTTGAGGCCGACATTGGACACGTATGTGGGGGCTGGGCTGGCGTTGGCGGGGTTGATGCTGCTGACTACGCCGCCAGGGGCTGGGCTGGCGCTGTTTGCAGGGATTGGGTTGGGGGAGTGGCTTTGCCTGGGGTGCGCTGCGGCATTTGCGGTGCATCTGCTTGTGCTTGCGCGGGCGGCACCGAGAGTGTCAGCACGTAGGCTGGGAACGCTGCAGATCGGGTTTGCGGCGGTGGTGATGCTGGTGACGCTCCCGATGGGTGGGCGTGCTTATTTTCATGCGACGGGAGTGGTTTGGATGGCACTGGGGGTGACGGCGGTGCTGGCGACAGCAGCGGCGTTTACGATTCAGAGTTGGGCGCAGCAGTACCTGCCAGCATCACACACGGCGCTGATCTTTACGCTGGAGCCGGTGTTTGCGTGGCTGACTTCCCTGCTGTTTTTGGACGAGCAGTTGGGACGAAGAGCGATGCTGGGAGCGGGATTGATCCTGGCGGGCATCTTATTTGCGGAACTTCGGCCAACCTCGCGCGGTAGAAGTCAACTCCTACCCATTGCGGGCGCGTGACCTTTTAGGTGCATACTCTATAAAGATCGAGATGCGTTGAGCGAGCTGCCGCAAGGTTGGCCGGAAGATGCGACCTTTCACTGAGGTGCGCGTCTATCACGTTGGCGAATGAAATGCGCAGTCCGCGAAGGGTGGATCTTTTGCGGATCGATGTCAGCATCAGGAATCAGAAATCAGAACGAGGATAGATACGATCATGGAATCATCGAACCGATTCGGGCAGGGCTTATGGAACAGGATGCGCCAAGGACGCCTGGCCACTACTTTTACGATCCTTGCGGTAATTTCAGCGAGCGTTCTGGCAGGGTCGATGCTGACCGGCCACGTGAGCGCCAAACAGAAGGTGGATAGCAGCGATGCACGGCCGTTGGTGATTCCAAACCCAGTGACGCTGTCCAATGGCTTCTCATCCATTGCAAAGCAGGTGGGACCAGCCGTGGTGAACATCAACACGGAGACGCTGCCGAAGCAGACGTCAACCGGACGTGGACGAAGCGTTATACCGCTTGGACCCCGTGGTGGCGACCAGGGCGATCAGGATGGCCAGGGCGACCAGGGGATGCAAGATTTCTTCAACCACTTCTTTGGTGGCCCGGGTGGCGGTGGCGGACAGGACTCAGGCCCAAGCCGCGCTCTCGGCTCTGGGTTTATTGTCGATTCACGCGGGTACATTATTACGAACGACCATGTGATCGACAATGCTGACAAGATTTTCGTCAAACTTTCCACTGACCCTGACGATTCAACGGATCCGGGGCGACCGGCCACGGTGGTTGGCGTCGATAAGGACACTGACATCGCGGTGATCAAGATTAATGTGGATCATCCGCTGCCTACAGTGACGCTGGGGAATTCAGATAGCGTGCAGGTGGGAGACTGGGTGCTGGCAATCGGCGAACCGTTTGGGCTGTCGGAGACGGTGTCGGCGGGCATCATCTCGGCGAAGAACCGCTCGATCGATGAGGGCGGCGATGCGAATGGAGTAGCCAAGAACGAGTTTCAGAAGTTCATCCAGACCGATGCTGCGATCAATCCTGGCAACTCGGGAGGGCCGCTGGTGGATATGGCCGGCCAGGTGATTGGGATGAACACTGCGATCTATACACAGTCCGCAGGCTCGGAGGGCATTGGATTCGCGATGCCATCAAACACGATTGTGAATGTGTATAACCAGCTGATTGGACCGGCGCACAAGGTCGTTCGTGGTTCGATCGGCGTGCAGTTCCAGGCCAACATGTCCTCTGCTGTAGCCCATGTCTATGGGTTCCCGAATGGGGGAGTGATTGTGAGCGAGGTGGTTCCGGGCGGGCCGGCGGCGAAGGCTGGCGTGCAACCGCAGGACGTGATCGTCTCGGTGAATGGAACCCCGATCAAAAATGGAGATGCACTGATCGGGATCGTCTCTGCGAAACAACCGGGATCTACTGTGAGCCTGGGAATTCTCCGCGGCGGCAAACACTTGACGCTGGATGTGGGCATTGCGGACCGGTCGAAGCTGTACGACAACATGAACAATAGCAGTGATCAGTCGAACGAATCCGGTTCCGGGGATGTCGGGCAGAATAAATTCGGCATCACGGTGCAGCCGCTCAGCCAGACACAGCAAAGCCGTCTCCATGTATCAGGTGGAGTTGTGGTGACAGGTGTGAAGCCCGGATCGTTTGGCGACACCATTAATCTGGCACAGGGCGAAGTGATCGTGGAGATTAACCGCCAACCGGTGACGAACGAAGCAAGCTACCGCGCCATCGCCACTACGCTTAAGTCGGGTGACGAGGTGGTATTTGTGGTGCGCAATCCTCAAAACCCAAGCGGTGGAAACACTTACCTGGGCGGAACTCTGCCGTAGTTCGAAGGGTTAGCAAAGAGGGCGCAGATGATGTGTCTGCGCCCTCTTTGCTTTGGGGATTTATCGTGTACGATGAGGGCTTTCGCACCTAGTGTGACAATGGGTGCGCTTGCGCCGGAAGAACGCTTTAATTAGCCTAAAGGATGCGTCTTGAGGCGGGCATCATCTGGACACGTCTGCTCAAACAGAGCGAGAGAGAGGACAACCGTACATGCGCGTTTGGGTCTGGAAGGTACTTTCGGCGGGGCTAATACTAATGGCGGTTCCTGGTATTGCACTGGCTCACCCAAAGACCAAATCGTCCAAGAAGAGCACGCACGCCAGCGTGAAGCCTGTTTCTACGACACATAGAGGGCTGTGGCATATGGGACGCCGCCATGCGATGACAGCCGTGGCGATGCCTTCGGAGCGCGCCACGGAGATTCAAACGGCGCTGATCAAGCAGGGGTATCTGACAGGCGAGCCTAGCGGTGCATGGGATGCACAGACGGTTTCTGCCATGCAGAAGCTGCAGAGCGACAACGGCTGGCAAACCAAGATTACGCCGGATTCGCGCGCGCTCATCAAGCTTGGACTGGGACCGAAGGATACGACGGAGGATGGTGGTGCTGGCAATGCGCTTACGGGTGCAGCCTCCAGTGGTGGGGCGGAGCAGACGCGAGATGTCGCACAGGTACCACGGCAGTAGACCATCGACTATGCTTGAGGCATGAGATTGCTTTGGCTGCGTGGTTGGATGGCGGTGACGTTGATGATTGTGGCGGGGCCGGTTGATGCCCATGCAATCGAGATCAGGGTTTCCGCACAGGCCCTGGAACGTACGCTGAACGCACAGCTCTTCAATGCGACAGATGGGCGTTACTACTTTCGCGGCAGCGCCACTTCGCCGTGCTACGCGTATGCGCAGGAGCCGAAGGTCAGCTTCAAGGATGAACGCATCGTCATCCATGTGAAGACCCACGCGAGGCTGGGGACGAGGTTACGTGGAAGCTGCCTGGGAGTTGGACTGAACACGGAGGCCGATGTTTCGGTCATTCCCGATGCGCAGGGGGAATCGATTGGATTTCGCGATCCGAATCTTGACCATCTGAGTGAGTCAAGAGAACTCAACTTTCTGCTGGTTCCGTTCCTGAGCAAGAAGCTGCCACAACAGATGAGGATTAATGCGGCGGATTTGATTCGGCAGTTGCTGGCGAAATCGGCCGAGGCAACAGGCTATGATGTGAGTCTAGATAATCTGAAGGTCCATTCGATGCAGGTGAGCGGAGACGCGCTGGTGGTGGACTTCGACGGGGATCTGTCGGTGCGTTGAGGTGTCAGGTTCCAGTTATTCGTCGAGCGCAGGCTGAGAGCTAACCACTGAGAGCTTCTTCCTACCGCCAGCTTACGGCGAGGTGCCAGCGGTGGCCGTGCTCAGCGGTCTTGCGCAGGACCGTCTGATACTCGCGCAGTTCGCTGAGCAACTCGGGGCCTTCACTGCCGAACTGATGGGGATCTGCTTCGAGCGTTGCGATCAGGGCTTCGAGGGTACGAAGACCTTCCTCAGGGCGATACCACTGCGGGGGAGGAAGATGCTTGAGCAGAGCGGGATTGCCGCCACCCTCCTGGATGAGAAGGGCCATAGAGTTCTCGTCGGCGGAGAAGAATTCGAGCAGCGGTTTGACTCCAGAGGCAAGCGCGAGCTTCTCGATAGCACTTTCGTAGCGCGCGATGACACGGCCGTTTACATAGATGTTGTAGCCGGGATCGTCGCCCTCGACCACGATGTACATCGAGGCTGCCATGAGAACGAGTGTAGCGCTGGTGGGGTTGTGGATTGAAGGATCATAGAAGATGAACCTGTGTGGGTTCGTGTCAGCCTAGTCCGGGGGGAGATAAGCTTGGCCTGGTAAGGATGGGTTAAGCTGGGAGCGTCGGGATGGGAGATGCGCCGGAGGTAGGCGCGTTGCTCTGTGGCAGGAGCAGGTAGACGCTGGCCACTACCAGCAGAGCCAGACCAACAACCCAGTGCGTGGTCAATGCCGGCCGCACTAGAAGAATACCTTCGAGGATGATCAGCAGCGGAACCCAGGTAAACTGCGATGACCAGCGCGTCAATCCGAGCTGCGCGAGGGTGACGACGCCGAGCAGCGCGAGGATGCCGTCGCAGGCAATGGCCAGCAGCGAGACGGAGGGTTGGGTGCCAGCGACGAAGGACGCCTCGGCCAGGGCGATAGCAAAGAGTGCGGACGCGCCGAGGAGAGCTGCGGCGACCCTATAGGCCGAGCTGGGCTGATCCATGCAGAAGAGCACAGCGCCGAGGCCTGTCAACGCTGGTGCAAGGACCAGGACAAGGTCGGTGCGGGCGTCTCCGAGTGCAGGCTGCGCGAGCACCAGCAGGAGGCCGGCAACCGCTGCGAGACCGGGCCAGACGCGGCCAGCAATGCCGTCGGAGCTCTCGATGCCGAGTGCGGACGTGGCAATAGCAATGACGACCGGTGTGAGTGCAAGGGCGATGGTGAGGCTGCCGAAATCGAACTCTTCGCCGTGAAACAGGAGGAAGGCTGCGGGGCCGCCAATGAACATGGCACCGGAGAGAACCCAACGCAGACGCACAGAGTTGGAAGACGGCTGAGGCGAAGCGTCGAGGTTGGGTCGGCGGATGAGGTAGGTAAGCGCGGCGAGCGCGGCCCATGCGCAGCCAACGGCCTCTGAGCCGAGGGTTGAGCCAGCGTCAGGACGCGCTGCTGCGAGGCCCCAACGGCTGGCTCCGGCGAGAAGGAGCAGGGCAAATGGCCACCAGCGATGAAATCGCGATTGGTTAAACTCGATCAATGAAGCGATTCCCTCCTCGTTTACAGAGCTAGACGAGCGGTGGGGGGCCGGAGATTCGCCAGACAGCGAAGCCGCGCATGATGCGCGGCTTCGCTGGTGGATGGATAAGAGTTAGCTGTTACTGCCACTCTGAGGAGCCGTACCTGTGGTAACCGGGCGGCGACCGCGACGACGACGTCCACGACGCTGGCCGGCAGGACGAACTCCGCTAGTATCAGGCACTGCACCCTCCCGGGGCTCGCCGGTGGTTGCCTCGTCGGCTCCCGCGTCATCGCCTTCGAAATCATCGTCATCGTCGAAGTCTTCTCCGCTGTCGAGAACGACGGTGGTCTCATGCTTGGGCTCGGTACGCTCGGTGCGTGCCGGACGTGAGCTGCGATCACGGTCACGACCACCACGCTCACCTCGATCGGATCGTTCGCTACGCTCGCCGCCACCCGATTGTTCGGCGACGGGCGGGAGGCCCAGCTTCTCCCGCTGCTCACGCAGCACGGCCTTCCGGGAAAGCTTGATGCGATTGCCTTCGATGGAGAGCACCTTGACCAAGATCTGATCGCCCTCGCGGAGCTCGTCCTTGACTTCCTTGACGCGATGCTCGGCGATCTCGGAGACATGAAGGAGGCCATCCGTGCCAGGAAAGATCTCGACAAAAGCACCGAACTCGGCAAGCCGCACGACCTTGCCGAGGTAGATCTTCCCGACTTCGGGCACAGCCGTGATGTCGGAGATCATCTGGATAGCCTTGGCGAGGCCCTCGGCGTCGGACGATGCTACATTGACACGGCCCGTATCATCTACATCGATCTTGACGCCGGTTGCATCGACGATGCCACGGATGATCTTGCCGCCGGGCCCAATGAGGTCGCGGATCTTGTCGGTGGGTATCTGGAGGGTGTGGATGCGGGGAGCGAACTGCGACTTCTCCGTAGCTGCGTGCGAGATTACGGCATCCATCGTGTCCAGCAAGAAGAGTCGACCCTGGCGCGCCTGCTCGAGAGCTTCACGCATGATCTGGGTAGTGATACCCATGATCTTGATGTCCATCTGCAGAGCGGTAATGCCGTGGCGAGTTCCGGCGACTTTAAAATCCATGTCGCCGTAGTGGTCTTCGGCTCCTGCAATGTCGGTGAGGACGGCGTACTTGTCGCCTTCCTTGACAAGGCCCATCGCCACTCCGGCGACTGAACCCTTAAGGGGAATGCCGGCCTGCATGAGGGAGAGTGAGGCACCACAGACGGTCGCCATCGACGAGGAGCCATTGGATTCCAGGATGTCAGAGACAACGCGGAGGGTGTACGGGGACTCATCCTCCGCGGGGAGGACAGCCTCAATGGCACGCCATGCGAGGGCACCGTGGCCAATTTCGCGGCGGCCAACGCCGGTCATACGCCCAACCTCACCTACTGAAAACGGCGGAAAGTTATAGTGCAACATGAACCTCCGCTTTTGCTCGCCTTCGTAGCTTTCCATGCGCTGCGCATCGTCAGTGGTGCCGAGCGTTGCGCTGACCAGAGCCTGAGTTTCGCCACGAGTGAAGAGGGCTGAACCATGCACGCGCGGAAGAACTCCGGTCTCGATGGTGATCTTGCGGATCTCGTCGAAGGCACGGTGGTCGGGGCGGATGCGATCGTTGAGGACCTGCTCGCGGAATATGGTCTCGCGCAGTCCTTCAAAGTACTTTGAGAGCTTCTTGCTGGCGTTGGGATCGTCGGCGGGAAGTTCCTTCTTCAGCTCGTCCTTGATCTCCTTAACCTTGGCGTAGCTCTCGAACTTGGGGTTCTTGAGGGTGTCAAGCGCATCCTTGAGGCGGTCGCCGATTTTGGCCTTGAGGGCGGCGGCATACTCGGTGTCGTTCTCTAGCTCGGGAACAGCGCGCTTGACCTTACCAGAGCGGCTGACCAGTTCATCGATACCGGCGACGATCTTCTTGATCTCGACGTGAGCGAACTCGATGGCTCCAACGACAACCTCCTCGGAGATCTCCTTCGAGCCGGACTCGACCATCACGATGCCATCTTTCGTACCTACGACCATGATGTTGAGCTTGCTTACGAGACGCTCGGCATAGGTCGGATTGACCAAGTACTGGCCGTCAATGTAGCCGACACGAACTGCGCCGACAGGACCGTGGAAGGGAATGTCCGAGAGGGCCAGAGCACAGCTTGCTCCGTTGATGCCGAGTACGTCGGGATCGTTTTCCTTGTCGGCCGAGTAGACGAAGGCGACAACCTGGGTCTCGTTGCGGAAAGCCTCCGGGAAGAGCGGGCGGATGGGGCGATCGATCTGGCGCGAGGTGAGAATCTCCTTCTCGCTGGGGCGTCCTTCACGTTTGATGAAGCCGCCGGGGATGCGTCCGCCGGCATAAGTGAACTCGCGGTATTCAACGGTAAGGGGGAAGAAGTCGATGCCCTCTTTGGGATCGGGAGAGGCAACGGCGGTGGCCAGAACGGCATTATCGCCGCTGGTGGTAAAGGCGGCGCCGGAGGCCTGCTTGGCTATGCGTCCTGTCTCGAATTTAATGTGCTTGCCACCGGCAAGCTCAACGGTTACGTCCTGCTTCATAAGCATTCCTCTTTTTCTGTTTGTCTTTAAGCTTGTTGGAGCGTCTGGCGCTGACTCGTAGAGGAGCCATGCTATGACGAAAGCCCCGCCGAAGCAGCTTCGGTCGGGGCTTCAGATTCTCTAGCTTTGGTCGCGGATGAAGGCTGGTGTCGACGCAATGAGGCACCGCAAGATGCGTCAAGCCGAGCGACGCAAACAGAACGGCTTGCAGTTCCCTCCATCCCGTCGATGGCTTTGCGCAGATTCAATCTTCAACCACTCCTGGTGAGGCCGCCTTGGCAGAATGTGGCCGAAGCAGCACTAAGTAGCTACTTGCGGATACCCAGCTTGGCGATGACGTCACGGTAGCGATCCGAATCCGTCTTCTTGAGATAATCCAGAAGGCGGCGGCGTTTGCTCACCAGCATCAACAGACCACGGCGCGAGCCATGATCTTTCCTATGGGTTTTGAAGTGCTCGGTCAGCTCGCCAATGCGCTCGCTGAGGATCGCAATCTGCACCTCAGGACTTCCGGTGTCCGAGTCATGCGTGCGGAACTTGGTAATGATGTCAGTCTTTTTCGCTGTTGCCAACACGGCGGGTCTTACTCCTGATTCTCTATGCGCTAGTCCACTTCTCTCAGTGTCCAGTTTAAAGATACCACGCTGGGGCTCAAAAATTACCGTCCCAGCGACTGATTCGTCGGGCCACTCCGTGGTTCCAACTAGGCGAGATGTGCTTTGAGGAACTCCAGCGAGCGCTGGCGGGCCAAGGTGGCGGCTGAAGGCACGTAGCTCGCACGGGCTTCGTTCGCAAAGGCATGCCCTGCACTCTCATAGACGAAGATTTCTACCTCGGGGTGGGCGACACGTACGGCGTCAACCTGGTCCTTGCCGATGTGGTCGTCGCTGGCCCCGAAGTGGAGCTGCACGGGACATGATGGCTGCTCGGTGGCTACCTTGCCGATGCCGCCGGCGTAGTAGCCGATGGCGCAACCAAGGTCCATGTTGAGGGACGTCGCACGCGTTGCACTCAGCCAGGCGAGGAGGCCCCCATAGCAAAAGCCCATGACACCGGTTCCCTTGCCTGCCCCCTTGACGTGCTCATAGGCCGCCGCAATGTCCAGGAGTTGCGTCTCGGGTTTGAGCTGGCCGTATAGCTCGAAGGCCTTCTTCAGATCGTCGCCGTCGTAGGTCAACTCGAGGCCCCTCTCGAAGCGATCAAACAACGCTGGGGCGATGGCCAGAAAGCCATCCCTGGCGTAAGCGTCGGCTACGGACCGAATAGACGGATTGACACCGAATATCTCCTGAACGACGATCAGAGCGCCAATCGGCTGGCCCTCCGGCTGCGCCACATAGGCCGACAACTCGTGGCCGTCGGACGCCTGTACATTTACCCACTGACTCATACGTGCTTCCTCCATAGACTCAGATGCTCGGCCAGGCCGAAACGGCGCATCGTAGGGTCTGTCCGATTCTCGCTGGGTTGAGGAGATTCTGACGGCCGAGGAGGGACAGAGAGCGACATGCCTTTGGTTGGGGCAGCGAGTCGTGGTCGACTGACCGCCGAAGGCTCAGGCTGAATGTCTAGCGGTGGTGGTGTATCATTCGATCGATCAACTTCTGCGCCAGCTCAGAAGAGGAGACATGGTAGGAGCCATCCGCGATCGCTATTCTGATACGTTCGACTCGTTCCCTGCGTGCCCGGGAGGGATTGAGCGGGAGGCCATAAAGCTTACTTGTGACACTCAGAAGCAAGCCTTCTGGACGGGTCGATGTTCGGCCGGAAGGGAGCCTGTGGCGCAACAGCGCATCTGCGAAAGGAGGCTGATCCTGAATGCATCGCATGCAGCCGGTTTCGCGATATACGTGCAGGCCAATTTGGCTATCGAATAATGTCCACGAGTTCCACACTCTGCTCAACAAGATTTGCCTCAGTATTCCTATCGGCGGGGGTCCAGGAAAACATTAGCGATATTTAATGAGATTCATCTCAGTAAGTAGGACAAGACAAGCACATAGCACAGGGGAGTGACTTGGCAGACGGGCACGGTTGAAGCACTGGATTTCAGCAGTCGCTCAGCTTTGTAGGTCTCGACTTGGCTACGAACTGCGCCCTGCGTGGCTTTTGAAGGTCCTGTAGGGTGGAGCGGAGTCGGACCACGGCCGAGGAGTGGATCTGCGAGACGCGTGACTCAACGACTCCAAGAGTGAGACCAATCTCCTTCATCGTCAGCTCTTCATAGTAGTAGAGGGTGAGGATCATGCGTTCTTTCTCCGGCAACTCCTCGATTGCATCGATCAGGCACTGGCGCATCTCCCCCTTAAGGCAGCGAAAGAGCGGATCGTCCTCCGGGGACCCTGCAATGTAGGCCAACTGGTCTTCGCTGGAGTCGTCGGCGTGCTCGAGATTCAGGCTGCCGATCTCGAGCCCCTTCAATTGACCCAGCAGAAGTTGGTACTCATTGAGGCCAAGATTCAACTCTTTCGCAATCTCAGGTTCGGTTGGAGTGCGCCGCAACATCCGGGTCAGGGACTGAATGGCCTCCTGCACGGCGCGGCCTTTGCGGCGAAGCTCGCGAGGACTCCAATCCAGACCGCGCAGAGAATCGAGGATGGCCCCGCGGATGCGGAACTGCGCGTAGCTCTTGAACTGCACCATCTTCTTCCGGTCAAACTTGTTGAAAGCGTCAATCAGGCCGACGACGCCGGCCGAAATCAGATCGTCAAGCTCAACCTGCTGAGGCAACCGCTCATGAATGCGGTGAGCGAGGTAGCGAACAGTGGGCAGGTGTTCGAGCAGGAGGCGATCCCGCTCTGGTCCTTCGAGAGCTGCTGGGATGGACCGCTTGACCGCAACCGAGGTGCTGATCGGAGCAAGATAGGTCGGTGAAGCCAGCGACTGCTTCACACGATCAGCCCTCCGGCGAGGTTGCTCCGCTAGGCGCCATAGGGCGGCCTGGTCCGCGTTGCAGGTCATTGTTGCGTGTTGCTTGTTCCGTTCCGGATGGATGACCAATGGATCCTCGCAATCGTTGCTTCAGCCGCTCAGCCGTTCTGTGTCGGCGTACTGGATAAAGGCACGAGCGAGGCCAAACTTTGGTGTACTTTTCTGAGGCGTTTCCAATGATTTCTGTGTGCGTATGACTAAAATGGCCCTCCGACGGAGGGCCTTGCTGGAGAAACAGGATGCTTGAGAACCGTCTCATTTTCTGGCGGCGCGGCGAAGCCGGATGTCCTCGGCGCGAATACTGGCCGAATCGTCGGCGAGAATAGTAGCGCGCTCGAGCACATGGGCCAGCTCGCGTACGTTACCTGGCCAGTCATGCAAGCAGAGCTTGTCGAGCGCAGCCGCGGACAACGACTTGCGCGGAGAGGACCTTCCCATCAGCATGAGAAAGTGCTCACAGAGAACCTCGATATCTTCCAGTCGCTCCCGCAGCGGCGGCACGTCGATGGGAAAGACTGCGAGGCGATGATAAAGATCCAGGCGGAAGCTGCCTTCGGTGGCCCGCTGCTCCAAATGCTGATGTGTGGCGGCGATTACGCGCACATCTACCCTCAGGGTCTCGTTGTCGCCTACGCGCTGCAACTCGCCGCTCTCCAAAAATCGCAACATCTTGGCCTGGAGAGCGAAGGGCATCTCGCCAATCTCATCAAGGAAGAGGGTTCCACCGTGAGCGGCTTCGATACGGCCAGTGCGTGACTGCACAGCACCAGTGAACGCTCCGCGGGTATGCCCGAAGAGCTCGGCTTCGAGTAGTGCCTCGGGAATGGCCGCACAGTTCAACACAACAAAGGGCTTGGACGAGCGTGGACTGAGGCGATGCAACGCTTGGGCAACCACCTCCTTGCCCGTACCCGTTTCGCCTTCAATCAACACGGTCGCCTTGCGAGGCGCAACCAATCGAATCATGCGGGCGAGCTCGATCATCGCTTCACTCTGGCCAACCATCTCGTCGATGACCACCGGAAGCATGCCCCTTACTGAGGTCGTATAGGTCTGAAAGGGCTGGTTCGCATTGTTCGACCCGGCGGGCTGCAACGGAGTGGGGACGGTGGGTGAAGTGGTTGGCTCACCGAGATAGATGTCACTGGCAGACCATGCCGTGATGGGCGCGTCGTTGCCGTTCAATCGTGCCGGGGAGGATGTCGAACTACCGCACGAAGAGGAGCCCAGAGCCTGGCGGACGGCATGCAGCAGTTCGTGACGGCGCGGGCTGCGTGTACCAGCGACGATGGGGTCTCCATCGACCCGCAGCATATCCATACTCGGATACAGGGCGCCGATCTGCTCGGCAAGTTCAGTCACATCGAGGTCGGGGAGCCAATGATCGAGCAGCAGCGCCTCGGTTGGCCGGTCCTCCAACTGGGCGATCGCCTCAGCACCTCCGCGAGCCTCGCGGACCTGCCAGCGCAGCCCGCTGAGAGTCCTACTGAGCCGCTGCCGTAACGCCGCATCCGCACTGGCCAACACCACCGTTCTGTCAAAATCTATGTCTGCTGATCCCATGGTTTACTCCTGCATCCGACTCGAACTCTGAACTACCTTGCCTGGCTACCACTCTCTTCATCAGCGAGCAGCCGCTGGCGGATGCGCGCAATTACCTCAAACATGCGGCGAATCTCCTCAAGGCTTTCATCCACCGCCTCTTCCAGACTGCTCGGATGACTCAGCATCCGTCCCATTTCCAGCCGACATTGCAACGCTGTCAAGGGCTGGCACAGGTCATGCAACTCCGCATGGCGTTGTTCAAGCTCGTCATTGTCCTTGCGTAAAGCCATTGCAATCGCTCCTACGCGCCACACGCCAGCGCAGCAGTGGTCTCGAGTTCATCCGGTTCAACCGTATTACCGTCCATGAGCGCAGCTAGCCTGGGGACTCGACGCTTATCACGCAACCTGTAGCCCGCGCCGCGCACTGTCTCGATAGGCGAGTCCCACGGATTATTGTTCGGGTGGAGGGCGCCAAGCTTCTTGCGCAAATAAGTTACATAGACGTCGACGACGTTGGTACCGGCCTCAGGCGTGGAGTGCCAGACCTCACTGAGAAGCTCGGTACGGGAGCAACAGGTTCCGCGACGAAGCATGAGAAACTCCAGCAGCGCGAACTCCTTGACGGTGAGGTCAACGCGCACCCCCTCAAAGAACACGTCACGCTCCATACGATTCAATTCAACGCCACCAAAACGCAAAACCGGGTCCGCAAAGCGTTCCCGGCGACGCAGGAGAGCTCGGCAGCGTGCCATCAGTTCATGAAAACTGAAGGGCTTGAGCACAAAGTCATCGGCGCCCAGATCCAGGCAACGAACCCGCTCCTGGACCTGACTGCGGCCCGTCAGCACCAGAACCACAGTTGCCTGAAAGTCTCTGTGCATCACTTCGAGGACCTCTGTCCCATCGCGGCGCGGCAACCCGAGGTCAAGCACCATCAGATCCGGTGCTTGTTGCGCAGCCATCTCCAGTGCAGTGTCGCCATCTCCGACCCAGTCGACGTGATGGCCTTCAAGAGTCAGACCCTTCTGAAGAAAAAGCCCCAAAGCTGGATCGTCTTCCACAACCAAGATACGCATCGCTTTCCTTCCGTTAATGATTGAACTTCGTTCCTGAGAGAATTCATCGGAACTGAACCCCGCTCTCATTCGCGGTGTATCATCACGATCCACTCTCTGAACTCTAGAAACAACCAATACCTACGCGGATCTAATTATTTGACCGCCCAATACGGGACACGTCGCCGGAGTTCCATTTTGGTCCATGCTCTCGTTTCCTCAGCCAGCGAAGAAGAAGATTCCGGTGACAACGAGCCGATGGCACCCGATCAGCGCAGGATGAGACCGGGGTACGGGCTCCCTGTTCAATGAGAGCGCACACGCTGAGCGCACTGAAGCGCAGTCCAAATAACGACGCTAGGAGCCATGGGGCCATGTAAGGAGATTGCGAAGTTGTGGAGCTTGTCGAGGTGAGACGAGAAGTTCAATCAAGGACGCTGGTAATCTAGCATCAAATACCGAGGAGTGACGGAGAGCAAATGTACATGCTTCAGCGAGGTGGCTAGCTGCCAACACCTCCTGGGATGCCGTGCGACACCGGCGACAGAAGTTATGGGAGATTGTTAGAAGGGTGCCAGCAAAGCGAGTGTGCCACCGTCGTAGCCATCGATCTTGACGTTGAAGTAGCTTGCATAGCACGGGTCGCGGAGGGTATTGCGCGCATCAGTAGGCAAGGAGCCCGGATCTGCATAGATGCCCTTGAAGACGGCTCTGTGTTCTAAGGACACTATCCTCGAGGCAATGTTCATGACCTCGTGGAGAGCATCTCGGAGAGATTCGTCAAGCTGCGGCTCCGCCACGCGTTCTTTGATAGCTTCAGCAGAGAGCCCAATGAGTGCACCGGCGAAAGAACTAAGCAACGACATGTCGGCTTGAATGATCCGGCTGCTATCCATCGGCTTGATTTGGTACAGACAAAAGAGCTGCTCCGATTTCGCCATGATGGGTCGGGACTGATCAGAGAAGCTGACATTGTGCCCTATCAGATCCGTAAACAGTCTGGTCATTACAGAGGAAGACGGTTCCGCCATATTTTAATTTCCCCCCAGGATAGGATCCAGCGCTGCCTGAACCTCATCCACGTTGAATGGCTTGACGATGATGAAGCTTGCACCGTGACTCATGGCCATATCCTTGAACTTCTTCGATGCCTCTGACGTGATGAAGCCGAATGGCGTCAGATTGTTCTGTGCGCGCAGTTGTCTCAGAAAATCGATACCTGACATCTCCGGCATATTCCAGTCGGACAGAATAAGCCTGGGCTTCACCGACTTCAATTTTTCTAGAGCGTCAGCACCGTTCTCCGCTTCGCAGACGGTTAGAGATCGATAGCCTGCCTGTCGAATGGCACGATGCACGAGTAGTCTCATAGTCTTGCTATCGTCTACCAAAAGTAGATCCATGTGGTGATATCCCTTCGCCTCCGCGCAATGCAAAGCACTACACAAATGGTCGACGTGCTGTTACAGACATCTATCGGCTGTTGCGATGAACTTGTTCAGGGGCACAATCCGAAAACCGCACGGATATATACAGAACGCATCGCAGGGATGGGACGATCCTTGCAGATCCATACTGTTGATCAGCTTCTGCTTTTCTACAAGAATGCCCTCCACCGCTCGTGGCTTACCTTTGTCTAACCTTGCGGACTTTAAAGATAATTCTGTGGACATACACGGTTCATCCCTATTGACGGGCAGTTCGTACGACGCATGAGTTTTGCAATGCGTAACTATAACGATTAATCGGCTAGGACCGTTGAGAAGGAGTTTGTGCTGGACCGGGCTAAAGCTACTCAGAGATATGCCGATAGAGCACGCATTGGATCGACACCACTTCTATGGCCTCAATGCCTGTGGCTGAACGTGCGGTGTGTGTAATTGGAAAGGAATCATGGACGACGCATGCGCGGAAGACAAAGAGATGATTCGGGAGTTTCTGATCGAGAGTGATGAAAACCTCTCGCGTCTGGATCTGGATCTGGTTGCACTGGAAAAGAGCCCATTGGATGTGGATCTACTTGGGAGCATCTTCAGAACCATCCACACTATCAAAGGCGCTTGCGGTTTCCTCGCCTTCTCAACCCTGGAGGGAATTACACATCAGGCCGAGAGCCTGCTAAGCCAATTGCGGGATGGGAAGAGGGATCTCACGCCAGAGATCGTTTCCTTGATTCTGGAGACCGTGGATGCGACTCGAAAGGTCTTGGCATCGATCGAGACCAGCGGGACGGAAGGGTCCTTTGAATTTGAAGATCTCATCCACAAACTGCGTGTAGCAGCGGAAGCGACGAGCGAGATTAAGACTCGTCCAGCTCTCGAGTTGCATGTAGCCGATGCGGCGAATCGCTCCGAAGCAGAATCTCAGCTCGATAGCAACGCTGCTCTACTTCGCCAGGATCAACAAGCAGAAGAGGATAGAAGAGTCGCAGAAAGGAGAATAAGAGACAGGCGGGATGATGAAACCGCGCAACATTCCGCTGCGGTAGATTCGAACATCAGGGTAGGAGTCGAGCTGCTGGATAAACTCATGGATCTGGTGGGGGAGCTGGTACTTACGCGCAACCAAATTCTGCAGTTCAATACCGATCGTGAAGATCCGGCTCTGAATGCGACGTCGCAGCGACTGAATCTGATTACGACCGAACTGCAGGAAGGAGTGATGAAGACCCGGATGCAGCCTATAGGCATGGTGTGGAATAAGCTGCCACGCGTGGTGCGCGACATCTCCGTTGGACTAGGAAAGCAGATACAGCTGCGCATGGATGGTGCGGAGACCGAGTTAGACCGGACGATCATTGAGGCGATCAAAGACCCGCTGATGCATCTGGTACGCAATTGCTGCGATCACGGGATTGAATCGCCTGCGGCTCGCACGCATGCGGGCAAGTCGCCTCAGGGAGTGTTAACACTCAGGGCTTATCACGAAGGCGGCCAGGTGAACATCGAAGTCGGCGATGATGGGGCGGGAATTAATGTCGCACGAGTCAAACAGAAGGCCATCGAGAAGGGGTTACTCAGACCTGAGCAAGTAGAGAAACTGGGTGACCGGGAAGCGTTGAGTCTCATCTTCGAGCCGGGATTCTCGACGGCCCAGTCGGTGACGAATATCTCCGGGCGGGGCGTTGGCATGGATGTGGTCAAGTCTCACATCGAGAAAATTGGTGGTGTCGTCGATCTGCATAGCCGCCTCGGCGAAGGGACAACGGTTAAGATCAGAATACCTCTGACGCTGGCCATTATTCCTGGCTTGGTGATCATTAGTGGCGGCGAGCGATTCGTGATTCCACAGGTGAGTCTGCTCGAACTGATACGCATTGAGGCAGATTCTGGAGGGAAACATATTGAATATGTGCACGGAACGCCGGTATACCGGCGTCGTGGGAGTCTGCTGCCAATCACGTACCTGAATCAGGTCTTAGGGTTGAAATCAGCGGACGGAGCCGCAGCCTTGAACATGGTGGTTCTACAAGCGGAGGATAGGCAATTTGGGTTAGTTGTGGACGGCATCTACGACACCCAGGAGATTGTAGTCAAGCCTCTCGGTAAGCAGCTAAAGGGGCTTACGTTGTATGCCGGCGCAACAATTATGGGAGATGGTCGTGTGGCCCTCATTCTCGACGTACTGGGCATTGGGCAGCGGTCGGGTGTATTCGGCGAACTGCGCGAGTCGGCGCGAGTCGTTGACAAGCATAAGGCTCAATCAACGATGGAGCAGCAGCGGTTGTTACTGTTCCGGAGCGGCTCGTTTGAGCGCCTGGCTGTACCACTTTCACTTGTGGCGAGACTTGAAGAATTTTCACGGTCAGATATCGAACATGCTGGTGGGGGCAAAGTAGTGCAGTATCGGGACCGCATTCTTCCGCTGGTCTCTCTCCAGGCAATACTGGAGCCTGGAACTCCTGACCAAGGACTACATGCTGATCCAGTACAGGTGGTCGTGTTTAACGATGGCGATATCAGTGTAGGCATGGTCGTAGACCAGATTCTGGATGTTACTGAAGAGGCAGTCACGGTAAGGCAGAGATCGGGGCGTAAAGGGCTTCTTGGCTCGGCGGTGATCGGCAATCGGGTCACGGACTTCCTAGACTTGCATCTGGTTCTTCGTGAATCGAAGGAGTCCTGGTCTTCGAGTGCGGATGAACACACGAGAGGAAAGACAGTACTGGTCGCGGATGCTTCGGCATTCTCACGAGGCATGATTCGGGGTGGACTGGATATGGCGGGGTACTCGGTGCTGGAGGCCGCCAACCTGGACGAAGTTATCCGCAAGTTGGAATGCCACACCATAGACGTTGTCGTCACGGCACTTGAACTTCCACCGGATGGAAGTACAGCGCTAGTGGCCGCTCTACGCTCGAGACCTGAGCTGGCAAAGATTCCTATTCTGGCGCTGGTCGAATCCTTTGACCAGAACCAAGCAGCATTTGCGCAGACAGCAGGCTTCCAAGACTGCCAGGAAAAGTTTGACGGATTGCTGGTGCTCGAGTCGGTGACACGGCTGGTATCGCCACAGACTGCGGTCGAAGCAACACCAGAGTGTATGAGTTGCGCAGGATAGGGGAGGTAACGAATGACCAACGACTTACCAGGAACAAAGGCACCAACGTTGCCTATGAGCGGTCAGTTCTCGACGTTCTTCGTGGGTGACCTGTTTTTCGGTGTAGATGTAGTCCACGTACAGGAAGTATTGCGCTCGCAACACATGACGTCGGTGCCACAAGCACCCGATGTCATCGAGGGGTTGATCAATCTGCGCGGCCAGATTGTTACAGCGATCGACATGCGACGGCGGTTGCTGCTGCCACCGCCATCTGCGGACCACTTGACGTCCATGAATATGGTCGTCCGAACCGCAGACGGTGCCGTCAGTCTGCTGGTCGACGAGATTGGCGATGTGCTGGACATGGATCCATCAACGTACGAGCCGCCACCGGACAATCTTGCCACTGGAGCCAGGGACCTCATTCGGGGAGTGTACAAACTGAAGGACCGGTTGCTGCTGGTCCTCGATGAGGAGCGAACGGTGGACCTCACCGCGGGGAGAACCGCCTAGTGCCGGCGATCCGCCACGGCGAATCATGAGCAAATCAAACGAACTAGCCAATCCAGATGAACGTTCCGCAGGAGACTGTTGACGTTCGCAAACACAGTGAGCCTGGCTATCAGGCATGGCAACGACATAACAAAGCAACATCCATTGCTAGGAGCGAAACAAAATGGCAACACAAGCAAGTAACGGTCGGCAGGTAGCTACCCACCGGAATTCGTCCAGCGGCACCGCCGTCCTGGATCGTCCAGAGATTCACGAAAATGACGATCTGCTTCAAGATGAGATCTTGAGGGTCGTCCGAGCCGTACAGGAGGGACGCCTGGACGTGCGCGGAGAGGTCAACGAATTTGAGGGAAATGATCTGCAACTGATCGAGGGCGTGAACAGCGTGCTTGATGCGCTCGTCCCTCCTCTCAAGATCGCGAGCGATTATGCGGATCAGTTTTCGCGCGGCATCATTCCTCAAAAGATCGAAGCGGACTACAAGGGCGACTTCAACGTCGTTAAGAACAACCTGAACGCGTGTATCCATAGTCTTAGCGGCCTATTGGAAGCGGACATGGTTCTGCAGAAGATGGCGAATAACGATTACACCAGTGTGGTTGAAGGACAATATGAAGGCGTCTACGCCGGTCTTGCCCAAGCCGTAAACATCGTGCACAAGAGAGTCACGCATGTTACGAGCACCATGAAGGACGTCGCAAAAGGAAACCTTGATGAACTACCCGATTACAAGAAGATAGCGCGCAGATCTGAAGCCGATGAACTCGTTCCAGCCATCATTGAAATGATGGAGAACATCAATGCGCTTGGTGAAGACATCGATGCCCTCACAACCGCTTCCTTGAGTGGCCAACTAACCACGCGCCTAGACGCCTCCAAGCACAGCGGCGACTTTCGACGAGTAATTGAGGGCATGAACAGGATAGCGGCTACGTTGACCGGCCATCTTGATACTGTGCCTACTCCTTTAATGATCATCGATCCGGAGTTCAACGTCCAATACATGAACATGGCCGGAGCGAAAGTGGGAGGGAAGTTGCCTCAAGAGTTAGTCGGAA
>DAIDKF010000020.1 GCA_027450185.1 Granulicella sp. | reverse complement strand
AAGACCGCAAGGATTGCCCAAATGGCGTGTGTAGGCAAAATAAGAATTTGACTGCTTCCGTCTTGTCGACCCCATACCGCGTTCATCCATTTGAGAGCTTCGTAAAGGAGAAAACCGAACGCAATGCCTACGCTTACCATTGATGCTCCGACAGGCCATTGCAGGCGTGAAAGCTCACTGGCTTCACCTTCGGAAATCAGTACTTTGGAGGGGGCCGGGAGATAGCGCCTTGATACTGCGAAAACTATGGCGATTATTCCCGGGATAAGCCACCGTCCGGCGTTGCTTCCTACATTTAGCAAACGTCAACTCCACTGCCTTCAGTTATCAACAGCCATGGCGCGCGCTTTCGTACAGACTATCTGTGAAGCCATCCGTGTGCAATTTCACATACAGTTCTCAGCAACCGTGATTAGTACCGGGAAGTCGGCTTGACGGAAGCACCCACCGCATGCGCTACCCTGAAACCTCACATCTTCCACGGAGTTCACCATGCGCCCACGCCTTCGCATCGCCGCATTTGCATTGCTGTTCGCACGGCTTCTCGCGTCCGCCGCCCACGCCCAAACGCAGCACCCCTGGCCCATCCGCGCCGTCATCGTCACCACCTTCGAGGTCGGCCACGACACCGGCGACATCCCCGGCGAGTTCCAGTTCTGGGTCGAGCGCGAGCACCTCTCCGAGACCCTCCCCTTCCCCGGCGGCCCCATTGACACCCTCGACCCCTCCGGCACCCACCCCATCCGCACCAACCCCCAGCACACCATCCTGGGCATCGTCAGCGGCACCACCCTGGTCAACGCCACCGCCTCCATGATGGCTCTCGGCCTCGATCCCCGCTTCGACCTCACCCACGCCTACATCCTCATCAACGGCATCGCCGGCATCGACCCCCGCGTCGCCTCCATCGGCTCCGCCGCCTGGGCCAACTTCGTCGTCAACGACGTCGCCCGCGAGATCGATCCTCGCGAAGCCCCCTCCGACTGGCCCTACGGCATCTTTCCCTCCGGCGCTCTCCGTCCCGCCCCAGACGCCGTCCCCAACACCACCTGGACCCGCTCCAACCTCTACACCCTCAACCCCTCCCTCACCGCCTGGGCCTACGCCCAGACCAAAGACCTCAACCTCGGCGACGACCCCACCGTCGCCGCCTACCGCGCCGGCTTCACCAACCACCCTGCCGCGCGCCGTCCTCCCTTCGTCCTCATCGGCGCCACCTTCTCCAGCGACTACTACTGGCACGGCCGCATCATGACCCAATACGCCCGCGACTGGGTCCGTCTCTACACCGGCGGCCGCGGCATCTTCGCCACCTCCGAGATGGAGGACGCCGGCTTCCTCAACGCCATCGAGCGCCTCGGCAACATGCAGCGCGTCGACCCCAACCGCGTCCTCGTCCTCCGCACCGCCAGCAACTACACCGAGCAGCGCCCCGGCCACACCGCCGCCGACTCCATCACCGAACCCTACATCGGCTCCCGCATCGCCCTCGAATCCGCCTACCTCTGCGGCTCCACCGTTCTCCACAAACTCCTCGCCGACTGGCCCTCCACCTTCGCCCACATCCCCTCCCTCTAGCCTCCAGGCCGCTCCGGGATTAGACTCTTAGAGGGTCCTGAATTCCACCGTTGTTTTTTCTCTATGAACTTACCTTCTCGAAGCCTCAAGCGTTCCGCGCTCCCTCTCCGGTGAGCTAAGACAAACACGATGGCCACCCCCGTAATCACCCCTCAAGTCGCCCCCTCAACTTCCTCACTCGAAGCCAAGCTTGCTAAATCATCCCCTGGCAAAGTCGGCACCCTTGCCTTCCTTCTTCTGCTCGCTGGCGGCCTTCTCTTCATCGCCGAAAGGCTCTCGGCTGATCTCGCCCTCGTTCCCTCTCACTCTCTCTTCCCCTTCATCCTCCTCAGCATCGCCCTCCTCATCGCTCTCGGCTTCGAGTTCGTCAACGGCTTCCTCGACACCGCCAACGCCGTCGCCACCGTCATCTACACCCACTCCCTCGACCCCCACGTCGCCGTCGTCTTCTCCGGCATGCTCAACTTCCTCGGCGTCCTCTTCAGCTCCGGCACCGTGGCCTTCGCCATCGTCGGCCTCCTGCCCGCCCACCTCTTCCTCAGCATCGACAAGCGCTCCGACTTCTCCATGGTCTTCGCCGTCCTGGTCGCGGCCATCGTCTGGAATCTCGCCACCTGGTGGAAGGGCCTGCCCGTCTCCAGCTCCCACACCATGATCGGCTCCATCCTCGGCGTTGCTCTTGCCTACCAGGTTCAACAGGGTGCCGGCAGCTTCACCGGCCTCGACTGGAGCCAGATCAAGAAGGTCCTCGAAGCTCTCCTCATCTCGCCCGTCGTCGGCTTCCTCTTCGCCGGCATCGTCCTCGTCCTCTTCAGACTCGCCGCCCGCGACCCCCGTCTGTACAGGCAGCCCGAGGGCAGCACGCCCCCGCCCTTTTACATCCGCGCCCTGCTCATCCTCACCTGCGGCGGCGTCTCCTACGCGCACGGCTCCAACGACGGACAGAAGGGCATGGGCCTCATCATGCTCATCCTCGTCGGCACCGTCCCCACCGCCTTCGCTCTCAACCACCACCTCAGTACCCGCGACGTCCAGAGCTTTGCCGCCATCTCCACTCAGGCCTCCACCGCCGTCAGCCACTACCTCAACCCTCACGCAAGCTCACCCACACTCGATCCTGAAGACCAGCTCAACCGCTTCGTCACCACCCGGGTCTACAACCCCAGCGTCCTCCCCGCCCTCCAGCGGCAGATCGACAACCTCCGCGCCGAGACCGCAGCCTACGGCTCCATCTCCCGCATTCCCACCACCATGCAGTCCACCGTGCGCACCCAGATGTACCTCACCGGCGAGACCCTCCGCCTGCTCCCCACCACCCCCGGTGCCCCCGCTCTCTACTCCGGCGACGCCGCAGCCCTCTCCACCTACCGCGGCTATCTCGACCGCTCCACCCACTTCATTCCCGCCTGGGTCAAAGTCGCCGTAGCCCTTGCGCTGGGCCTTGGCACCATGGTCGGATGGAAGCGCATCGTCATCACCGTAGGCGAGAAGATCGGCAAAACCCACCTCACCTATGCTCAGGGTGCAGCCGCCCAACTCGTCGCCATGTGCACCATCCTGGTCGCCGACACCTACGGCCTCCCGGTCAGCACCACACACGTCCTCAACTCCGGCATCGCCGGCACCATGACCGCCAACGGCAGCGGCCTGCAGTGGGCCACCATCCGCAACATCGCCATGGCCTGGGTCTTCACCCTCCCGGTAGCGGCCCTGCTCTCCGGCTCCCTCTTCTGGCTCTTCAGCCATCTCGCCGCCTGACCGCGAAGATTCAACCGCAACCGGACAAACCTCCAAAACCAGTACGCTGATGAGAGACGCATTCCGGGGGCAAGGTCACCCTTCCCGCCTGACCGGAATCCTGTCAACCCCCAAACGCCACCTAACTCATCCAAAACCCCTATAAACAAAGGCGATATATTTTTTCAAAACATGGCATAATCACCCCCGCCAGCCCGCTACAATTTAATCAGGAAGGCAAACTCCTCATCAGCGAAGCAAGATCAAGCAAGCACTGCGCTGAGCGAACACGAAGAAGCGCTTGAGCAACACCCCTACATCTTGTGGCAGCTAACTCCTTTCCCTGGAATAATTTGCCTGCAACCCGCCTGAATTGAATCATCTACGGAACACAAGAGCATTAACCTGCCTGTTTTGAATCATTTACTGGAAAACGCATAGAGGGGGGGGAGGGGGGGTACCTCACCGCAGGAAAACGCTCGCAATCCTTCGCCAGAACGGAGCATCGGTCAGCAGCACGTACATCACCGCCATCTGGCACACGATAAAGGCCGGCAAACCGACGGTGTAGACCCGATGAACGCGCCGGTTGACGATCAGGTCGCGGACCACCCCCAGTAGCACCAGCGCGTCCACGCCAACAAAGAACCAATACCTCGGCATCAGCGACGGCGGAAAGCGGCCAAACGCTGCGGAGGTCAGCGCACAGCTAGCCAGCATAATCAGCCGCCGATGGTACTCCGGCCTCTTCCGCCACGCAACGGCCAGCGCAAACGGCACAGCGAACGCCGCAATGTCATAGAACGAAAGCCCCAGCACGGACACCGCGCCGAGCCCATGCAGATGTGCCACTCGGAACCGCGCCATCACAATCGCCGTCCAGACGCCCAACACCACCACCGCGCAACCCAGCGCAACGCCGAACCAGCCCAGCACGCGATGCCAGCGCACATGGTGCGTTCGGACCAGCAGAGACTGAAGAATCAGGAAAGCGACCCAGGCCGAAAACACAGCTCCATGCACATACAGCAGGAACGGCCGCGCGGGCACCGCATGCAGCAGCCGCGCCTCCACCGTCCGGCTGAATCCGAACGCCACCACGGCTGCAATCAGCAGCGCCATGAAGAGATAAAAGTATTGATCCAGCAACCGCGCAGGTTTGACCATCTTGGTGTAGCTCCTGTTCGAGTCCCAAAGTCGATACCAGCCCTTCAGCCGGTCACAAACAGGCCCGCAATGCCTACCCAAACACAGTGGTCGATGATTCGCGATGATCTTATGCCATCCCGCCAACCCGATACAATCTATTTATTGCCTGCCGCGGTCAGCGCGGGTTGATACACTCTACCCTGCACCCATGAGTCTCAAAGCCAAGATCGAAGCTGTCATCTACGCGTCCGAAGAGCCCGTAACGCTGGCCCAACTCACCGGCCTGCTCGGCCAGGAAGGCCAGGCGGAACTGGACGCCATCGCCGCCCAGCAGCACTCTCTCGCCCTCGAAGACGAGTCCGCCCTCGATGCCGAAACCGGCGCCAGCGAACCTGAGCCCCGCGACGACGCCGAAGCCCTCAACGCCGAAGCCATCGTCCCCACCGAGGCCGAACCAGCCGTTGAAGCGGCCGAACCCATAGCGCCCGATGCTCCGGCCACCGCATCCGATAGCGTCGAGCCCACCGGCCAGCAGCTAGCTCGCGAAGCCGCCGCAGCCACCAGGCTCCGCGAGGCAGAGCAGAAGCTCGCCGCACGCAAGCTCCGCGACTACTTCCGCTTCCTCCTCGACCAGCTCATCGCCGACTACGCCAACAACGACCGCGGCCTTGAGATCCGCGAGGTTGCCGGTGGCTTCCGCCTGGCCACCAAGCCCGAGTACCACGACGCCGTCCGCGGCTTCGTCAAGAGCCTCAAACCGCCGCTGAAGCTCACCCTCCAGGCGCTTGAAACCCTCGCTGTCGTCGCCTACAAACAGCCCGTCACCGCCCCTGAAGTTTCGGAGATCCGCGGCGTCGACTCCGCCGGCGTCCTCGGCTCTCTGCTCACCCGCAAGCTCGTCACCACCGCCGGCCGCAAGCAGGTCATCGGCCGCCCCATCCTCTACAAGACCACCAAGGACTTTCTCCTCCGCTTCGGCCTCAAGGACATCAACGAACTCCCCAGCATCGAGGAGTTTGAAAAGATGGCCGGCGAGCTCAACGAAGCAGTCCAGGAAGAGATTCCCATGGAATCTACGCCTGCCGAGTCCAACTCCGCCGAATCGGATTCCGCTGAGGCGCTCGCTGAATCCTCCACTCCGAACGACGAACTCAGCACCGACCCCATCGAACTCGAAGGCCACAACCTCCAGCCCGCCGAGCCCGAATCCATCGACCAGGTCGATCGCTATCCGGCCGACGAGCCACGCGATGGTGAACCCGCCGTCATCGCCCCCCCACAAGACGGCGACGTCACCTCTCCCCATGCACTCACTGCGAAGGACAAGACCGAGATCGCCTGATATCTTTACCTATGTCGGGAGCAGCCATAGAAGCATCAGCAGGCAGCGGGAACCGCGTCTCGGCTCGTCATATCCAGAGCCTCGACGGACTCCGCGGCATCGCATTTCTTGCTGTTTTCTTCTTCCATTACGGCGTCAGCGCCCATACAAACACCGGCTGGGTACTATTCGCCAAGCCGATCACCGCTGGCGGATGGGCCGGCGTCGACCTGTTTTTCGTGCTTTCAGGCTTTCTGATCACCGGCATCCTCCTTGATACCAGCGATGATCCCCATTACTTCCGCAACTTTTATATGCGCCGTGCGCTTCGCATCTTTCCTGTCTTTTACGGCGTTGCGCTCATCCTTCTTTTACTGACCCCCTTTCTTCACCTGCAGTGGCGGCTCGGTCATCTTTCGTTCCTGTTCTACTTTGGCAACATCGCAATGCAGGTTGATCCCAGCCTGGGCGAGGTCCCTCCGTACGTCCGTATCGTCCACACCTGGTCGCTTGCAGTGGAAGAGCAGTTTTATCTCGTGTGGCCCATGGTTGTCTTTTATGTCCGGGACGCCAAACGCCTCATCTCAGTCTGTATCAGTGGCATGGCTGCATCCCTTCTGGTGCGTCTTTTGTTCCTCCACATCGCACCGCAGGCTGGGTGGGAGTGGTCCTACATGAACCTTCCCAGCCATTGCGACGGCCTGTTATGCGGAGCGATGGTCGCAATCCTCAGCCGCCAGGTCTCCCTGACGAGAATGCTCCGCCACGTCAAGCCTGTATTCATTGCATCCCTCGCCGGGCTTGCCGCCATCATCCACCATAACGGCTACGCCGGATACCACAACAACTGGTTTGCGATCGCCGGTTTTCCCCTGCTTGCCGTCTTTTTTACCTGCATCCTGCTCTGGACCATCCAGCCCGAGACTGCTCTTTGCCGGCTCGGCCAGACCCGCATCCTTCGCTTCTTCGGTAAGTACAGCTATGGAATGTACATCTACCACAACTTATTTTTTCCTCTCGTCGCCAGATTGCTGTCTATTTTGCAGCACCGGCTTCATTCGCCATCTCTAGGCGGCGCTGCATACGTTTTCATAGCTCTAGCCGCCACCACCGTCGCCTCCGTTCTTAGCTTTGAACTCTATGAAAAAAGGTGGCTTTCCTTAAAGTCTCACTTCCCTTACCACAAACCCAACAGTTCAGCGGGGAAGCCCGTTGCCGCCCACTCGTAACACCACGCCAATGTGCTGAATGCGGCTCCAGGCCACGACCTTCGTGCTCCCAGGTCCGCGCAGGGATCAGAACCTTTTGCAGCCTTCAAGCGTCATATAGGCGTACGGTATTGTGTAAGAGGCGTTATGGACACCCGCAATAATCCCATCATCATCGACGGCCGCAATGGCAGCCGCAACGGCTTCGGAGCAGTCCCCCAAACCCGCACGACATCCGCGCTGCTCAGTCAGGTACTGGTCATCGCCTCACTCGGATTCTTCACCTCGGCGGTCGGCGTCTACATCGCGCCGCCCTACTTCGCCGGCGGTGTCTTCTGGATCTGCGTCATTGCGACCTTCGCGCTGATCTTCGCCATCCGCGCCACACGCAACACGCCCATGCTCTCCTTCGGCCTCTTCCTTCTGCTGTCCCTCGCGATGGGCTTCGAGATCAGCCCCTGGATCAACATGCTGCTGCACACCGGCCATAGCAATGCGGTCTTCAATGCCGCTCTGACCACGGCCGTCGGCATGGGTTGTCTCGGCATTGGCGCGCAGATCTTCACCTTTGACTACCGCCGAGTGCAGAACTACGCCTTCGCCGCGCTACTGGCGTTGGTGCTGGTTGGCGTGCTGAGCATGTTCTTCCACTTCATCTCACCCAACGTCTACTCCTACCTGACGCTGGCCATCTTCAGCGTGCTGGTGGTCGTGGACTTCATGCGCATCCACAGGGGCGGTGATGGAGCCACACCGGTTGAGCTCGCACTCAGCATCTACCTCGACGGTATCAACATCTTCCTCGCCCTCACCCAACTCTTCTCCGGCGGCCGCCGCGACTAACACGAACGCCGTTTCCGGCGACGCCCAGCCCCTGCAAAAAGCAACACATCAAGCCCTGGCTCGCATCGCAAACAGAGAGCACGGCAACTACACCTCCAGGCAGTTGGACTGTACGGTCGGGTGGGCACGCAAGTGTCCACTATCTTCGCCGCGCTCTCGCTCGTGAAACGGAGGAACATCGCATGATTCCACGGTCATCCTGCAAGACCCTTTCAATTATGGCCACCTTGCTTATAGCTGGTTCTACCGCGTATGCCCAGCAGCAAGGAGCCGGGCAGGGCATGCAGCAGCAAGTTCCGCAGACGACGCAGCAGCCCATTCCCGGCCAATCAACCGCCCTCGCCAACGAGCTACCCGCGGATGCGCCCAACGTCCAGGCGTCTATTCCGTCCTACGCTGATCAGATGTTCGTGAAGGATGCCTTTGATGACAACCAGACACAGATCGAGATAAGCCAATTGGCCGAGCAAAAATCCGCCAGCGCCGATGTCAAGCAGTTCAGTCAGCAAATGGTCAGGATTCACACCCAACTCGACAGCCAGTTAGAACCCCTCGCCAAAAAACTCGACGTCAGCACACCGAAGAGGCCTTCGAAGAAAGAGAAGAAGGAGATGACGCGATTGCAATCCCTCTCCGGACAGGCGTTCGACGCCGCCTATCTTCAGGACATGGCCAAAGAACAACAGCATAGCCTGAAGGAGTTCCAGAGCGAAGAGTCCGCAAAAGATCCACTCATGCAGAAGGTCGCAAAACTGGATGAACCGGTATTGGCGCAGCACTTCCAGATTCTTCAGAAGATCGCCGAGACACACAACGTTCCCTTGGACGCCAAGGAATAACCATGCGCTCATCAGCTCGCTATCACCCAAACACGCGATAATGAACAGATGAAGTCCGTCCCCCAACCCGGCGACGCCCCCCGCGGCGACCGCCTCCAGAAGATTCTTGCGCAGGCAGGCATCGCCAGCCGCCGCGCCGCCGAGGCCATCATCCTCGAAGGCCGCGTCGTCGTCAACGGCCAGACCGTCACCGAGCTCGGCACCCGCGCCGACATCACCCGCGATCACATCCGCGTCGATGGCAAGCTCCTCCACGGTCCCGAGCCCACCCGGTACTTCATGGTCAATAAGCCCCGCGGCTACGTCACCACCCTCGACGACCCTGAGCACCGTCCCACCGTCATACAACTCCTCGGCCAGGACGCTCAGAAGAAGACCACCGGCGAGCACATGAAGCTCCCCCGCCTCTTCCCCGTCGGCCGCCTCGACTACCTCAGCGAAGGCCTGCTCCTGATGACCAACGACGGCGAGCTTGCCAACAAGCTCTCCAAGGCCGCCACAGGAGTACTCAAGACGTACCTCGTCAAAGTCTCCGGCGCGCCCACTGACGCGGCCATCGAACAGCTCCGCCGCGGCATCATGATCGACCGCGGCCGCCTCGCCGACACCCGCTCCACCGGCCGCCGTGATCGCGTCCTGACGCAGCCCGCCAAGATCGAGCAGGTCCGCCGCGGCGAGAATCCCTGGTACGAGGTCACTCTCACCGAAGGCCGCAACCGTCAGCTCCGCAAGATGTTTGAAGAGATCGGCCACCATGTCGAAAAGATCCGCCGCATCGGCTACGGCGCTTTGACTCTCGATGTTCCTCCCGGAGGCTTCCGCGAGCTTCTCCCCGGCGAGGTTCAGGCCCTGAATCGCGCGGCGGCCGGCAAGAAAGTAGAACGCAAGAAGGTTCTCCCCGAGGCCGCCCAACTCAAGAAGCCAGTCCCACCAAAGCGGAAGTCACGCGGCTTTGGCGGGACATCTCGTAATCGAGACTCCTAGCTCACCGAATAGCGCACACTCCGCGGGCTCATTTGCTCAGTGCAGCATCTCCTCTGCCCTCCGTCTCATCCCACATACTAGTCATTTCTGCGGGGCAACTGCACCCACAAATCTGAATCTACCTCCCAGGGAAAGAGCTAGACATGTCCAACCAGGAAACGAATAAAATTCAGGATCACAACGTCTCAGACGCTGCTCCCGCAGCCTCCTTACCCCGGCTGGGGATGGCAGCGCCCGCATTTGAAGCCGTTACCACTCACGGAAAGATCCGCCTCGAAGATTTCCGCGGCACCTGGGTAGTGCTCTTCTCCCACCCAGCCGATTTCACCCCGGTCTGCACCACCGAGTTCCTCGCCTTCGCCGGCATTGCGGCCGAACTCCGCCAGCGCAACGTGGAACTCCTGGGCCTCAGCATCGATAGCCCCACCTCGCATATCGCCTGGGTGCGCAACATCAAAGACAAGTTCGGCATCGACATTCCGTTCCCGATCATCGCCGACTCCAACAAGGATGTCGCCACGCTCTACGGCATGGTCAGCCCCGGCGAAAGCAAGACCGAGACCAGCCGCTGCGTCTTCGTCATTGACCCCAATGGCATCGTGCGCGCCATGATCTACTACCCGCTCACGACCGGCCGCAACACCGATGAGATCATCCGCCTCATCGACGCGCTCCAGACCACCGACAAGCACGGTGTCGCCACCCCCGCCAATTGGAAGCCCGGCGAAAAGGTCATCGTGCCGCCGCCCACCACCATGGAAGACGTAGAGGCTCGCCTCAAGGCCGGCTTCGAATGCACAGACTGGTACTTCTGCAAGAAAGCACTCTAACCGAGCGCACCAGGGAGAACCGCAATGGCATGTATTGGCCCCCAGGGAGAGTTGACCGAGTCCGCCCGCAAGATGTTGACCGCCCTCGAAAGTCCATCTTCGCCCGAGGACGTCGCTTCGCGCACCAGCCTGCCGCTGTTTCGCGTGCGTGCCGGACTGCGCGAGTTGGCCGAAGGCGAGTTGGTGACCATGATCAACAGCCTCTACACGCCAACCGATCGCGGCCGCTCCTTGCTCGCTTAATTGTTCGAGGGGGGACGAGCGTACCCCCTCGATTTCTCCAACAGCAGCCGCCATCGCGAGTCCGGCGATCGCTTTGCAACTTCCACCCCGCACCCCTGGTTATAGCCGCCTCGGGCACTTCTGCCTGAGCGTTGCTCGTCCATCCCAACTCGCACCCAACGGCCGTGCTACACTGTAGGTGCGTAAGGATTACTAACGCAGGGCACCGCGGGCAGATGACTCCCAATGGATTCGAGTCTGGCCAGAGACCGCGAGCGCCACATACGCTACCCACCGCCAGTTGTTCAAGCGTTGGTTGCTCTGGCTAGCAGGCCGATCACAGGATCATGCCTCGCCGTGCAGCAGCAGTGCTTACGACGCCCTCGATGGGGCCTCTGGGAGACCAGAACCAAGCAATGCTGAAACAGGATCCACGCAACCGTTCGCAAGCTTCACTTGCCAGCGCCTCGCGTCTCTGCAATCACTCTCCCCTTCACCCGATTGAAAAGGAAAACCTTGCCTACTCCCACTCTTGACTCCATCTTGAACCCTGAACCTCTGCAAGTCTCACGTAGCATCACCGCAAGCTCCGCTGAAGCTTCGGCCATCACCTTCAACGACTTCCAGATCTCCGAATCCCTCAAGGCACGGCTCAGCGCCGCCGGCTTCATCACCCCCACGCCCGTCCAGGCCGGGGCCATCCCGCCCGCACTCGAAGGCGACGACATCCTCGCCACAGCCTCCACCGGCACGGGCAAGACCCTCAGCTTCCTCATCCCCATGATCGAGCGTCTCGAAGAAATCTCCGTGCCCTCGACGCGCGGCAAGAAGACACCGGTTCTATCGCTCATCCTGCTCCCCACCCGCGAGCTCGCCATGCAGGTTCTCGACGCCTTCCATAAGATCTGCCCAACGCTCAAGACCGACGCGGTGCTCGTCTGCGGCGGCCTCTCTGAGAACACGCAGATGGAGCAGATCAGCCGCGGCCCGCGCCTCATCGTCGCCACACCCGGTCGCCTCGAAGACTTCCTCCGCCGCAAGGCCGTCAACCTCAAGGACGTCGATATGCTGGTCCTTGACGAAGTCGATCGCATGCTGGACATGGGCTTCCTGCCCTCCATCAGGCGTATCGTCGCAGCGCTCCCCAAGGATCGCCAGACGATGTGCTACTCGGCCACGCTCGATGCCAACATCCGCGAGATCGTCAAGGATTACGTGCAGACCCCAGTCCGTGTCGAGATCGGTCTCACCTCGCACCCGGTCGATACCGTAGAGCTTCGCGTCTACACCGTCATGCAGGACCAGAAGCTCTCCCAACTCGACAAGATGCTCAACGAGGAAGATGGCACCTACCTCGTCTTCTCACGCACCAAGCATGGCGCCGATCGCATCGGCCGCAAACTCGAAAAGCTCGGTCACGAGGTGGAGATCATCCACGGCGACCGCTCGCAGTCACAGCGCTCCGCTGCGCTGAAGAGCTTCGCTACGGGCCGTAGCCGCATTCTGGTCGCCACCGATGTCGCTGCGCGGGGCATCGATATCTCCAACATCGCACACGTCGTCAACTACGACCTGCCCAATGGCTCAGACGACTTCGTTCACCGCATCGGCCGGACAGGCCGCGCTGGGGCGAAAGGTATCGCCAGCACCTTCATCACGCCGCTCGAAAAGGGTGACGCTCGCAAGCTGGAGCGCGAACTGAAGATAAAGTTCGCCTGGAACGAGGCCGACAAGAACCTTGCCAAGGAAGAGCGCAACAAGCCGGTTGACCTCAGCAAGCCCTCCGGCGACCTGCTCCTGATGGAGACCCGCAGTTGGAAGAACGCGGACGGCTCTGTCAAAGAGTCCGCGCCCTACTCCGTACCGCAGCGTTCACGCAGCGGCTCCGGCGGGTCGCGCAACGGCGCTGGCGGCGGCTTCAACCGCTCAGGCGGAGGTCGCTCTCAGGGCGGCAACGCCGGCCGTCGCACTGGCGGCAAAACTCGCGGACGCTAACCCGCGCAGTCCCACTCAAACGCGGCAAGGGCGAGAGCCACATCCTCACCCTTGCCGCGTTTGCTACTTTTCTGCGTTCAACCCAATCCCCCAGCCATCAACCTCGGCAGCAACGATCCTCCATCTGTATCGGCGGACACTTCACCGATCCATACGAACAGAACACGCAGCAATCGCCAACCTTCGGTCGCAGCACGGCCTTGCATTGCCTGCACTTATAAAAGAATTGACACGCATCTGAAGGCATCGTCTCCGACGACGCATATCCACAATGCGGACAGGTCAACACCGATTGCAGAGTAACGGCTGAAGCCATCACCTTGATCTCCTGTATTTTGTGGCTCAGGGTAATGTGGAGAGCCATTAGCCGCACTCCCTGGAAGCCCTTCTGCTTGCACGGCCTCTCCCCTTTGGCCGACAATCCATCTTATGCGCCCCGACCACACCAGCAAGTCCGCCATCGCCACCACTGCCGCCCCGGCCGCCATTGGCCCTTACTCTCAGGCCGTCCACATCGGCAACACCGTCTACACCTCCGGCCAGATCCCCATCGACCCCGCCACCGGCGAACTGGTTGCAGGTGGAATCGAATCACAGACGATTCGCGTCCTCGACAACCTCAAAGCTGTCCTCGCCGCCGCCGGCCTCACCTTCGCCCATGTTGTTCGCACCACCGTCTACCTCAAGGATCTGGCTGACTTTGCTGCGATGAACACCCTCTACGCCAGCCACTTCGCCCCCGAAGGCGTCGTCGCTCCCGCGCGCTCCACCGTCCAGGTTGCAGCTCTCCCAAAGAACGCCCTCATCGAGATTGACTGCATCGCCCACGCCCCCTCCCTCTAGCTTCTCGCGCAAGGCAGGAACGGGAGCTCGCTGCGCAACAGGTGTCTTTCCACTGAGCCACGCCTAAGGTCGCGTGGCTCCGGTTGCGATGACGAGTTTTGTTTGTGGCAAAGGAGCGTGGTGTTCGAGGGTGGGCTGAGACGGGGAGCTTGGTGGTTGAGGTAGTAGTTGGGAAAAGCCGCTGGCTATAAGGCAGCGAGCTTCTTTTGGATGATGGTAAGCCACTGGGCGCGAGCGTCGGGGTCCATGGTTTGGATGGTGAAGGCGGCGCGGGCGTAGGCCTGGCGGGCAGCAGACTTATTGTTGGTTGCGGCGAGAGCATCGCCTAAGGCGATCTCGGGCTGAACTGAATTGGGGGCGATAGATTCGGCGAGGGTGGCTTGCTGAAGGGCGGCGGGGATGTTGCTGGCGGCAAGGAGGGCGTTGGCGCGCTGGGTGGGAGCCAGAGCGGCGGCGAGGGGGATATCGAAGCTGCCGTTGAAGACGAAGATGCCGTCCTCGATGAAGGCTGTGGGTGTGACGTTGGTGAAGGACTGATAGGGGTTGAGAACGCTGGAGCCGAGCTCGAAGCTGCTGAGGTCGCCGGCGGAGATCAGAATGGGACCATCCGTACGGGTGTCGATGTGGGCGGGGGCGGGGACGATGGTGTCGGTGAAGAGAGAGTCTGGGGTGGGCAAGAGGCGGCAGGGTATGCCGTAGTCAGCGGGGAGGATGAAGGGTGCGGCGAAGTAGGCGATGGAGCAGCGCCGGATGTGATGCTGGCGAAGATAGGCGGAGGTGGCTATGAGCTGCTGGGCCCAGTCTGTGTTGGAGTCGGAGAGGTAGCGGTAGGTATGAGTGGGACCTCCCCAGGCTTCGTTGGAGTAAGGGATGTAGTTGGGGGAGGCGCGAAGGGTGGTGGCGATCTGGAAGAGGAGGATGGCGACTGCGAAGTAGAGCCAGCGGCGGTTGTGGTCGATGAGCGCGGATAGACCAGCGCCCGCGAGCACGCAGCAGAAGACCCACACGGGAAGGATATGGCGCGCGCCAATGTTGAGGTGCGAGGACATAGCGACTGCGAAGTAGAGTGCAGGTGGGGCGATAAGGAACCAAAGGGCGCGGGCTAGGCGTAGATAGCCGCGGGCGAGGGCGAAGGCAGTGAGTGCAAGCGCGGCGAGGAGGGAGAGCGTGGACTTGATGAGGAAGACGGCCGGGAAGTAGTACCAGATGCCGTGGAGATAGACGTGGCCGAAGAAGTAGCTGGGCATGTCGTTGGCCATCCTGCGGACGTCGGCGAGGCCATAGAGGTAGCTTTCGGGGAGGAGGTGGAAGCGGGCGGCGAAGAGGATGCCGCGAGCTTCAATGCTGGCGAGGGGGCCGACATAGTCGGCGAGCGAGGGAGAGAGGGCGAGGCCGACGGGACGGGCGCTGTAGCGAAAGCCATAGAAAGCCCAGAGGATGAGGACGGCGGTTACGGTGATGACCGCGAGTACGGTGAAGAGATGGAGAGCATAGCGGAGGAGCGTGGGCGGGCCGGGACCGTCAGCCCACGTGAGCCGCGATGATGCCGCACGATGCATGGGGTAGGCGAATGTACGGGTTAGCCAGAGACGGACAAATTCGCCGAGGAGCAGGAGGACGAGCATGGGGGCGAGCAGGAGGGTTGAGTGCTTGGCTGCGAGGGCAAGGCCGGCTGCAAGGCCAACCACGAAAAGGCGTGCGCGGGTGGGACGCTGGAGATAGCGCCAGAGGGCGTAGATGGTAGCGAAGATGGTGCAGGAGGCGGCCATGTCGGTTGTAACGTAGGCACCGAAGGCCAGCAGAGTAGGGTCGAAGCAGAAGAGGGTGAGAGCGATGAGGCCGGCGCGGAGGCTGAACATCTCGCAGGCAGCAAGGAAGACGAGCACAGCGGCGGCAAGAGCGAAGAGAACGGTCGGGAGGCGAGCAAGGAAGACGAGGGTTTCGGCGGTGTAGCGGCCGCCGTCGGAGGGGCCGTTGTGGAAGAGGAGTTGCTGGCCGTCGAGGTAGGACTCGGTCTTGAAGAAGCGATGCTGTAGCGGTGGGACGTTGAGATGGAGAGGGAGCAGCGGGAGAGTGGCCAGGAGCTTGACCATCGGCGGATGCTCGGGGTTGAGGCCGAAGTCATGGGTCTCCCAGCTCTCGTAGCCTGCGAAGATGTGATCGCCCTCGTCCCATGTAAGGGACTGGCCGTGGATGGCGTGGAGGATCTGCGCAGTGAGGATGAGGAGCAGAGCGAGGACCGCGGCGGTGGCCCAGCGGCGAGGACGAGAAACTGTGGAAGCGCGGGCGGGCATCATCGGCAGGTGGGGGAAGCATACGTTAACGAAGACACGGTCGTCACGTGTGGACTTGCGGGGGCTGAACGGGCTGCGGATTGAGCAAGGGGAGGACGAGGCGCTGGACGGTGGCGGCAATCTCTTCCGAAAGCGGTCGATTGGGGGTCTGGATCCACTCTTTGGCTGCGCCGTAGATGGCCCACGCGGTCGTGGCTGCGAGAAGTTCGGGGGGGTAGTTGCTGGCGGGCGGGTGGTTACGGAGGCCGTCGAGGAGCATGCGGCGGACGACGGCGACGATGGCCGATTCCATGTGCGGGGGTAGTTGGCCGGTGGCGCCGCAGGGAGTGTTGGCGAACTGGCTGAGGGTCTGGGCGAGAAAGTCGCAGACGCCGAGGACGATGCCGGTGAGGGCGTTGCTGCAGGTGCCGTCAAAGATGACACCGCGCTCGTCCAGTAGGGCGTGAAAGCGGGCGGCGACCATGCATTCAAGAAGAGCGAATTTGTCGGGGTAGTGGGCGTAGAAGGTGGCGCGGTTGAGGCCAGCGGCGTCGGTGATCTCCTGGACGGAGAGCTTGTCGAACTCGCGGGTGCGAAGGAGTTCAGCAAGGGCCTGCTGGAGAAGCTGACGAGTGCGGCGTATGCGCGGGTCCTGGGATTCAACAGGCAATGGCACGGATTCCGGCGAGGAAGATTCGACGGGGTGTAGCGCGTCAAGGGACGTGGAGGGCGCCGTTGGGGTAGTTTTGCCGGAGATGCCTTGTGGGAGATCCATAGGAAAAGAATACATAAAATTTATGTCAAGTGTTGCTTAAACAACTAATGTTGTGTTTATATGGAATCAACAACTGTTGATTAGACATCAACTGTTGTAAAGGAGATTATTTTCATGGCTACACTACTACATATCGATTCGAGCCCGATGGGCGCGGCCTCAGTTTCGCGTCACCTGTCAAACACCTTTGTTGAGAACTGGAAGAAGGCGCACCCGGGCGGGACGGTGGTGACGCGCGACCTGACCAAGAGTGAGTTGGTGTCGATCAACGCAGAGTGGGTAGCGGCGGCCTATACACCCGCGGAGCAGCGGACAGCGGAGCAGAAGGCGGTGCTGGCAAAATCAGATGAACTGCTGGCGGAGCTTGACGCGGCGGATGAACTGGCGATTGGCGTGTCAATGCATAACTTCAATATTCCCAGCGTGCTGAAGCTGTGGATTGACCAGATTGTGCGGGTGGGACGGACGTTTGCGTATGTCGATGGCGCGCCGAAGGCGTTGCTGGCGGGGAAGAAGGCGACGTTTCTGGTGGCGACGGGCGGAGCGTATGGACCGGGGACCGGGCTGGAGTCGTTGAACTTCATCGAGCCGTACCTGAAGACGCTGTTTGGGTTTATCGGGATTGGGGATGTGACGTTCCACACGGCTGGCGGAGCCGCGGCGCTGAACTATGGGGCGGATCGCGCGGCGTTTCTGCAGCCGCATGATGAGGCGGTTGCGGCATTGGCCGCAGCATAAGGCATCCAGGGCCGCTGCGGACAGGTTAACGGGCCGCAGCACCTGAGTCATCAAAACATCAGGCATTGATGCGAAGGGGGCCAGGGGATGGCGTCCTGGCCGCTGGACTTTGACCCAACCCGCAGGCGCTACTGCACTAAGGAAGCTATCCTCGATAAGGACAATCTACGCAGGAAGGTCCATAACTCTTCTCTCAACTTTTTTGAATAACATACGGGGAAAGCACGAAAGGGCGAAGAGGGGCACCCGAGTCCACATCATCAACTCAGTCTTCCCTTCACCCGATCCACGCACAAGCGTGCGGGAGTCCATCGCGCCAGGCGCACATCCTCAACGTCAATTCCCACCGCAAGCAACATCCGCACCCAATCCTCTTCGCGGAAGCTGCGCCGGAACGACACTGGCCCATCATGCTGCACAAACCGATGCCAGCGCATCGTCTTGGCCAGCAACCCGAAGAGCCGGAAGGGCACCTCTTCGCGGCACAGGTCGTTGACGAACCACCCTCTCCGCGCAGCAGCCTCGCTCCACGCCAGGAAACGCACCACCTCGCCCTCCTCCAGGTGATGCGTAAACAGGGAGCTCATCACCACATCCACCGGCTCCGTATAAGTGAACGCATCGCCGGTGAGCCACGTAATCTTACTAGCCGCCGGCGTAAACTCCTGCGCCGCCCGCACCGCATGAGGGTTCAGGTCGATGCCAGTAAGCGTAACCGCAACGCCTCGCCGCTCTGCCCAACGCTCCACGCGCCGTAGCATGTCGCCTCCACCCGAACCCACATCCACAATCCGCAACGGCTCTGGTCGTCCGCTCGTTGCAACGATGCTGTCAAGGAATGCCAACGTCGGACGATAAGACAGCGTCAGCCGGTTTAGCTGCCCCAGGTCGACCAGGCATGCGCGGAACTCTTCATACGAGCACGGTTCATCCATCCACTCAGGCAGCTCCGAGGGCGCTGCTCGCCGCGAGAGGTTCATCACCGGCTCAGACGGCATGGAAGAGCATCGTCTCCGCCGTAAGCCCCGGACCGAACGACATCGCACAGCCCTTCTCCCCAGGACGCGCTCCCTGCATCAGTCGCTCCAGCACGAACATCACGGTCGCTGAGCTCATGTTTCCAAAGCTCTCCAGCGTCTGTCGCGAAGCCGCCAGCGCATCCTCCGCCAGCCCCAGACCGCGCTCTACCGCATCCAGCACCGACTTCCCGCCCGGATGGACTCCCCACAGCGAAATCTCCTCCTTGCCGCACCCACCCAGCACCTTGCCCCCCGAAACCGCCAACGCCTTCCCAATCTCCCCCGGCACCTTCCCCGACAGCAGCATATCGAACCCCACCCCCCGTATCCGCCATGTGATCAACTCCCGCGTCTCAGGAATCAGAATGGAGCGGAAGCTGTCCATCGCGAATCCCGTCGGCTCTGCACTGATCAGGCTGGCCGCGCAGCCATCGCCGAAGACCAGGAACGACAGCACCTGTTCCAGGTCCTGCGTCTCCTGCAGGTGCAGCGTGCAGAGTTCCAGGTTCACCAGCAACACCTTCGCCGCAGGTTCCGACCGGACGATATGCCGAGCCTGCTTCAACCCATTAATCGCCGCATAGCATCCCATGAAGCCGATCATCGTGCGTTCCACCGACGTGTCCAGCCCGAGGTGATCGAGGATATCGAAGTCGAGTCCCGGCGCGTACAGCCCCGTGCAGGACGTAACCAGCACGTGTGTCACACCAAGCCGTTCCTCTTCAGTAAGCATGAGCTTGTCCAATGTCCGCTGTGCGAGCCTCGGCGCGAAGCGCTCGAAGATCTGCATCCGTTTCGCCGTATCGGGAAAACTGCCGCGCGTGTAGAACTCGTGCGCGTTGACCGTGAACTCCGTGCTCGCAGCATTCGGTGTCAGCACGGAGAAGCGCCGCCGTATGCCAGACCTTGCAGCCATGCGCCTGAATACCGGCTGCACCCGTGGATCCTCGAGCATCTGGTCAGCAAAGGCCACAAACGCGCCGTGGACATCATCCTCTGGTACAGCGGACGCAATGCGATTGATGTAAGCTTGGGTCACATAGCCCTCCGGGTATCTACTAGGATGCACCATCGGACAGCGAATGACACACGGATCATCCATCACTTACTTCCCATCATCGAATAAATCGGAAGGATTGAGGATGACGTCAACATCCTGCGGAGCATGGAGATGATCCGTCACTCACCTGAAGAATAGGGCTCTCGACCATCTCAGCATACAAATGTGGGTACTCGCGTCTGCGCGCAGAGCCCCAGGTCAAGCCCACGAAGCAAACAAAAGGGCCGCCCATTTCGGGCGACCCTGATCACTTTTATCTTCGCTTGCAGACTAGTCGCCAGCCACTGTCTCTTCAATGTTCTTGACGACCTCAGCCTTGTGCGCAGCGGGCTTGATGCCACCCAGTCCACCGATCTCGCCAATCGCAACGAACCCTCCAGGAAGCTCTGGTTCCTTGAGAATTTCCTTGCGATACAGCTTGGCCATGCGGGCGTTCTCGGCATCTTCCTTCAACTTTTGATCGCGAGCGCGGATCTTCTCCTCGCGCGCATTCTTGGCGATGCCACTCTTGTCGAAGGTGTCGTTCGCAGCCGAATCCACATGCGCCTGATTAAGCACCAGGTCATACTTGGCTTCCCTCTCCAGACCGACCTTCTTGCCGCCTGCAAAGATCTCATGGCGACCGTGCTCTTCATACCACTTGGTGAGCGAGGAGGTCATGTGCATTTTTTCGATGATGTTGCGCCAGCCAATGCCTGTATTGTAAGCACAGAAGCTGATCTCACCCTCCTGCGTTGCATACGGAATGATGCACTGCTCGGTGCGGCGGAAGTCGTAGTTGAACAGATCCTGGAACCACATACCTGCGATGAACAGGAAGTTCCAGCGATCGGCGCGCCGCATCTTGATGTCTTCAATGGTACGGTCCGCCGTGACCTTTCCATACTGCCGCCCCGTGGCGCCGAAGCACTTATCGAACTTCGCCAACAGTGAAAAGATGCTGAAGTGCGTGGGTGCCTTGGCCGGCTCATAGTTGCGGATCAGCGCGAGAGCCGCACCGACCATGGTCAGAATCTTGCCGCGTGCCGCATCGTTTACGCGAGCAATATCCTGAGCAAGACGCGTCGCATTCAGAAACGCAGTAACTGGAACAGCTTCTTTGGTTTCCTTATCGATCATCAGCGCCATGCCAATGCCGCAATTTGGGTGGCAGCCGCATGAGAGCTGGCCCCAATCATGCTCCGGCCCATGCACCAGATCGGCCCAATCGCTGAACGTGGACATAAAGCTGATCGGGAACCAGTCGCGCGTGCTTTCACCCAGACCCGTCTGGTCGCGGATATCGTGCGCCATGTGCGAGAGCGTGTAACGCTGCGCCGCACGGCGCTCGTCCGAGATGTCCTCATCGCGGCCAGTGAAGCTGACCGGCTGGAACGATAAAAAGTTGATCTTCTTCGGGTTGTCGAGCGCGAACTGAATGATGCGGCCAACCTGCTCGTTGTTGATGCCATTGACAATGGTCGTAACCGGAACGATATCCACTCCAGCCTCATGCAGATTGTGGATCGCCTGCAACTTCACGTCGAACGCATTGCCGACCTTGCGATGCGAGTTCGCGGCATTGCCAATCCCGTCAAACTGCAGATAGGCGTAGCGCAGACCCGCCTCCGCGGCGGCCTTCGCAAACTCCTTCGACTTCGCAAACTCAATGCCATTCGTGGCAGCCTGCACCGAGTTATAACCAACCTTGCGGGCATACGCGACAGCATCCAGAAAGTACGGACTCAAGGTCGGCTCACCGCCAGAGAACTGCACCGACATCTGGCGCTTGGGCTTGATGGTGATGGCGTTGTCGAGCATGGTCTTGATCTCGTCCCACGTCAACTCGTGCACAAACCCAACCTGGTTGGCGTCCATGAAGCACGGATCGCACATCATGTTGCAGCGGTTGGTCAGGTCGATGGTCAGCACGGAGCCACGCCCATGCGTCACAGTCGAGGTACCGTGGTTGTGCAGATTGCCGTCGTTGTGGGCACGAATATCGCGACCCGGGAAGACATCCTCCAGATGCTTCATCATCGGGGGATCGATCGACATCACATCTTCAAAGTGGCCGTGGATGGGGCAATCCTTCACCATCAGAATTTTGCCATCGCGCTCGATGATCTGCGCTTTGATCTCGCCAACCTTCTCGTTGAGCAGAATCTCATGGGGCAGCTTGCCATCCACGATCTGCTGGCGGATCTGCGGCACGCACTTGGGACACAGCGAGTCAGTGGTACGCGGCCAGCCGAGAGGCGGCTTCTCCTTCTGGTAGGACTTCAGAAGGGGCTTATCTGACCACTTCGGAGTAAAGCTCTCGTTGGGGCTGATCGAGTTCAGTTTGCTGAACACACCCCAGCCTGCCTTTGCACCGAGAACTACGCCCTTTTCAAAGAGCTTCGTTACTTTTCCCATTTTCGTCTCCTGAAGGTTCGCCACAACGGTCGCGCGGCGAGAGATTCGTTCCAGATTGATTCACATCCTCGAAGCCCACTCAGCACAGAACTCGGCTGCCCATGAGTGCTTCCGAGTTGAGTAGTTCATCTACGACTCGTATCCATCAGCTTAGGCGAGATGCAACTGGATGTCCCTAGCTCTGCAGCGAATGGGGATATGTTGCAGCGAACGGGGAAATTGGCCGCTCAGCGGAACCCATTTCGCGCAACTCCCGCGGGTGGACACCTGACGCCCTTGAAGATCACTGCCGCAGTTCCACAATCGTCGCACCCTGGCCGCCTTCGTTGTACGGCGGTTCGGAAACCGATGTCACATGCGGATGCTTGCCGAGGAACTCTCGCAGCGTTCGGCGCAGGATGCCCATCCCCACGCCATGCACCACGCGGATGCGCGGCAATCCAGCGAGAAACGCTCGCTCGAGGAACCGTTCAACTTCACTCTCCGCCTCGTCCGCAGTGCGGCCGATCACGTTAATCTCCGAGCTGACGTAATCGGAGTCGTCAACGCCCATGCTCGTCGAAACACTGATACCACCGCGCCGTCTCACTGCATCCAGCGGCTTCTCTGCGACAGCGATAATCTCCGCAATATCGCTGCGTGGCACGCGGGTCTTCATCGGGCCCACTGCAACCTCCAGCGTCTTCGCGTCGATCACCCGCACCACGCGGCCCTCGCGGTTGAGAGACTTCAAACGAACAAGGTCTCCGATCTTTGGCTCGCGCTGGCGGTCCACGATCTTTCTTGCGGCCTCACTCTGCTGCGGCGCATTGTGCGCAACCACTGCGGTCTGGAACTGCTCGGAGAACTCGCGCTTCAGCCTCGCAATCCGCAGGGCAGAGTCGCGCGCAATCTTCTGCTCCACCGTCTTGTCATCGATCGCTTTCACCGTATCGCGCAGTTGCGACTCAAAATCTTCAATGAGGCTCTTCAGTTGCCGCTCTAACTCGCGCGTGCGTGCCTGTTGCTCAGCACGACCCTCCTGATCGAGTCGCAGTCGCTCTCTAGCAAGCTCACGCTCGGCCACAACGAGGCGCTCTCGCTCCGTGGCGGTAGCCGTTAGCTGTGCATGTAACTCATCCAGAAAGCGTCCGATATCGATCTGCTGCGTCGTCATCTGCGCACGCGCATTCGCAACAATCGCCGGATCAAGGCCAAGCCGCGCCGCAATATTCAATCCCGCCGAAGCACCCGGCACGCCCAGCCGCAACTCATACGTCGGAGCCAGCGCGACCTCGTCAAATCCCACCGCGGCATTCAACACGCCTTTGTGTTTCGCTGCATAGACCTTCAGAGAGGTAAGATGCGTGGTGATAATGCACCAGGCGCTTCTCGTAAGGAAATGTTCAGCGACAGCCACAGCCAGCGCCGCGCCTTCCTCCGGATCAGTCGCCGATCCCAACTCGTCGAGCAACACCAAGGACCGCGCATCTGCTTCACGCGCAATACGCTCCACATGCACCACGTGCGCCGAGAAGGTAGAAAGATTCTGCTCGATCGACTGCGCGTCGCCGATGTCTGCATAGATCGCAGTGAAGAGCGGAAGCCGCGCTTTCTCCGCCGGGACGGGCACGCCTGCCTGCGCCATCAGCGCCAGCAATCCCGCGGTCTTCAGAGCAACCGTCTTGCCACCGGTATTCGGCCCGCTGACGATCATCTGCTTCATGCCTTCAGCCAGCGCGATGGTCAACGGAACAATCGCGCCACCCTGCATGCGAAGCCGCATCTCCAGCAGAGGATGCCGCGCTGCAACCAGATTGAAATCGGAAGGTTCGTCGTGTGGAGAAAGTGGATCGCCTGGGGCGAAGCTTGGGCGCACACACGCAAACTCCGCGGCAAACCGAGCGATTGCCTGATGCGCGTCAGCCTCCGCAAGAATGGCCGCACCCAGCAGTAAAGCCTCGGCCTGGGCGGCGATGGCCCGGGTCATCGCCACAAGAATCCGGTGAATCTCGCGCTGCTCTTCATCCAACAGGCGCGTCAGCTCATTGTTATGCTCGATGGTCTCCATCGGCTCGATGAAAACCGTCTGCCCGCTGGAACTCGACCCATGCACAACGCCGCCGACCTTGCGCTTGAACTCAACCTTCACCGGAATCACAAAGCGTTCGCCGCGCACCGTAATCAGCGAATCCTGCGTGCTGCCGTCTTCCGAGAGCTTCGCCAAAGCGCGACGCAGGCTCGCATCAATCGCACGGTGCTGATGCTCAAGCGCGCGACGAATCCGCCGCAACTCCGGCGAGGCGTCGTCGCTCAAGCTGCCATCGGGCTCAATCTTACCGATCAACGAACGCAACAGGTTTCCCAGATCGTGCGGTAGCAACGGAGCCGACAAGTCTTCCATCCCCAGCCACTGCGCGCGCACCGTATCTGGCGGCGCGAGCACCATTTGCCGCCAGGCCTCCACGCGCTCCGCATGCACGATCACCGCGCGGAGTTCGACAGCCTCCAACGCTGCACCCTCAATCCGAGCCTTGTCGAGCGTATCAGTCACATCGAAGACGCCGCGGAAGTCGAAGCTGCCACCAGCAATCAGCCGCTGCATCTCGGCGTTGCGCTGCTGCTGCTGGCCAATCCACACCGCATCGAAGCTAGGCCCTAACGCGCTAATCCACTCCCGGCCCAGCGGCGACTGCGCTCGACGCGACAGATATTCGATCAGCTCCGGCCACTGTAGAGCCTGGGCGCTAATCTCAGACAACGGAGCCGGTATCTCAGGAATGAATGCCACAGTTTATAGGATACGGGGTGAAAGGACACCGGTGATTATGGTTGGGTTCTCTGCCTCGTGCCCATAGAATAGTTACATGGAATTTCCTGCAACACGTCTCCGCCGTCTCCGCTCCAGCGCAGCCATGCGTTCCCTCGTTCGCGAAACACACCTGCAGCCTAGCGCGCTCATCTACCCCTTGTTTCTCTGTGAAGGCACTGGCGTAAGGCGTGAGATCACTAGCATGCCTGGAGTCTTTAATCTCTCCATCGACGAAGCGATCAAAGAGGTCGAGGCGTGCGCTGCGCTTGGGATCGGCGGCCTGCTTCTCTTTGGCATTCCTGATACGAAAGACGAGCTTGGCACAGGAGCCTATGCCTCCGACGGTATCGTGCAGCGCGGTCTGCGCGCGATCAAGGCTGTCCGCTCAGCCGAGTCGCTGGTTGTCATTGCCGACGTCTGCCTCTGCGAGTACACCTCGCACGGCCACTGCGGCATGGTGCAACGCGACGGCGACCATTTTCAGGTAGAGAACGACTCCAGCGTCGCTCTGCTGGCGAAGACCGCCGCCTCACTCGCCGAGGCCGGCGCGGACATCGTTGCACCCAGCGACATGATGGATGGCCGTGTGGCTGCCATGCGCGTAGCGCTCGACGAAACCGGCAAACAAAACACCCCTATCCTCAGCTACGCCTCAAAGTTTGCCTCTGCGTTTTACGGCCCCTTCCGCGACGCTGCTGACTCCGCTCCGCAGTTTGGCGACCGCCGCACCTACCAGATGGACGGCGCCAACCTCCGCGAAGCCATGCGCGAGATTGAGCAGGACATCGCCGAGGGCGCCGACATGCTGCTGATGAAGCCCGCCATGCCCTACCTCGACGTCATTCGCGAGGCACGCAACCGCTTCGATCTACCCATGGGTGCCTATCAGGTGTCGGGCGAGTATTCGATGCTTCATGCCGCCTTCCAGCGCGGCTGGCTCGAACCCGAGCGTGCCATGATCGAGAGCCTGCTCAGCATCCGCCGCGCCGGTGCCGACTTCATCGTCACCTACTTCGCCAAAGATGCTGCGAAGGTTTTGGGCTGATCTAATGCGGTTTGCTGGCCGCTGAACATCTCCGCCTCCGCCTGACGTCTTCGCACCAATCCCGGTACCACCTCGCCGTCGGCATGTACCCACAAACCAAACTGCGCCGCAGCACCCGCAAAGTCGCCCGCGTTCACCTTCCGCAGCAGCGTGGACTGCAAGAAATTGCCGCGACCCGCATTGAAGCAAAAGTCCACCATCGCATCAAACTGCCCCTGCGAGATCGCTGCCGTCACCTTCCGGTTCACACAGCGCACCGCGTCCTCAAGATCAGCAAGCAGCATTGCCTCTGCCTCCGTGGCCGTAATACTCACGCCCTTGCCAACCCCAGGTCCTGTATGGCCATATCCCACCGTCCACACGCCCACAGGATCCTGATAAGCCACCAGTCGCAGGCCTTCAAAGCTCTGTGTGAGCGCCAACCCCTTCTCGCTATACGTAAACTCCGGCATCAAAAGCGCACCTCCATGAGCGCTGCAAACCTCTTCAAACGCCTCCTGCAAACCTGCTCCTGCGCCCGTGCATCGCGGATGGCGGCTCGAACATCAAATGGCGCTGGGCCATTGCAGCGGCTAAACTAAGCTGTCGAATAAACCCGGAACGAGCGCGCTGCATCCCCGCGCTTCATTCCCGCTAACGCCCAACGAACGGAGTTCACTGACGTGGCAGAAACTATCTATGACCTGGTCATCATCGGCGGCGGCCCAGCCGGCTACACCTGCGCCATCCGCGCCGCGCAACTCGGCCTCAAGGTCGCCCTCATCGAGAAGACCGACGTACTCGGCGGTACCTGCCTGCACTGGGGTTGCATCCCCACCAAGGCCATGCTCTTCACCGCCGAAGTCTGGGACCATCTCAAGCACGCGGAGAGCTACGGCATCGAAGGCGTGTCCGCGCCAACGCTCAACTGGGCAAACCTGCTCAAGCGCAAGACCGACATCATCGTGAAGCACACCAAGGGCCTCGACTTCCTCATGAAGAAGAACAAGATTACCGTCGTGCGCGGCCATGGCCGCCTCACCGGCCCCGCAAAAGCTGGTGTCTTCACCATCGACGTAACCGCCGAGGACAAAGGCAAGGCCCAGGCCTCTGAGCAGCAAACCGCCACCCAGGTCCTCGGCAGTAAGGTTGTGCTCGCCACCGGCTCCGACGCGCGCATGCTCCCGGGCTACAAGGCCGACGACACGATCCTCACCAACATGGAGATCCTCACGCTGCCCGCGCTGCCGAAGTCGCTCATCGTCATCGGCTCCGGCGCCGTCGGCGTGGAGTTCGCCTCCATCTTCCGCAGCTTTGGCGCCGAAGTCACGATCCTCGAAGCCCTGCCGCGCATGGTTCCCGTTGAAGATGAAGAGGTATCCAAGGAACTCACCCGCGCCTACAAGAAGCGGGGCATCGACGTGAACGTCGGCTGCAAGGTCGAGAAGATCGAGAAGATCAAAGGCGGCGCAAAGGTTAGTTTCACCGACGCCACCGGCAAGCCGCAGGTCAAGGAGGCCGAGAAGGTTCTCGTCGCCGTCGGCCGCGGCCCCCGCACGGCCGACGCTGGCCTTGACAAGGTGAAGATCACACTCGACCGCGGATTCATCCCCGTCAACGAATGGATGGAGACCACAGAGCCCGGCGTCTATGCCATCGGCGACATCGTCGTGGGGCTGCCACAACTCGCCCACGTCGGCGCTATGAGCGGAGTAGTCGTAGCCACCAAACTCGCCGGAAAGTATGCTCGCCCCGTCCGCAAAGACCGTGTCCCGGGCTGCACCTACTGCGACCCGCAGATCGGCAGCGTCGGCCTCACCGAGGCGCAGGCCAAGGAGAAGGGTTATCAGGTCAGGGTCGGCAAGTTCCCCTTCGTCGGCAACTCCAAGGCCACCATCGTCGACTCCCATGACGGCTTCGTCAAGGTCGTCTCCGACGCAAAGTACGGCGAGGTTCTGGGCGTCCACATCATCGGTCCACAAGCCACCGAGCTCATCGCCGAGTGCGTCGTCGCGATGGAGATGGAAGCCACCGTCGAAGAGCTGATGTTCACCATCCACGCCCATCCCACACTGTCCGAGAGCCTGCTCGACGCCTTCTCCTCGGTTGAGGGCATGGCCATCAACGTTTAAGAACGATGCCCCTGGAGGAACTCGTGAACCCAGAACAAAGGCCTCCGTTTCCGCCGTTCACTCACGAAACTGCCGTCGAGAAGGTTCGCAAGGCAGAGGATGCATGGAATGGCCGCGAGCCCCAGCGCGTCGCGCTGGCCTACTCCATTGATAGCCGCTGGAGGAACCGCAATGAGTTCATCAATGGACGCGAGGAGATCGTCGCCTTTCTCACGCGCAAATGGCAGCGCGAGGCTGACTATCGCCTCATCAAGGAGCTTTGGTCCTTCACTGGAAACCGTATTGCGGTGCGCTTCGCCTATGAATCCCATGACGAAGCCGGTCAGTGGTTTCGCTCCTATGGCAATGAAAATTGGGAGTTTGACCCCAATGGCCTCATGACTACTCGCCACGCCAGTATCAACGATGTCGCCATCACTGAGGCGCAACGCCTATTCCACTGGCCCTCAGGCCGCCGCCCCGACGATCACCCTGGCCTCAGCGATCTCGGCCTGTAGTAACAACATGCACATACACCTTCTCCAACTCGGCCGCATCTCTTACTCGGAAGGACTACGCCTCCAGCTCGAGGTGGCTGCGTCCCGTAAGGCTGGCCTCATCGGCGACACACTCCTTCTGCTCGAACACCCACCCGTGCTGACGCTCGGCCGCAACGCATCGCGCGCCAACATTCTCGCCAGTGACGATCTGCTCGCCCGCCGCGGCGTCGAGATCCACGAGATCAACCGCGGTGGCGACGTTACCTATCACGGTCCCGGCCAGCTCGTCGGCTACCCCATCTTCGACCTGCGCGGCGATCTCCCCGGCAAGCGAGGTCCGCACCTGGGCCCCGTCGACTTCGTGCGGCTCATAGAAGAATCCCTCATCCTCACCTGTAAGGACTTCGGCGTTCCAACGCAGCGCATCTGCAAGCTCACCGGCGTCTGGACACTCGCTGGCGGAAGCGTTCGCGAGAAGAAGATCGCAGCCATCGGCATCCACGTCTCACAGGCGGTCACCTCGCACGGCTTCGCGCTCAACGTCTCAACCGACCTGCGCGACTTCGATTGGATCGTCCCCTGCGGCATCAACGACCGCACTGTCACCTCGCTCGAACTCGAATCCCCGCAGACTCCTCCGCCCACCCTGGAGCAAGCCGCCAACAGCATCTCCGCCAACTTCGGCCGCGTCTTCCAGCGCCAGATGCTGGCCGTCGAATCCCTCGACGAGTTGCTCGCCATCGGCCAGCCAAACCGCTGATTGCAATGTACTGATCGGTACGGAATAGCCCTTTTGTGCTCCCGCGCATCCTATCCACAGCCGTATAATCTTGAAGTTGCGCTCTTACGCGCCGCAGACTCTCCCGGAGAAGCTTCCCCATGCCAATCGACGTCGTCATGCCCCAGATGGGCGAATCCATCACCGAAGGCACCCTCACCAAGTGGCTCAAGAAGCCCGGCGACACCGTCGCCCGTGATGAACCGCTCTTCGAAATCTCCACTGACAAGGTCGACGCCGAGATTCCCTCGCCTGCCGCTGGAACACTCGGCGAGATCAAGGTGCAGGAGGGTACTACCGTCATCGTTGGCACTGTAGTTTGCGCCATCAACGAATCGGGCAAAGCTGCTGCATCGAGTCCAGCCGCGACGCTTGCCTCTTCCGCACCGAAAGAGGTGGTTCCCGCTCCGCCTGCCCCTGCAGCGCCCGAAGCTCCAGCAACTCCAGCGCCCGTCGTGACAGGTCCGGGCACCGAAGTCCTGATGCCCCAGATGGGCGAGTCCATCACCGAGGGCACGCTCACCAAGTGGCTCAAAAAGGTCGGTGACACCATCGCGCGCGATGAACCCATCTTCGAAATCTCCACCGACAAAGTCGATGCCGAGATTCCCTCACCCGTCGCGGGAACGCTCTCCGAGATCCGCGTGCAGGAGGGCCAGACCGTCACCATCAACACCGTGGTCGCCATCGTCGGCGGAAGCACCGCAGCTCCGGCAGCAACACCCCAACCCGCTGCGGCGGCTTCTGCAACCGCTGCGCCAGGCACATCCTCGCCCTTGGCCGCTGCTCCCGCAGCCGCAGTCGGCGAACGTCCCCGCTCCTCACCGCTGGTCCGCAAGATCGCCTCCGAGAACAATGTCGACCTGCGCAAAATCCCTGGGACCGGAGCCTCCGGCCGCATCACCAAGCAGGACATCCTCGGCCACATTGAAGGCGGACACGCTGTTGTGCAGTCCACGACGCCTGCGCCCGCCGCAGCACCTCAACCGCCCGCAGCGGCAACACCCGTAGCAATGCCAGCACCCGCCAAGGCCGCAGCAGCCCCGGCTCCGGCACCCTTGCCCGGCGAACTCGTCCCACTCTCCAAGATGCGCTCCATCATCGCGAAGCGCATGGTCGAGTCCAAAGCCACCAGCCCGCACGTCCACACGGTATTCAAGGTAGACATGACCCGCATCGTGAAGCTGCGCGAGAAGGAGAAGGGCAAGTACGAGCAGCGTAATGGCGTGAAGCTGACCTACATGCCCTTCATCACGCGTGCTGCCATCCAGGCCCTGCGCAAGCATCCAATCGTCAATGCATCGATGCAAAGCGAAGCGATCCTTTACAACAAGAACATCAACATCGGCATCGCTGTTGCGCTGGAGTGGGGACTAATCGTCCCCGTCATCAAGCAAACAGAAGAGAAGAGCTTCCTCGGCATCGCCCGCGCTATCGTCGACGTTGCTGACCGCGCTCGCGGCAAGAAACTTGCCCCCGACGAAGTCGCCGGCGGCACCTTCACCATCACCAACTCCGGCATCTTCGGCGAGGAGTTCGGGACCCCGATCATTGCGCAGCCGCAGTCGGCGATTCTCGCCATCGGCGGCCTCGGCAAGGAAGTCCTCGTGCTCACCGACAAAGATGGTCAGGACACCATTGCAATTCGCAGTGTCCAGCACTTCGTCCTCGGCTTCGACCATCGCATCATCGACGGAGCCGATGCCGGCAAGTTCATGGCCGACTTCAAAGCCTGCCTCGAAAACTGGTCGGAGGACATCGGGTAGAGGAGACTGTCGTAGATATTTGCGCGCAAGCTATTCCCGGCATACGGATTGCCAGTGGAGCTGTTTCACTTCTCACCGCATAGCCCGCCAGTGCTGATCTCTGCACTAGTTATGCCTCTCCATCAGATACGCCAGCGCGAGATGTGCAGCGGTCCACAGTGCGCTCAGGGCTGTGATAACGCCCTTCAGCCGTTGCACACTGCGCTCATGCGATTCCACGCGTGCCTCCAATTGGTTCAGCCGGCCTGGTTGTCCGATGCCCATCAACTGCTGCATCTGCGCCTTCAGGACACTCAGCTCCTGCAGGACCTGGCTCTCAAAATCCGTCATCGACCCACCTCATCCTTGCCATCTCCCACCTCGTCATCTGTCAGATGATTCATCCTTAGGCCAACTCATTGAGCGGCATATTCACAAACACTGCGCTGGACAACCGTGAATACAGCGGCGGTGTGCTCGCATCGTACATGCGCACGTAATAGCGTTCGAGTTGGGCAGTGGATGGAATCGAGAAACTACGCACCGGACTGCGCAACACCAGGTCCGCGCCATCTACCCCCATGCCGAACCACCAGTCTCTTAGCCGCACCTCAAACCCACCGCCAGCAGGCGGAGCCATTCCGGCATCCACTTGCATGGCAGTATCCGACAAGCTCGTCACGGTCAACTGCTGCAGGTTCGCAAGCACCTGACCGGGCGCGCTCGACGCGGCCTGCGGCAGATACGCATCCGCCGCAATCTCTTCGCTCAGCTTCAATCCAATGCCTGCGGCCCATTCGGTCGCCCAGTCATTGGCGAAGCGCACCTTGTAGTGACGCACCTCTGGCACCGCTCCGCCGTCGGTCGCCACTACACTGCGAACCAGCAGCGACGATGTCACTCCCGCACTGGTGATCGCCAGCACATCACCGGGCCATATGTCCTGCGCAGGATTCACCAGCGCATATGTCCCTGCAACCGCAGCCGCGCGGCTGCTAGCAAACGCGAGCACTGCCTGCGCGGCGCTCTCGCAATCTACACTGCTGCGCGCGACGGGAAGCGCGACTCGACCCAGCCAGCGACACGTCCCTGGAGCCCCGTTCACCGCCTCGGACGCAATACTCGTAGCGTCCGCAAGTCGTGCCACCGATCGCCGCTCGTTGCGGTAATACACAGTAACACGCTCACCAGCGACAGGAACGCGTCCGGCAAGAAACGTTACCTTGCCCGGTGCCCCAGCGGCCGTGCCATAGCTGGTCGTACAGTCCACGCCTTGTCCCGCCACGCCGATCAGTCGAGTCTGTAACGTGCCACCGGGCAGCGTGCTCACAACCCACATGCTTCCGGGTCGCGTCACACTGATCGCCGCCACCGAACCGAACATCTGTATGGAGTTTGCCAGAACAAACGCGCACGTCGCCGGCGTACTGGTCAACGTTCCACCTGCTGCGATGCTGTCATAGATCACCGTTGCAGGAGTGTTCGACGCAGCGCCCTCATCGACAAGTTCAAACACCACATCCATAGGCGCGGCCACGCCGCTGGTGCTCCCAAACCCCTGCACCACACCATCGACCATGCAATAGTACGGCTGCATTACGCGTTGCATCTCAACGCAGTGCAACCGCATCCGCAGCGTATACAGATGACCCACTGTCGGCGTAAACACTGTGCCTACCTCAGTCCCATTGACGACTGGAACTATGACCGTAACGCCACCAGTTCCGCTCACGCTCTGACGCACACGGAATCCAGCGAAGCACTCGGCCAACACCGGAAGCCCCTGGTACATACCCGCAAGCATCCCATCACATGCGGCGGCAAGTGTAACTCCGCTGAGCTGCACAACAATCGATCCGCCCATCTCTATCGCATCGATTGCTGTTAGGGTTGTCTGACCGTCGGAGCCGTTGCCGCCATTCATCGTCAGGCCGGTCGAGCTCAGCGAAAGATAGCTGCCGGGATCGGCCACAATCCACTGTGCTGGATTGAAGCTTGGCTCGGTAAAATTATCCAGCACGAGCAGACGATTCGTATCTCGATACGCAGATTCGGTCAGATCGAAGACCGTCGTCGTGCCATCGCCAAAGAAGTTTTCCTGGATGTAGGCCGCGGGCTCTTCCGCTCCTGTAATCGTGACGTCGTTCGCCAGTTCGCGAACGGCAGTCGTCTGAAGCTCAGAGACGGACAGCGTACCGTTGGCATCGCTAAACGCGTGGGTCACATTGCCCACGGGCTGTATCAGAATCTGCCCATTCAGCGCGCGATACGCGGCATACGCGGAGCTCGCAGCGTTCGCAGCGTTCACGCTAAAGGGAGAGGATGCGCGCGCCGAAAATGAGCCCGTCGCCGGAACGGTGCCCGACGTCGTCACCGTCACACCGGCTGACCCGCCAGCCTGTGCGCGCGTTGCGAGTTGCGTCACCAGCGCGGTGCCAGCAAGCCCCAGCGACTCCGCATCGCGCAGGCCCGCACCCGACCCTAGATTATCGAGCAACCACTCATCGCTGACCGCCGTTACACGCGCCCGATACACCGGCCCAGTCGACGCATTGCCCGAATAAATTCTCACCGGCTCCGTCGCCAGATAGCCGGTGAACAGCAAAGTCGCATCGGCGGCCGTTACCGTCACCTTGCCGCGGCGCACGGGCACGGCCAACCCTTCGACTCCTAGCATGATCTCTGCCGTGCAACGCGAGGGCTCATTGAGCGCACGTTGCACAGTAATCGGTCCCCCTGCGACGACCGCCTCGGTGTAGTCGATCGCGCCTAGCCCATCCAGATTATCGATCGTAATCCGCACATTCTCTCCTTCATCGCAAACCTAACTTGCCACATAACTACGGAAGCAAACGACCGTCTCTCCATCGACCGGATCCGTCACCGGGAGAGCGCGAAACGCGGCACTGAGCTGTACCTTTTCGTATCCACCACCGCCAACTACATTGGCTTCCGCCGCACCAGTCATCGCCTGCAGTCGCGGATAGTGCCAGATGATGCGCTCGCCCTGCTGGCCCTCACCCACAAACACCGCCGACCATTCCTGAATAAAACTCGAGCCCTCACGGTCGCAGAAGCCCATCACGCCGCTCACCTTCATGCTCGCGCTCGGAACGCCCGCAATCAGCGGCCATTCCAGCGTGAGTGCCCCCGTCGTACTGTTGATCGAGGCGATACGCCCGACGTTCAGCGTCACACGTCGCACATAGTCCACATCGGTCAACGCTGTCTGCACGTACGCTCCACTTACTCCGCTGCCGATGAATCCGGTCTGCGCTGCGTAGTCGATGTCCACTGCAACCAACTCGCCGACACTGAATGCAGCAGCCGCTGTAGCGCCCACCTGCAACACAGTTGCCGTCGAGCCCGTCTGTAGCGCAACCGCAGCGACCGCCGTTCCGCCCGAGCCTTCTCCCGTCGCACCAGCCGCAACAGCAAGCAGGTTCATCTGCTGTGTGCCCGCCGACAGAGCAAGTTGAAGCTTTCCCCAGCTCTCGAATGCGAACGACACCGTCGCCTCGATCTCCGTCCGCGCCTGCAACAACGTAGTCGCAGGCGCACCCGTCCGCACAGCTTCAATCTTCGTGCCGCACTTTCGCGCGAAGCCCATAATCCATCCCAGGCTGATCCACGGAGCAGGTGGACTATTCAGCGCGAATGCTCCACTCTGCGCTGCATCGAAGATGGTCGGCTGCTGTGCCGCACGATTCACCGGAGCGAAATACGCACTCACGCGACCCACCATCGGTGTCGTCATTGCCGTCAAATTGCTCACAGTTCACCTGCTTCCTGGAAGCTCATCACGTTGACCGTAGCGGTGCGAGCCAGCCGATCATCCTTGATGACCGTCTTTCCAAACGCCACCTCACTCCACCACACACTGGTAGTCATCGCGACTGCCGCGCCTCCGCTAACGAGCCCCGAGTAGTTCATCTTCAGCGTCGTCCTGGGCAGTGCATTCACTGCCGCCTGCAACTCTGCGTCCATCGCCGCCAGCGCACGCCCTCGATCCATTCCTGTGTTCATTGATGTTCCGGCCGTCTCGTAGTCGATGGCGCACTGTAGCGTGACCAGCGGCATGATTCCGTTGGCGTCCACTGCGCTCACTTCCCATCGCATCCGAAAACAATCCGGCAGCGCCACTGCCGAAAGAAGCTCGTTCTCCTCCACCAGTACACCTGGTCTCACCACTCCGCGCAGCACAATGGTCCGCTCTGGATTCAGCACGACCAATCTGCTTCGCAATACCTCATAGAACGTATCCTTCGCGTTCTGCACACGAACCTCCTTCGGTTCTTCGCTCGTCTTTTCCGCTAGCGAACGGGTGGCACTAGTGTCAGCGCATAGGAGTAGACCGTGCCCATTGCCTGCAACGCGATGCTATTCGTGATCTTGTACAACAGGTCACCAATCAACACGCCCACCGCTGTCTCGAACAACACATCTGCCGAGTCATACCCCAGCGACCCCACCAACACCTGTACCGTACTCCCCGACACCAGCAACTTCGCAACGCTACCCGACTGGCGAAATGTTGCCGGCCCCAGCGGCATGTCCTGAAACTCCGGCGTCGCCAGTCCCAACTGCTCTGCATCATCGCCCGATACCGCGGGCGCCGCAATCCGCAGCAGCACAGATACGCCACCTGCTGCACGCATCACCGCGTCCGCGCAACGCATCACCCCATCGCCTGACTGTAGTAAATCCGTAGAAGCATTCATCGCTAACCAAGCCTCTCTGCCACATACGGCTGCAGCAGCGCCTGCACCTGACTATCCATCAGCGAGTCGCTGAAGTATTGCGTCTGCAGCGTGTCCATCTTGCTGGACTTCACATTCAGGCCAGGCGTCGCCTGCGCATTGCGCACAATCTGCGCACAGGCTACCTGCACCGCAGTCGGCACCGTTGTCAGGCCACCCGTGTAGGTGACTTCGGCCTCGCAGTAACGCATTCCCATGATGTTCCATGGAAAGTGAAACTCTCCTGTCGGCAGGCTCACATAGACAGTCGATGGGTCTACACTCACCCACTGACCCGGCAACGCAAACGCTGCGGCGTATCCGGTCTCATACACAAAGTCGCCGTAGAAATCATTCCCATAACCGGGTCGCGCATACTGTGCCCGGATCGAGTCCACGCTGATCAGCGGGCCATAACTCAGCCGTACGGTTTGCCGCCTAATCGGCACTCTCATCCGCTCGGTATAACTTGCAGACATCAACGACGGCCGCCGACAGTAGGCCTCGATCATCGACGAGGCGGTCGTCACCCACGAGTCGGCCGTGTCCGCCGATAGTCCAAACGCCACATAATCTGCTGGCAACAAATATCCCATCGCTTCTCTCCTTCTTCCCTCGCACCCGCATCAGGACGAAGCCGGAGCGCCCACCACACTCCGGCCCCCGTTCGTTCTAGCGATCGACCAGCACCTGATAGTGCGCATAGCTCGCGCCCTTCACCACCACCGCTCCAAACTTGACCACGGCATACTGGCTAGCCAGCGAGCCCTGTAGACCAAGCTGGAACACACGCGGATTCGGCTCGCCCAGCCAGTGATACTCGATCAGGTCCTCGGTCACGATGTAGGCCGGCAGTACCGCAGAGCCCGATCCTGGGACACCGGTGTAAGGCAGCGTCCACTCAGGAATCAGCGGAATGTCGCCCGCCTGCGTGCTGAGCGTCTTCACCGTGAGGCCGCCCTCGATGTTCTTCGTGTTCAGAACCACGTTGAACTCCGTCTTCATCTCGCGATCGATCAGATCCAGCAGCACCGGATTCGCATAGATCGCAGTCGGACGAACACCGAAGCTGGTATTGGAAAGCATCTGCGCAATGGTCGACTTCAATCCGTCGACAATGCTCTCGCTTGTGCTGATCGTAGTCGTATTACCGCCAGCCGCAATCTGCCCGACAGCGCCAAAGTACTGCGCGGTCGTCGGCGAACTCAGGCTCGTGTCAGTACCGTTCCACAGCGCGATATCGTGCGTGCGCAGAACGCCATCCACAGTGTCGGTGAGGTCCTTGGCCTGCAGATAGGCAAACTGGCTCTGCTGTTTGCCCAGCTCAAGATCGAACAGGTTGTAGTCGATCTGTGCAACCAGCGCCTTCAGCGGAACACTGTTCTCGATGCGGGTCGGCTGCACGATGGTCGGCACGATGGCGCGCGGATTGACGAATGCCGACGAGGCTGCGGCAGCAGGAATCGCCGTCTCCTCAAAGTAGCGTGACGGATGACCCGTCGCCGGAACCTGCTTGATGCGCTGGCCGAAGACGCCACGACGGCGCACCAGGTCCAGGATCTCTGTCTGATAGATCGGAACTTCAATAGCACCCGGTCCGATGTAGTCCGCCGTTGCGTTGATCTGCGTAAACTTCGCGTTCATTTTGTCTCCTCGTATCTCTGTAAAAAGGCGCAGACGGATCGAAGTCCGGCTGCGCCTTGTTTTCTTCTTATCTACACGCGGTCCTATCGACCGAAGCGATCCGACACCTAACCCAGCAAGCCGGCGCGTCTCAACTCTGACTTCACCGCGATACGCTGCTCGATGCCCAGGCTCGTCAGCGCGCTATCCAGCGCGCCAGCCTCAATCGATGCACCGGACGCTCCCAACTCCAGCGTCACTCCCTGTTTTGCGAGCATCGTTGCCATGCCTGTCGGCAACGTCTTGCGTCCCTGCGACTGCGGAGCAGCCGACGCCGTGAGCTCGGCAATCTTCGCCTCAGCCTCGACGAGTCGCCGCTCCAACTCAGCCTCGCGTGCCGACTCCACCGTCGCCACAATCCGCCCGACATGCTCCTCAGCCTCAGCCGCCAGCGCCACCTGCCTCTCAGCAAGCAGCGCAGCCGCCTGCTCCAGTGCCTCTGCGACTGCTTCCAATCGTTCGGTTGCTTCCATCAAATCCACCACGTTGCTATCTTCCATTGCTCTCCTCCATCTTTCTGGCGTCCGTCAGGACGTCTTACTTCGTCACAGCGGCTCGTGCCTGCCGGTGTTCGGCTCTGCGGTTCACGCGAAAAGATGTTGCACGATACGCCGCCTTCTCGCGCAGCAGAATCGCCGCACCCGTAAACGTCGCTCGTGTCAACCGCCAGACGGTGTCTCGCATATCCGCTACATGCGCATCTGCCAACTCATAGCTCATCCCCATCGCGCTGCCGGCCTCGGCTGCAACACCGCCAACCTTCGCCTCCATCTCCGGATAATCCCGCGCAAACAGGAAGCCACTCACCAGCAGCTTGCTTCCCTCCAGGTGGGCCGACGTGATGATGCCGCACTTCTGCCGCGCATCATGTCCATCCCACCCAGCCTTGTAGTCCACCGCCATGCCCAGCAGGCTCGGCAGCGCCGCCTCCGCAGCCTCCCTCGTCAGCACCACCCGATGACCGCGTGCCCCACTCGGCGCCTTGTCGCTCGGGACATCCACCAGCGTCAGGCAGCCCTCGAAGGGCAACCGGTTCGGATGACCGGCTACCTCCGGAAACTCCACCGCCATCGCACGCAGCTCGCGTCCTCTGCAACGTTGCCGCACCACTCGACGCAACTGCACTGCTTTCTCCACACATGCCTCCTCTTCGCTCTCCTTCAATCGACACGCAACGCGCCAGCACTACGCGCCTTGCGGCTCGACCAACGGACTTGCTAACTCTGCCGGTGCAAGGCCACGCATCGACCTCACCTCCGCCACCGACAGAACTCCCGCAGCCAGCAACTTCGTCTGGATCTCCACCTCGACCATCTCATCGCGGCTCTCCAGGTCCGTCCAGACGAATCTCAGATCGTTCCACCCCAGGCGCTTCGCAATCACATCGCGCGTCAGGTGGTCGGCGATCAACTTTGCCAGCGGAACAATCGCATTCTGAAACGCTTCATCCGCCAGCTCGCCAGCGGTCGACCGATTCACATTCTGCGTCACGTTCAGCATCATGGCGGGAATATCAAATGCATTCGCGATCATGGTCAGCAGAAACTGCTGCCACTCCAGATGCAGATCCGCATCCGTGCCGGCCGCGAACTTCAGCACCTCGGGCTTCTGCTCCGAGCTCAACACCGGAACCCGACCCGACCCCTCGACCTCATCCTGCCACCAGCGGATCAGCCGCTCATGCTGCTCCGGCGTCTGCTGATTCATCCACAGCGCATACTGCACCACGCCATTCGAAGCCATCCTGCCGGCATACCGGTGGGCCTGTAGAAAGTGTGAGATCGATTCAAATGCAACCTCTACCTTGCCCAACCCAAACGGCGTGTGGCTGCGCGGATTGAGCCGCACATACATCAACTCATGGTCGAGCAGCGGTACCAGCGCCTCCGCTCCGAGCTTGCCCGTGATCTGCGCATAGCGCGGATCATGTGGATCGCCCTTCCAATGGGCGTTCACCTGGATCGATGCGCCATCCACCGGATACAGCCGCACCGGCAGATCGCCCTCTCCGATCTCAATCTCTGCAGCGCCAAAGCCGCCCACCAGCGTGTCTTCGATCACCTGCTCGATCAGCGTACGAAAGCTGTCAGTCTCGTTCGGTGTATCGAATGACTTGGTCAGTGCCTCGGCTCGCTGCGCGCGATCGCCGGCCACATCCTCGCCCGCACCGCGCCGCACCTCGATCTGCCAATCCATGCACGCAATCCGGTCTTTGATGCAGTTGATCGCCCGCCGCGCCACCGGCATCTCAGCAAACCGCCGCAGATTCTGCGCCGTCGGTTTGGGCAGCGCATTCTGCACGCCCGTCGTCCGGAACGGCGCAAAGATAGAGCTCAATCCCAGCGGAGTGATGGCCGTCTTCCGCTCCCCCATGTTCTCGCCCGATGCTTCCACACCCGAAGCTTCCACTCCGGCCGCCCGCTTCCACATCTCTCTCATCGCCGATC
>DAIDKF010000019.1 GCA_027450185.1 Granulicella sp. | reverse complement strand
AGGTGATGGAGAAGGGGCCTTGCTGGGAGCGGGAGACGACGGCGGTCTGGCGCTCGTCGGAGCCACGCATGAAGGCGGTGGGAAATGGCTTGCCGTCGATGTGGAGACGTTTCCATAGCGTGGATTCGATGGTGACCTCGGCGGAGGTGACCTGGGAGTTGCGGGAGAGAATGTAGTCGATGAGCTCCTGAGCGTATTCCTCCATGCTATCGGCTTTGGACTCGCGCGCGACGAAGTAGACGGTGTTCTTCATGGTGTCGGTGGGGAGGATTTTGGAGTTGTCGCCTAGTGTGTGTGCGGATTCGAAGTCGCCGGTGAGGAGAATCTGGATGGTCCACTCGTCGATGTCGTGGTAGGCGTCATGACCGCCCTGGGCTGCGTGTTTGGTGAGACGCATGAGGCGGACGCGCGATTTTCCGTAGCGGTTGGAGCGAAGTTTTGCAGGCATGGTCAGCTTCCTCTGTAGGTGGTGTAGCCATTGGCGGTGAGCAGCAGGGGGATGTGATAGTGCTCGGCAGGGTCAGTGACGGTGAAGACGATCTCGACGAACGGGTAGAGGCTGGCGACGTTCAGGTGGTGGAAGTAGTCTGCGGTATGGAAGTGGATCTTGTAGGTGGCGGCGTGGAGTGCGTGGTCGCCGAGGAGGGTCTTGCAGCGGCCGTCGGCGTCGGTGTGGTCACTGCCAATGGGATGCCATGTTCCGCGATCAAGCAGCGAGAGCGTCAGCGAGACGTTGGCTGCGGGGCGGCCGATGGCGATGTCGAGGATGTGAGTGGAGAGGCCCATAAGGCAGAGTGTAGAGGATAGTGGGTAGAGCGTAGAGAAAGATTATGGCTCTGCGAGCCACTTTCTGAGGCGGAGTTGGGTGATCTGGCGCTGCTGCTCGGCGGCTTCGAGGAGTTCGGTGTGCGGATCGTTGGTGAGGCGGATGCGCAGGATGGAGAGCATTTCAGCAGCGGTTTTGCCGGTGGCGCAGACGATGAAGATGCGGCCGAACTTTTCTTCGTAGGCACGGTTGGCGGCGGCCAGCGCGGCTTGAGTGTCGGCGGTAAGTTGGGCGGTGGATTGTTCTGCGATGGAGAAGGCACGGCTGGCTGCGGTGGCCGCCCTGGCGTGGAGCTCGCCGATGCGGGGATGTGAGTCGAAGGCCTGCTGCCAGTCGGATGCGGGGAGCGCTCGCCAGACGATGTCGGCGGTACAGGTGAGGTCGAAGGAAGTTGAGAAGGGGCGGAGTGCGGTGAGTTGGGTGGCCCAAGCATGGGAGCCGTTGCACGGGAGGATGGCCCTGACGGCGGAGAGCGCGTCCAGCTCGTTCCATCTGGCGAGGGTCGGATTAGGTGACTGCGCCGCGGTCATCGTGAGGAGTATCTACTCCGGTGTGAGGAAACAGGATAGCGCGTGTTCGCGGCCGCGGGCTGCTACGGGGAATACGCCACCGATGGCGGAGGCATCGCGGGAGAAGACGCGCTGGCCGCGGAGCCAGGTGGAGCGGACGAGGCCGCGGAGGGTTTCGCCGAGATAGGGCGAGATCTTGTGGCGGTAGTGGAGCATCTCCGGGGTGAGGGTGAAGCAGGCGTCGGGGTCGAAGGCGACGAGGTTGGCGTGCTTGCCGGGTTCGATGGAGCCGATGTGGGTGGAGAGGCCAACGAGGCGCGCGGGCGCGGCGGAGGTCCAGTGGGCGAGTTGAGCGAGGGAGATCTCACGGCGCGTGCACTCGGTCCAGAGGACGGAGATGGCGGTGGAGAGAGATGGGATTCCGCCCCAGGCGAGGTCGAAGCGACCCGGTTCCTGGCCGGGTTGTGCGTGTTCGTCGTGCAGGCGTTTCATGTGCGGAGGGCAGGGTGAGTGGTCGGTGGCGATGAGGTCGATGAGGCCGTTGCGTAGGGCCTGCCAGAGCTGCTCGCGGTTGTCGGCGCTGCGGATGGCGGGGGCGCATTTGCAGAGCGTAGGGCCGTTGGGATTGTCGGGGATGGTTTCGGCGGTGAGGTGGAGGAAGTGTGGGCAGGTCTCGACGGTTACGGGAAGACCTTGGCGTTTGGCGGCGGCGATCAGCGGCAGGGCGTGGGCGGTGGAGAGATGGACGATGTGGAGACGGAAGCGGTGCTCCCGGCAGAGATTGAGGAGGAGTTCGATGGCATCGAGTTCAGCTTCGTCGGGGCGGGATGCGAGCCAGGTGGAGTAGTTGCGCCAGTCGGCCCCGGTGGCGTTGAGATGAGAGACGGCGGCGCTGATGGAGGGTTCAAGCTCGGCGTGGACGAGCAGCGGAAGGCCGGTACGCGCGATGTGCGGGATGGCGCGTTCGAGATGGACGCGGTCGATGGCGGTGAAGCCGTCGCAGCCGGGATAGATGAGGAAGCTCTTGAAGCCGGCGACACCGGCGAGGGCGAGCGGTTCGAGGTCGTGCTGATTGCCATCGACGCAGCCGCCCCAGAATGCGTAGTCGACCATGCATTGTGATGCTCCGTCGGGGCCACCGGAGGTTGCGGCCTCGCGCTTGAGTTCGAGGGCCACGACGTTGGTGGTCTCGGGGAGACAATTGAGCGGCATATCGATGAGGGTGGTGAAACCGCCGGCGGCTGCGGCGCGGGTGGCGGTGGCGAAGCCTTCCCAGTCGGTGCGGCCGGGCTCGTTGATGTGGGTGTGGGCGTCGATGAGTCCGGGGAGGAGGGCGAGTGAGCCGAGGTCTTCGATGGGAATGCTGGCGGAGAGTTCGGATGGAGGCTTGATGGCGGCGATGTGCTCGGCGTCGATGAGGACTGCTGCGTCCAGTTCGCCGTGGGGCGTGATGACGCGACGGGAGCGGAGAGCATGTACCATATTGCTGATTAGAGCAAAAACAGACATTGGAAGATAGGGAATCGGGAGAAGTTTGGGTAGAGAGCAGAAGGTGCAGAAGACTCTTGTGCTCTGGACACTGATCTTGACGGAGGCGCAATGGAGGGAAGTCCGGCGTTCATGCAGGAGGCGATTGCGCTGGCGACGGAGAACGTCGCCAGCGGACGTGGTGGTCCGTTTGGCGCGGTGGTGGTGAAAGATGGGAAGGTGATTGCGACGGGTGTGAATCTGGTGACCGCGTCAAATGATCCAACGGCGCATGCAGAGGTAACGGCGATTCGCAGGGCGTGCCAGTTGCTGGGGACGTTTCAACTTGAGGGCTGCGAGGTGTACACGAGTTGTGAGCCTTGCCCGATGTGCCTTGCGGCGATCTACTGGGCGCGCTGCGGGGCGATCTACTATGGGAACTCGGCGGATGATGCGGCCAAGGTGGGGTTCGACGATGCGTTTCTGTATGAGGAGATGAAGAAATCGATGAGCGATCGGACGATTCCGATTGTGCAGATGCTTCCGGATGAGGCCTGGACGAGCTTTGCGGCGTGGCGCGATGCGACCGCAAAGGTGGTGTACTAGAGACAGGCAGGTCGATGGATTTGAAGACGGACGAACGAAGGAGAAATCTGTTGCGCGTTGGGTTGCTGGGATTTGGGACGGTCGGAGGTGCGTTTGCGGAGGTGCTGGCGGCCTCTGGGAATGCGGACGTGCGGATTACACATGTGTTCAATCGTGGCGTGGAGCGGAAGCGAGCGCATGTGCAGGCGAAGTTTGTGGCCAGCGATGCGGTGTGGACCGAGCGCGTGGAGGACGTGCTGGAGTCGAAAGATGTGGACGTAGTGGTCGAGTTGATGGGCGGGCTCGACCCGGCGGAGAGTTGGCTGCGTGCGGCGTTGAGCGCGGGTAAGCATGTGGTGACCGCGAATAAGCAGTTGATTGCGTATCGCGGGGCGGAGTTGTTCGAGCTGGCTGCAGAGAAGGGCGTGCAGTTGCTGTATGGCGCGGCGGTGGCGGGCGGCGTGCCGGTGATCCCGGGGATTGCGCAGGGGCTGAGCGGCGAGCGGATTACGCGGATCATCGGGATTGTGAATGGGACGTGCAACTTCATCCTGAGTTCGATGGAGAGCGGTGCGGAGTACGGGGCGGTGCTGGCCGAGGCGCAGCGCAAAGGCTATGCGGAGGCTGATCCTTCGGCCGATGTGGATGGGTGGGATGCGCGGGCCAAGTTGTGCGTGCTCGCGCGGTTGGCGCTGCATGCGGAGATTGACCCGGAGCAGGTACCGACACAGACGATTGCTGCGATCTCGGCCATCGATTTTGCGTATGCCAAAGAGTTGGGGTGCACGGTGCGGCAGGTGTCGCGGGCAGCGGTGATGGATGGAGTGGTGAGTGCCAGCGTGGGGCCGATGCTGGTGCCGACGACCTCGCCGATTGCATGGTCGCACGGGACACAGAATATGGTCGTGACCAGCGGACGGTTTGGCGGCGATGTGGTGTTCAGCGGGCACGGCGCGGGCGGCTATCCGACGGCAGTTGCGGTGATGAGCGATGTGCGGGCGATCGCCGAGAGGAGCGTACAGGTGCGGCTGCCAGCGAAGAAGATGAAGGTGGTGGGCGATGTGGTGGCGCCGCACTATCTGCGGTTCGTCGTCGGGGACAGGCCGGGGATTGTGGCGGCCATTGCCGGGGCGCTGGCGAAGTATGGGGTTAACATCGACTCGCTGCTGCAGCATCGCGGGCATCCTGAGCGGCGGTTGCCGTTTGTTGTGACGACCGAGCCGTGTAGCAGCGCAACGCTGGAGAAGGCTGTTGCCGAGATGGCCGAGATGGCGTTTATGGTGGAGCCGCCGCTGTGTTTGGAGATCGTTGTGGCGAACGATCCTGCGACGGATTAGGTGCGACAGCAGATCGCTGCAGGAAGACATCCAGAAAGGCAAAAGAAGATACAGCGGCCCTCGAGAGGAGGGCCGCTGTATTTTTCTGGTGCGGAGTTAGTACTTGGGCAGGGATTTGTCGATGCGGTCGGCCCAGGCGAGGATGCCACCAGCCAGGTTGCTGACGTTGGTGAAACCCTGTTGTTTGAGAAAGAGAGCCGCGCGCTGGGAACGGGCACCGGATTTGCAATGGATGACGATCTCGGTGGTCTTCGGGAAGGTGAGGCGGTGAAGCTGGTTGGGGAGATCACCGACGGGGATCAGCGGTGCGCCGATGTCGACGATCTGGTACTCGTGGGCCTCGCGAACGTCGAGGATGAAGGGCGCGGTGCCGGCGTCGATGCGGGCTTTGAGTTGCTCGACGGTCATCTGGGGGATGCCGTCGACGATGGGGAGGTCGGCGGTTTTGCCGTGAGAACTGACTTCGAGCGGGCCGAGTTCGGTGGGCTTGGGGATGCCGCAGAACTGGTCGTAGTCGATGAGTTCCTTGATCTCGCGGGTGCCGCACATGGGGCAGTCGGGATTCTTGCGCAGCTTCATGGTGCGGAAGCTCATGCCGAGCGAGTCGACCAGGAGCAGGCGGCCGATGAGGGGTTCGCCGATGCCCAGGATGAGCTTGATGACTTCGGTGGCCTGGATGATGCCGACCAGGCCGGGGAGGATGCCGAGGACGCCGCCTTCGGCGCAGGAGGGAACCAGGCCCGGCGGGGGTGGTTCGGGGTAGAGGCAACGGTAGCAGGGGCCGGCTTCGGTGGCGAAGACGCTAGCCTGGCCTTCGAATCGGAAGATGCTGCCGTAGGCGTTGGGCTTGCCGGTGAGGACGCAGGCGTCGTTGACCAGGTATCGGGTTTGGAAGTTGTCGGTGCCGTCGGCGATGACGTCGTAGTCCTTGAAGATGTCGAGCGCGTTGGCGCTGGTGAGCATGGTGTTGTGCTTGACGACTTTGATGTTCCTGTTGAGGCCGTTGAGCATGGTCTCGGCGGAGTCGACTTTGAGCTTGCCGACGGTGGACTGGGAGTGGATGATCTGGCGCTGGAGGTTGGATTCGTCGACGACGTCGAAGTCGACCAGGCCGAGGGTGCCGACGCCGGCGGCGGCGAGGTACATGGCCAACGGCGCGCCGAGGCCGCCGGTGCCGACGCAGAGGACCTTGGCGGCCTTGAGCTTCTGTTGGCCTTCCATGCCGACTTCGGGCAGGATGAGGTGACGGGAGTAACGGGCGATCTCCTCATTGGTGAGCTTGGGGAGGGCGGCGGTTTCGGTGGCAGTGGCGATCATGTGTCCTTCCAATTTAGCTGCCCGGGGGGGCTGGTACTTTTTGACGTAAAGACTTCGCAGGAATGCAGTTAAGGGTGGACTTATGGCAGTCCGTTGCCGCGCTTAAACGCGAAGGCCCGGCGGGTTGGCCGGGCTACACCTGCTCTGTCGTGATTATAGCAAGGGTGTCAAGCGCCGGCCTGAGGACGGGATCTGCGGGAGCGGGGGAAGCTGCTAGGGGAGTCTGCGGCAGATGCGCGTGCAAGCAGCGAAGCTTCGCTCAGCGAGGCAGATATGCGGGATTAGCGACAACAACCGGTGAGCGTGCAGCCGCCGGCGATGCTGGGGATGATGGTGAGTTCGTCGGTGGAGGCTACGAGGGAGTCTTCCTTCGCGGGGAGATAACGGACGTCGTCGTCGTTGAGGTAGACGTTGACGAAGGAGCGCAGCTTGCCCTCGGCGGTGAAGAGGTGCTGCTGCATGGCGGGGAAGGCCGCGGTGAGAGCGGCGAGGCCTTCGGCTACGGTGGCTCCATCGACGGAGACGGTCTCCTGCTTGTCGGTGTAGGTGCGTAGCGGGGTGGGGATGTGGATGTTCATGGGGTCTCGGGAGTGTCTCCTGAAAGTATTCTGGCGTAAAGCGACAGGCGGCAGGTGGATGATTCCTGATGGCGTAATGGACGCGCCTGGTGAGGGTTGTACAACCTCTATTCTATGCGAGGTGCGTGAAATTAATGGACGCCGAGGACCGGACAGGGTGCGTTGAGGGAGATGCGGTGGATGGTACTGCTCATCTCACCAAAGCCGTGATGCTGGCTGAGGCCGATAACCAGAAGATCGGCACCGTATGCGGTGATCTCGGCAAGGATGCCTTCGACCTCGCGGCCATCGACGAGGATGGCGTCGGCGCTCACGCCGGCCTCGGCGGCATGGATGAGGGCAAGCTTGTGGGTCTGGGAGAGGCGCTGGCGGCGCTCGTTGAGAAGCTGCTGGGGGAGGTTGCCGTCGAGCGCGAGGGCGATGTTGACGTAGGCGGGGAGGGGTTCAACGATGGTGATGATGCGGAGCGTGGAGCCGAGTGCGGCGGCGAGCGAGATGGCCTTTGCCAGAGCGTGCTCGGCAGCGGGGGATTCGTCGTAGGCGATGGCAATCTTATTGAACATGTACCTGCTTATTTGGATGCAGGTGAATCGAATTCGATGCGCTGGGGGATGAATGCCTTGTCTTCCTCGGTGGCGCCGGTGAGGAGGAAGCTGTTGGTGAGCTGGGCGTGGCCGGTGGTTTTGTCGCCATCGACGGAGGTGATGACGTAGGCGCAGCCGAACCAGTGGGCTTCGGCGAAGTCGGTGGGGGACCACTGGGCGGGGTGGTCGGGGTGAGAGTGGTAGAAGCCTACGATGTCGAGGTTGTGCTTGCGGGCTTCGCGCTGGGCCGCGATGAGTTCCTGGGGGGCAATGTTGTAGCGGTTGTGGGCGCTGTCGGTGCGGGTGTTGCCGGCACGAATAAGCTGGCAGACAGTGAGGTGGTCGGCGTCGGAGTTGCCGAGCAGGATGCCGCAGCACTCGTGGGGGTAGGTCTCTTCGCCGTGAGCTCGGAGTTGGTTATAGAGGGGCTGGGGGATGATGAGGGGCATAGAGGTTGGGTCCAATTTTCCTGGTTCCAGCTTGATACTGCATGGCTGTCGGTTGTCAGTTTGGCAGGAGTTACTCGCCTGCGGTGGGTTCGGTCCAGAAACGTTCGCTGAGGTATTTGTCGGCGGAGTCGCAGAGGATGGTGACGATGACAGACTCGCGTCCGGCACGGGACTCTTCTTCTGCAATGTCGAGTGAGGCGGCGACGGCACCTGCGGCGGAGACGCCGACGAGCAGGCCCTGCATGCGGCCGAGGCGTTTGGCCATGAGATAGGCGCGCTCGGTGGGCATGTCGATGTTGCGGTCGGCGAGGGTGGGGTCGTAGATGGGCGGGACGATGGCGGTGGCCATGTGCTTGAGGCCTTCAAAGCCGTTGAAGGGAGAGTCGGGCTGCATGGAGATGCACTGGATGGCGGGGTTGAGCTCGTGCAGGCGTCGGGTGGTGCCCATGAAGGTGCCGCTGGTGCCGAGGCCCGCGATGAAGTGGGTGACGCGGCCTTCGGTTTGCTGCCAGATCTCGTTGGCGGTGCCGCGGTAGTGGGCGAGCCAGTTGTTCTCGTTGCCGTACTGGTCGGCGTAGAAGAACTTTTCAGGCTGGTTGGCGGCGAGTTCGCGGGCTTTGCGGATGGCACCGTCGGAGCCGTCGGCGGGGTCGGTCCAAACGATGTGGGCACCGTAGGCGGCGAGGATGTTTTTGCGCTCGGGGCTGACGTTGGAGGGCATGCAGAGGGTGACGGGGAAGCCTATGGCCGAGCCAAGCATAGCGTAGGCGATGCCGGTGTTGCCGCTGGTAGCGTCGAGGAGCGTTCTGCCGGCAGGGTTGCCGGGGGCGAGCTGGCCTTGGCGGATGGCGGCCTGGACGATGCTGGAGGCTGCGCGGTCCTTGATGCTGCCGCCGGGGTTGACCCACTCGACTTTGCCGAGGAGCTGGATGCCGGGGAGGTGCGTGGTGAGGCGGTCGAGACGGAGCAGAGGTGTGTTGCCGATGCGGTCGAGGAGGCTGATACCGAGAAGGCTGGAGGGAGAAGTCGTCATGGTTTGTGCCGAAGGCCGGGGATGAAGCTTGAGTGTAACGCGTGGGGCGGTTGCGTTGTGGTGTGAGGCTGCGTTGAACGATGGGCGGCGGATGTGCGAGAGTGAGTAGAGGTTCGCCGGGCTGTCTGGCAGAGAGCGGCGGTGCGCGATGTCCGCCGGGCGTAGAGACGACTGGGCAGGGAGAGTTTGAGACCGACTATGGCAAAGACGAAGAAAGCTCCTACGTTTGATGAGGTTCTGGCCACGCTGGGTGGTGAGAAGTTTGATGTTTCTCCGGCGGCGGAGGGTGCAAACCGGGCCGCAGGAGCGTACCGGGTGAGCAAGAATGGGTGCGCGGCAGAGATGGCTCCGAGCTCTGAGAGGGATGCGCCGGTGCGATTACTGACCAAGGGCGGCTGGGTGCTGGGTGGAGAGATTGCGCGGATTGTCGATCGCGGATATCAGAAGTTTCTGAAGACCAGCAGACTGGAGATTCCGGCTACGGCGGATCACCTGCACGCGATTCATGGATTCAATGAGCAGTTGAAAGAGGCGGCGGGAGCGATGGAGTTGTACAACGAGGCACTGGGGACGACCAGCGACCGGTATGACTACGATCGGGTGAAGGGACGATAGGGGCTAGCCCTTGCGGAGTGCCGAACGCTGCCACTCGCGGTAAGCTTCGCTCTTGCTGATGTTGCGGGATCGGGCGACGCGCTTGAGGGCGTCTTTTTCAGAGAGGGATTCAGAGCGCATGAGGCTGGCGACTTCGTCGGCCAGAGTGGGGTGCGTGGACGCACTGGTGGATGCGACGGGGGAGGGAGTTCCGTCGATGAGGAGAACCATTTCGCCGCGGATGGAGGGCCGGGCGCGGAGGCTGGCGAGGACGTCGGCGGCGGTGCCGCGGAGGAACTCTTCGTGGAGCTTGGTGAGCTCGCGGGCGAGAGTAATGCGCTGGCTGGGGCCGAAGATGGCGGTTATGTCGGCCAGGGCATCGAGGATGCGGTGTGGGGTTTCGTAGAAGATGTGGGTGGCTGGCTCGGTGAGATGGCTGCGGAGGAACTCGAGGGAGGTGCGGCGCTGGCCCTCTTTAGAGGGGAGGAAGCCGTGGAAGGTAAAGCGATCGGCAGAGAAGCCGCTGGCGATGAGGGCGCTGAGGGCGGCGTTGGCGCCGGGGATGGGGTAGACGGGGATGCCGGCGGCAACGGCTTGGGCGGCGATGGTGGCACCGGGGTCGGCGATGCCGGGCATGCCTGCGTCGGAGACGATGGCGATGTGGCCGCCGGATTTGAGGGCTTCGATGAGTTCGCTGGCGCGGGCGTTTTCGTTGTGGGTGTGGTAGCTGATGGTGGGCGTGCGGATGCCGAAGTGGCCTAAGAGCTTGGCGGTTTGGCGGGTGTCCTCGCAGGCGATGCGGTCGACCGAGCGAAGTACGCGGAGGGCGCGGAGGGTGATGTCTTCGAGGTTGCCGATGGGCGTGGCGACAAGATAGAGGCCGGGGGCGAGGGGTTTGTCGTGGGTGGAGAGTCCCTCAGGTGCTGAAGTCCCTTGTTCCGGGTGGTCTGGAACGGACGGGCTGAAGCTGGTCGCGCTGAAAGCAGAGGCTGCGGGCGGATTTGAGGATGCTCGGGTCAAAGCAATGCGGGGATGGGAGTTGTCGTCCATCAGAGGCTCTCGCGGAGTTTGGCGGTGGCAGGGCGCATGAGCTTGATCTGCTGGACGGCGCGGGAGAGGCTCTGCGGGGTCAGAATGCCGATCATGGCACCGTCTTCGACGACGGGGATGAACTCGCTGGCGCCGAGGAGGGCGGCGCGGCGGAGGGCTTCGACGAGCTTGTCGCTGGGGCTCGCGAGCTGGAGTCTGCGGGTCATGATGCCCTGGAGGTAGCTGTCGCCGTCAGTGACGAGGCGCTCGGCAATGGTCTGGCGGGCGATGGAGCCGACGAGGCGGTCGCCGCGGACGACGGGGAAGACGTCCTGAGCGCTGTGAATGGAACGGTCTAGCGCGCCCTGGAGGGTGTCGGAGGTGGAGAGGAGGGTGTACTCGGTGAGCATGACCTCGCGGACGAGGATGGTTTCGGCGTCTGAGGTGGAGACGGTGTGGGCGCTGGAGAGTTGTGCGCCGAGCATCATGAAGCCGCCGAGGATGACGAGCCAGAGATTCATGAGGACGAAGCCGGCGACGATCATGGCAAGGGCCAGGCCGGTGCCGAGGCCGAAGGAGGGGAAGGGCAGGAGGCTGGCGACGCCGGATTTGACGGGGGTGGTGTCAACGTTGGAACGGGTGACGGTGGCGGGCACGACGGGCATGGGTAGAAGGCTGACCATGCCGAGGATGATCTGCATCCAGATAAGGCTGCGGAGGATGTGGGTGGTGGAGATCCAGGGTTGCGCAAGGAGCGAGACGCGGGGCTCGAGGCCGTAGCTGAGGCCGAGCAGTAGGAGGCCGAAGCCGAAGTTGGCGATGGGGCCGGTGAGCATGAGGAGGCGGGTGTTGGCTTCGGGAGAGTTGCCGTCATGGGTGGAGGTGGAGAAGGCCATAAGGCCGCCGACGGGCAGAAGGAAGAGGGCCCGCAGACGAAGGCCGACGTAGGTGGCGGCGATGGAGCGTGCGACTTCGCGTACCAGGACGGCGGAACACATTGCGAGCCAGAGCGCAACGCCGCGCGTGGCCTCGCCGGTCTGTACCAGCGAGAAGCCCAGAGAGATGAGGAGCAGCAGCAGAAAGGAGATATGAACACGAAGGTCGACATTCATGAATCTGCCGATGGAGATGGACGAACGGAGCATACGTCTATTGTAGGCGTGAGCAGGCAGAGCGTAGAGGATAGAGTGTAGAGCGTAGGGGAGAACAAGGCGGATGAGAGTGATTGCGGGAGAGTATCGGTCAAGACTGCTGCAGGCGCCGCGCGGAGTGGCTACACGTCCGACGAGTGATCGGTTGCGGGAGACGTTGTTCAATGTGCTGGGGCCACGCGTGGAAGGCTCGCGGCTAGTGGATTTGTATGCGGGTTCGGGGGCGGTCGGGATTGAGGCGATCAGCCGGGGCGCGGAGTTTGTGTGGTTCGCGGAGAGTGCGAGGGCGGCAGTGGCGGCGATCCGTGCGAACCTTTCGGCGTTGAAGATTGCGGGCGGATTTGCGCTGGAGGATCGAGGGGTGGAGAAGCTGCTGGAGTCGCTGCTGACGAAGGAACGCGCGGCGGAGATTGTGTTTCTCGATCCGCCGTACGAGGACGCAGAGGCATATGAAGAGACGCTGAAGTTTCTGGCGCGGCATCATGCGGTGTTGCTGGCGGATGGGGCGGTGGTGGTGGCGGAGCATGCGCGCAAGAAACCGCTGCAAGCGAGGTATTCGGTGCTGGAGAGGACGCGCGTGCTGGAGCAGGGAGATGCGACGTTAAGTTTTTATTCGGTTGGCGGGTGAGTGGATCAGGTGGGGCGGGTGTGCGCGGGCTCGGGTGCGGCGTTGAGGTCGAGACGTGTGGAGGGGCGATGCAGGGCGCTGTCGATGGCCCGAATGAGGGTGGGCGAGTCGTTGAGGCTTTCGGCGCGGGAGAGCTTCATGCCAAGGGCTTCGGCTTGCTGCTTGAAGTCGATGTCAATGTCGTAGAGGATCTCGACGTGGTCGCAGAGGAAGCCGACGGGCTGGAGGACGACGGCTTTGTGGCCGGAGTCGGCGAGAGCTTTGAGGGTGTCGGGGACGGTGGGGCCAATCCAGGGAGCTCCGGCGACGCCCTGGGACTGGAAGGCGAAGAACCAGTCGGCGTCGGTGAGGCCGACGGGGCGGAGAGCGGCGGCGATGGCGAGGGCGGTCTGCTTGCACTCGACGGGGTAGGGGTCGGGGTTCTGGGAACTGCCGTAGTGCTGCATGCCGTCAACGGGGATGGGAGCGCTGGGGCGGGCGTCGAGTGGGGTTGCAGGGGGCGTGGTGGCCATGATGGTGCGGCAAGGAACGGCGTGGGCGGTGAAGAGGATGGGGACGCGAACGGGTTTGCCCGCGGCAGCGCTGGTGACGGCGCAGGCTTCGGCCCAGGTGGGCCACATGCGCTCGGCGAAGGCCTGAGCGAGGAGAGGCTCGTCGGCCCAGCCGGCGATGAAGTCGACGGCGAAGCTGTTGCCGACGGCGTCCATGAGGGCACGGCGATAGAGGCCAGTGGAGGTGCGGGAGTTCTGTGGAGCGAGGCAGAGGACACGCGCGTGCTGGACACCGTCAGCCTTCATGCGGGCGACGACGTTGGCGATGTACGGGTGCCAGTTGCGCATGGCTACGTAGACGGGGCGGCCGAGAAACTCGCTGAGCAGGCGGCCCTGCGTGAGGGTCCAGCGGGTGAGCGGGGGACCTTCTGGCAGAGGCTCCTCGCGGAGGCCGATCTGGGCATAGCGGTGCTGTAACTCCTGAACGACGTCCTGAGGCATGGGGCGGCCGCCGGTGACCTTCTGGAGATACTCCGGCATCTGGCCGAGGGTGTCCGGTGTTCCGTGGGCGAGCAAAAGAATTGCGGGTTGCTGACTCATGTTCTCCCCGATTATCTGGTGGTGGCGTGGGCGGGCGCGTGCTTCGCAATGCTGAACTGCCTGACCCACTCGACGACCTGAATGACGCTGTCGACAGGCGTACCGGGCACGATGCCGTGGCCGAGGTTGAAGATGTGGCCGGGACGTCCGTCGGCTAGCGTGAGGACTTCTCGAACGCGGGACTCGAGGACGTCGAGGGGGGCAAAGAGGGTGATGGGGTCGAGGTTGCCCTGGACGGCAGAGCCGGGACCGATGGAGCGCCAGCCTTCGTCGAGGGGGGTGCGCCAGTCGAGGCCGATGACATCGGCGGTGGTCTCGGCCATGGAGGAGAGCATGGAGGCGGTGTCGACACCGAAGTAGATGACGGGGACGCCGAGGGCCTTGATGCGTTGGACAAGGTCGGTGGAGGGGGCGAGGCAATACTGACGATAGTCAGTGACGGAGAGCGCGCCGATCCATGAGTCGAAGATCTGGATGCAGTCAGCACCGGCTTCGACCTGCTGCCGGGCGTAGGCGACGAGGACGGTGTTGAGCTTTTCCATGAGCAGCGGCCATGCACCATCGTTGGCGTACATCATCTTCTTGGTGTCGACGTAGTTGCGCGAGCTGCCGCCTTCGATCATGTAGCTGGCGAGGGTGAAGGGAGCGCCGCAGAAGCCGATGATGCCGAGGCGGTCGCCGTCAGGGCGGGGCATGGCAAAGTGGGCAGCTACTTTTTCGATGGCCCTGGCGACGTAGCTGAGGTCGTCGACGCGATCGGTGCGGAGGGCCTGGATGTGCTGGAGCGAACGGATGGGGGTATGGACCTGCGGGCCTTCACCGGCGACGAACTCGAAGTCGAGGCCCATGGGTGTGAGAGGAAGGAGGAGGTCGGCGAAGATGATGGCGGCGTCGACACCGAGGCGCTCGGCGGCGGTGATGGTGACTTCGGCGGCGATGTCGGGGGTGCGGCAGATGTCGAGCAGGGTGTGGTGCTTACGCACGGCCATGTACTCGGGCATGTAACGGCCGGCCTGACGCAGGAACCATACGGGGGTGCGGTCAACGGGCTGGCGGAGGCAGGCACGCACGAAGCGGCTGGTGCCCTCTGGATGCAGAGCGAGGGTTGCAGATGATGCGGTAGATTCGGTCAAAGTGGATCGGACTCCCGCCTTTCAGCCTAGCATCTTGAGGACCTCTGGCGCTGTGATGGGGTGCGATGGTGGGCGGGTAACGGTAGACTATTTGTAGAACCTCGCGCGCGGATGTGAATTGTCTGGAGGGTGCCGTTGCTGGAGTAGCAGCAGGCACGACCGAGTTGTGCGTGGTTTGAAATCGCCGAGAGAAGAAGAGACGTTTAACGCTATGGTGAATTATCTTGAGCTTCCGGTGGGCGAGAACGCCCCCGAGCTGGTCAATGCCGTGATTGAGATTCCGCTGGACGGCATCAACAAATATGAGTACGACAAGAAGCTGCACGTCTTTCGGCTGGACCGCAATTTGTTTTCTCCGGTTCACTATCCGGGAGACTATGGGTTTATCCCCGGCACACTGGCTGAGGATGGTGATCCGCTGGATGTGCTGGTACTGGTGGATACGCCGAGCTTCACGGGCTGCGTGCTGGAGGTGCGTCCGATCGGCGTGCTGGATATGATCGACCAGGGGCAGCCGGATGAGAAGATTCTGGCGGTGGGCGAGAGTAATCCGCGGTATAAGAACGTCAGCGAATACTCCGAGGTATATCCGCATATTTTGAAGGAGATCAAGCACTTCTTCTCGATCTACAAAGACCTTGAAGGGAAGCGGGTGGAGGTGCGCGGGTGGAAGGATGCGGCGGCGGCGAGAGAGATTATCACCAAGGCGCAGGCTGCGTTTGAGGATCGGAAGAAGAGCAAGAGTTAGGTTTGCATCCTCTGCGTGATAGCGGTGGCTCGTGGGTTGCAGCGGAAGCTGCGCTTGCGGGCCACGCTTTTGATCAGGGGCAGCGGCGCTTGCGGAGGAACCCGGCTGCGGCGTAGGCCAGGGCTCCGGATACGGCGACCGCTGCGGAGAAGAGCAGTGCGTTGAGGCCGAGGACGTGCTCGTCGCGGGCTGCCCAGAGAGCAAAGGCGATCAGGAGGGTTGGACCGACGCCTGCGGCGATGGTGCCGGCGGTTCCGCCGGGAACGCGGAAGGGACGGACGAGATTGGGTTCGCGGCGGCGCAGGACGACGAGCGCGATGAACTCCAGTAGCAGCGCTGCGCCGTACAGGACGAGGTCGATGGAGATGAGCCGCTCGAAGGTGAAGCGCAGGGCCAGCGCCCAGATGACGGCGCATGCGATCACGCTGACCCAGGGTACGCCAAGCTTGTTGCGGCGCAAGAGCACCTGCGGAGCCTGACCGTCTTCGGCCATGGCGAAGGGAACGCGGGTGACGCTCATCATGAGAGGGTTGAACATGCCGACGCCGTTGATCATGCCCCCGGCGACAACCGCGAGAGCGAGGACGGGACCGGCGAGGGTGCGGGCGGCGTTGGTCCATGCGCCGGTGGAGAACTGGCCGGGGGCGAGGCCGGCGAGGGCTACGGCGGCGAGTGGAAGAATGTAGGTGAAGGCAACGAGTGCGGTTGCGCCAAGCATGGCGCGGGGATAGTTGTGCTGAGGGTCTTCGACCTCCTGCGCGACAGTGCTGGCGTTGTCCCAGCCCATGTAGTTCCACATGGTGACGGAGATGGCGCCAGCGAGATCGGGGGCTCCGACGGAGTGGAACAGTGCGCCTGAGCCGTGACCATGCCAGGCCCAGAGGCCTGCGGCGATGAGCACGACGAAGGGCGCCAGAAGTACGCAGAAGAGAGCGACGGAAGACTGGCCGACGGCCTTGGCGCCGGTGAGATTCCAGAGTGCGCAGCCGAGGACGACGGCGAGCGCCCAGAGTGTTCCGCGGTAGCCCAACGTCCATGCAGGTGCTAAGCGGCTGAGATAGAGGACGAAGATGGTGGGGTAGATGGCCATGTCAAAGACGCTGGCGGCGAGTGAGAGCCATGCCTCCTGAAAGCCCCAGAAGGGGCCCATGGCGCGACGAACCCAGACGTAGAAGCCACCTTCGGCGGGAATGGAGCTGGCTAGTTCGCCGACCATCATGGAGGTGGGTAGACTCCAGATGAGGGGAATGATGGCCAGCATGAGCAGGGCTCGCCAGTAGCCGGCCTTGCCGATGATGTCTTCCAAGCCGTATGGGCCGCCGGCAACCATGAAATAGGTGGCTCCGAGCAGCGGCAGCAGACGCATTCTGCTTCGCGCAGGCAGGCTGCGGCGTGTGCGGCGAGTGGTGGCCGGGATCGTGGCGACGTCTATGGCGAGGGGCTCCTGGAAAGGGATGCGGACGATGCTCTTTGCAATGTATCGCTAAATCTGTGCAGGTGGTGAGTTGCAGGTTCGCACGGCGCGGTGTCACAGGCTATAATCAGGGTCTACCCCGCAGGAGAGTTGGCCGAGTGGCTGAAGGCGGCGGTTTGCTAAACCGTTGTAGGACGAAAGTTCTACCGGGGGTTCGAATCCCCCACTCTCCGCCATCTTCTTTTTTAGAAGATCCGAAGATATCCGCAGATGGACACGAAGTATAGAAAATACTGGCTTTATGCCCTTGTATGTCCAATGTCATCCAAGAAAAACTAGTTAGACTTAAACACCAAGCGTAACAAACTCTATTTGCGGAGGAGTTGTGGCATGTAAGTTGTGGCATGTAAAGGAGCTGCGAGCATTTATCGATGACGGATCGGGCGCTGATTCAGATGAAGTTGCTGCTGGGGTGCAACTGCTGGAGGCCGGTCGCGCTGGCCACGCCACAGGGTCGGCCTGGGGCAACGGTATGTGCCTGGCACGGCTGGCCGACCGCCGCGCCAAGCCCCTGCGCCGCATCCAGATGCAGCCCGAGCGAGTGCAAAAATTACTTCTTCAGAAAGATATTGCCTATGCCGCCTAAGCGCATTGCTTCCCTGCTGGATCAATGATCCTACTTGATTTCGCTAATCAAAGCAATGCGCTCCGACGCTGAAGGCATATATCAAAGCTTTTGCAGCAGGATCTCACCGTTGGCGGCTCCGCCAACCTGTCCGCTCACTTGTACGGTTTCCGCCACGCCAGTAATGTTGAGAATCAGTTCGTCCGATTTACCTTTAACCGATGTGGTGAAGTTAGGCTCCACAACATCGTGCAGCTTGAGCACGACGTCCTTGAGGTAGGTGACGGTGCCGTTAGTGGGGACAAATCGAAGGCGATACTGCCTTGCGCTGTCGATTTTTGAAGTCAAGTCAAGGGAGAAGATGTGGTTACTCCAACGACCGACGAGGTTCATTGCCCAGACTTTCGGGGCGGCGTTCCAGTCACTCGGCGGCGGCACGCCGGTGCGGAAGAGGGCCACAGTTCGGAAGACCGGTGTCCCCACGCTTCTGATCGTCACGATGCGTAGGGCATCCACTGTGACCGGGCCGACAGGCTGGATGCGCTTATGACCGATGGAGGTGCCGTCGCCAAGCACCTGCCAGCCATTGTGGACGCGGCCTTCGATGCGATACTGGCGTACACGCTCACCCTTGGCAATGTCTTCCTGCACGATGATGGTATCCACCAGGACGGGAGCGTCCAGAGTCAGTGTCACCTGAGTTCCATGGCCTGCGGTTGCGGCCAAAGGTCTTCCAAAACGTCTCTTAATTTCCAGACCGAATGCCTTAGCCGAGGCGCAGTCGGGATCTGAGAGCAGACCGTCGCGGTTGGCGGGAATATTAAGGAGTAACTGAGTGCCTCTTCCGACAGAGCGATAGTACACGGAGAGTAATTGGCTGGGGGTCAATACCTTGCTCTCGTTCTTTGTGCTCCAGAACCAGTCGGGGCGACGTATGGAAACATCGGCCTCGTTTGGCATCCAGAAATCTCCATCGGGATTGCTGTTCAACGAGGTGGCTGTGCCGGTCTGCGCCTCGGCGCGATCGATGCTATTCCAGCAGGGATTCGGAGCAAAGCCATCCTCGTTGCCCACCCAACGAATGGTCGCCGCGGTGTCCTGAAAGACCATAGCATGAGGCTGATATTTTTCCAGAAGATCGCGAACGGGCGTGACCGTCGATCCGTCGAACCAGATTTCTACCAACTTACCATAGCGGGAGAAGACCTCGGTGAGTTGCTGACGATAGATTGCGTCGTAGCGAGCCTGCAGTTCGGGCGTCTTACAGATGCCACCCGTCTTCGCGCCGAAATGATCGTCGCGCGGACAGACGTAGACTCCCAGCTTCAGCCCATATTTGCGGCATGAAGCAGCGATGTCTGCGAGAACATCGCCATGACCTCCTTGCCATGGGGTGTTGCGAATGCCGTAGTCAGTGGTTGGAGTCTGCCACATGCAGAATCCGCCCTGATGCTTGGCCACGAACACGATGTATTTTGCGCCTAGGCTGATCGCGGTCTGCGCCCATTGGTCGGTATCCAAATCCCTGGGGTCGATCGCGGAGAGCGGAGTTGTGAGGTTATCGCTTTCAGTGTCTTGCCAGGTGTTTGGCGCGAAGTGGACGAACATACCCACTTCGAGGTTTTGCCACGCTATCTGATCAGCCGAGGGAAGCGCAAGCGGAACGGTGGATGCAGAAGATTCGCTCAGCGCCTCAGGTGCGATCCCTGCAAATGCAGCAGGCAGCGTCCAGCGCAATGCCGAGGCCAAGCCGAGCTGGGCGGATGCAATCATCATCTGGCGTCGCTTCATGACTCGGTCCTCTTATTCAATCTATATTGGCCTCGGAAAATGACGACAGTGTCAGGGAGGTTCAGCACAAGTTCCGCGGCCCGACCCTGATGGCTGACTCTCATAGAGGATGGGGTGAAGATCGATGAGGCATCTGAGTTTTGCGGTGCAGTGTGGGTTCGAGAGGTACGGGCGGAACGGCTGTCGTGAGCGTTTCTGGATGAGATGGGGAGGTGGTTTCGTGTTCGGCGCTGGTGCATCCGCGCTATGCGAAAGCGTGCGACGTCGGGTCATCTCTAACAGGTAGGTCTTTTATTCGAGAGACTAAACAGGGAGACTAGCTGCTCAGTTTTCCTCCTGTGCAGCGACTACGATGGTCTAGAACATGAATGACTCCAGGCCCCTCTCCCCGCAAATTCTTCTGCACATTGCCCAACTGCTGAACGTTTCTTTGAGCTCTCTAGTGGCTACGATTACGCTCCTCGACGAAGGCGGAACTGTACCTTTTATCGCGCGCTACCGCAAAGAGGCGACAGGAGCGCTTGATGAGGTAAAGATCCGAGATGTAGAGGAGAAGCTGGAATATTATCGCGATCTTCTCAGTCGACGCGAGAGTATTCTTGCCTCCATCGCGGAGCAGGAAAAGCTGACGGACGAGCTCCGGCAGAAGATCGAATCGACGCTGGATAAAGGCGAACTCGAAGACCTATATCTTCCCTACCGCCCCAAGCGACGCACCAAGGCGACGATTGCGCGCGACCGTGGACTTGAGCCTCTCGCGGAATATATCTGGTCACAGCAGATCGCTGCGCAGACGCTTCTGGAGTTTGCGGCCACGTTTGTCGATGAGAGCAGGCAGGTGGCGAGCATCGGAGATGCTCTGGAGGGGGCAAGGCATATTGTTGCCGAACGCATCGCCGATACGGCAGAGGTTCGTAAGGCTTTGCGTCAGATGCTGCACGATGAGGGCGTCATTGCGAGCCGTAAGGTTGCGGACGCTGTCGACGTGCAGGAAAAGTTCAAGATGTATTACGACTATCGTGAGGCAGTGAAGACAATACCGTCGCACCGCATGCTCGCGATTCGACGCGGCGAGGCGGAATCTGTCCTCTACTTTATGATTGAAGTTGATCCGCTGCGTGCCACGGGGATCATGCGTCGCCATATTCTCGGGCCTGAGGGCGATTGGACTGCGCAGCTCGATCTGGCGATAGAGGATTCGTGGAGTCGCCTGCTGTCATCGAGTATCCAGAGCGAGTTGCGGCTGGAGTTGAAGAAACGGTCCGACCTTGATGCGATCCAGGTGTTTCGGGACAACCTCAATAATTTGTTGCTGGCACCGCCGGCGGGTCCGATCGGGGTTCTCGGCATTGACCCGGGGCTGCGCACTGGATGCAAGATCGCGGTGGTGGACGAGACGGGAAAGTTCCTGGCGCACGACGTCATCTACCCCCACACCGGGCAGACCGCGAAGGCCAGGCAGACACTGGCCCATCTTGTGCGCCAGCATCAGGTGCGCGCCATTGCTATTGGCAACGGCACTGCATCGCGAGAGACCGACGCCTTTGTGCGTGAGTTTCTCGCCGAGGAACATCTCACCGGTATCTTCAAGGTGATGGTGTCGGAGTCTGGCGCCAGCATTTACTCGGCGTCGGATGTAGCGAGGCAGGAGTTCCCGGATCTTGACTTGACGGTGCGTGGAGCCATCTCGATTGCACGTCGCCTGCAGGACCCGCTCTCGGAGTTGGTCAAGGTCGATCCCAAATCGATCGGCGTTGGGCAGTACCAGCATGATGTTGACCAACGCCAACTACAGCAGTCCCTGGCCGCAACGATCGAGAGTTGCGTGAACAAGGTTGGTGTTGATCTGAACACGTCGTCCTGGACGTTGCTGCGCTACGTTGCTGGCATTACGGAACGTATGGCGCTGAACATCGTCCAGTTCCGCGACGAGAACGGGCGCTTTACCTCGCGTGAGCAACTGAAAAAAGTAGCAGGCGTGGGGACGAAGACCTTCGAGCAGGCAGCAGGATTTCTGCGCATACGGGGTGGTTCGCAGCCGCTTGACGCCACTGCCGTGCACCCGGAGAGCTACGCGTTGGTCGAGCAGATCGGCGCTGAACTCGGAGCTCCTATTCAGCAGATCATTGCCAATCCAGAACTGCTCGACTGCGTCGATCGATCGAAGTTTGCGGCCGGAGCATTTACTTTCAACGACATTCTCGAAGAGTTGCGCAAGCCCGGCCGCGATCCTCGCGAGAAGTTTGTGGCACCTGCCTTCCACGAGGGCGTTCGGGAGCTTGCGGATGTGCAACCCGGCATGGTGTTGGAGGGAGTCGTGACGAATGTAACGAAGTTTGGAGCCTTCGTCGATATTGGCGTTCATCAAGATGGCTTGGTCCACATCTCCGAGCTCTCCAATCGCTACATCAAGGATCCGAATGAGGCTGTCAAAGCCGGCCAGATTGTGAAGGTGAAGGTTCTCACCGCCGATCTTTTGACCAAACGCATCGCGTTATCGATGAAGGCGATGATGGCTCCTATGGGACGTCCGGCAGCAGAAGCGACTTCAAAGCAACAGCCGAAGGCTCGGGCCGGCATACCGCGTGCAGCGTCCAAGCCAGCGCCACTGCAGACGATGGACGACAAACTGGCAATGCTCTCCGTGCGTTGGAAGGTCCGATAGATACTGCGGCTATTGCGGATTGCAGCGCTTTACCTTGCCGAATGCCGGATTCGTCTGCGGGATTGCGGAGATGTTTCGGGGGAGAAATCGGCGCAAGTATGGCAAGCTTGCAGGTAATGGCTATGCTGATAGAGCAGAAGTCACAAGGAGTTGAGCTTGAACCACGCGTTCGTTGATGTAGCAGGGATCATCGAGAGGGTGCGATCCACGCGGCCACTCGTACACCACATCACAAATTTCGTTACCATCAACGGCGTGGCCAACATCACCTTGTGTGTTGGTGGGCTTCCGGTGATGGCTCATGCCAAAGAGGAAGTTGAAGAGATGGTGGGGGTAGCGAGCGCGCTGGTGCTGAATTTGGGCACGCTTTGGCCGGAGCAGGTTGAGGCCATGCTGACGGCGGGCCGTCGAGCGAATCAGCGGAATATTCCGATTGTGCTCGATCCGGTGGGAGTTGGAGCGACGCAGTTGCGTACCCGGAGTGCGCGGCGTCTTCTGCAGGAGTTATCGATTACGATCGTACGCGGCAATGCGGCGGAGATTGCGTCGCTGGCTGGGGTGGAGGCGGAGATCAGTGGTGTCGAGTCGGTGAGCGTAGGAGGCGAGGTCGTGACTATCGCGAAGAAGTTTGCGAGGGAGCAGCATTGCGTTGCGGTGATTACAGGAGCAGTCGACATCGTGACCGATAGCGTGCGAACGGTTCGGGTTGCGAACGGGCATCGGATGATGAGCACGGTGACGGGTACGGGCTGCATGGCGACGGCGGTGATCGGAGCTTGCGCGGCGGTGGAGCAGGACTCAGTCAATGCGGCCACCGCGGCACTGGCTGCGTATGGATTTGCAGGGGAGTTGGCCGCAGAACGATCCAAGGGGCCGGGCACGTTTCAGATGTATCTTTGCGACGCCCTGGCAGGGCTGACCGAGGACGGGTTGCGAATGGGAGCGAGGATCTCTCGCGGAGGGGAATAGAGGCCAGATAACCCTTTTGTTTCCATGAGGCTAAGGGGATAGCGATGTGCTTTGCGATGTTCTATAACTCCTCTATCAGCAGGGATGAATCGAGAACGGATATCATTTGGAAGATGGTTCATTTCAATGGAGTTTCGGTCGTTGCTTCGCTTGTTGGCCTGATGGCCGTCCTGACATGGCGGGTACGTGAAGGGCGCACCGCCGTTTCAACCAGGAAGATTGTGATTCCGCCGCTGGGCATGGCGACCGGGTTCTCAATGTTCTTTGTCCCAGCGTTTCGCATTCCATGGATGTGGGGAGCGATTGCATTTCTGATGGGAGCCATCGTTCTGGCATATCCGCTGTTGCGGACCTCGCGACTGGTACGGCAAGGGGATGTGGTGATGATGCAACGCTCGAATGCTTTTTTCAGCGTCATTCTGGTGCTGGCGGCGATACGTATCGTTGCACGTGGCTACTTCGATACGCTGCTTACGGTGGAGCAGTCGGGAGCGTTGTTCTTTGTGCTGGCATTTGGGATGATCCTGCGATGGCGCGCGAACATGCTTATGGAGTACCGTGGGCTGACAGCTTGCGCTGACTGATTGCGGGCGGGTGAGTGGAGCTGAGTGTAAGCGTGCTTTTCGAGTAAATTCGAGCCCCGAATTCTATTGTTCTGTAGGTAAGCATTTCGTTGCACACTCGGACCTGAGCGAAAGATTGGTGGCGGCCGGGGAGACAGCTTTCGCGGAAAACGTATCCATCACCACCTGGCAAGGTTTCTAACCAATCTTTACGGCTGCGCATCAAACGGACTACGATCCGAAGGTAGCTTCGAAAGGAGCGCGGACAGTGTCAACCACGATTAATGGCAGGTTGCAAGCGATCGAGCCGGGTGAGCGACTCATTGATGTAATCCATCGCAGTGGTTTTGAGATTCCGCATGTTTGTTATCACCACCAACTGGGCCCTATTGAGACCTGCGATACCTGCATGGTGGAGGTGGATGGCAGGTTGGTACGGGCCTGTAGCACGATGGCCTCTGATGGCATGACTGTGGTGACTGAGTCGGCACGAGCGGTGGCTGCGCAGCGCGAAGCGTTTGATCGCATCCTTGGTAATCACCTGCTCTATTGCACGGTGTGTGACAACAACAATGGCAACTGCACGGTACACAACACGACGAGCCTGCTGCGGGTTGAGCACCAGGGGATTCCTTATCAGCCCAAACCTTATGAAGTGGATATGTCGAACCCCTTCTACCGCTATGATCCGGATCAATGCATTCTATGTGGACGATGCGTTGAGGCCTGCCAAAACCTGCAGGTGAATGAGACGCTAAGTATCCGCTGGGAAGACGCTCATCCTCGCGTGTTGTGGGACGGTGGAGCTCCAATTGGCGAATCAAGTTGCGTATCCTGCGGCCACTGTGTGACTGTCTGCCCCTGCAACGCGCTGATGGAGAAATCGATGCTGGGTGAGGCTGGGTACCTCACCGCGCTGCCCCAGTCTGCGCTGAAGGACTTGATTGAGGTGGTGAAGGGGATCGAGCCGGAGATGGGGTACGGCGCGATTCTTCAGGTCTCTGAGATGGAATCGACTATGCGCGAGTCGCACACAAAGCGCACCAAGACCGTCTGCACCTACTGCGGAGTCGGCTGTAGTTTCGATATCTGGACCAAGGGCCGGCACATTCTGAAAGTAGAGCCTGCAAACGGTCCGGCTAATGGTGTGTCCACCTGCATCAAGGGAAAGTTTGGATGGGACTATGTGAACAGTCCAGATCGGCTCACGCAGCCACTGATCCGCGAAGGAGACGTCTTCCGCGAAGCTTCGTGGGAAGAAGCTCTTGCTTTCGTTGCGCGCCGCTTTTCCGAAATTAAGGCGACTACCGGACCGGACTCACTGGCATTTATCTCCTCGTCGAAGTGCACTAACGAAGAGAGCTACTTAATGCAAAAGCTGGCCCGCGCGGTCATTGGCACCAATAATATGGACAACTGCTCGCGGTACTGCCAGGCACCCGCAACGATGGGGCTGTTTCGTACCGTAGGCTATGGCGGCGACTCCGGATCGATCTCAGACATCGAGAAAGCGGGGCTGGTGCTGATCATCGGCAGCAATACTGCGGAGAGCCATCCAGTTCTGGCGACTCGCGTGAAGCGTGCGCACAAGTTGCGTGGACAGAAACTTATTGTTGCAGACCTGCGGGAGCATGAGATGGCGCGGCGCGCGGATGTATTTCTGCATCCGAACCCAGGTACTGATCTCGTGTGGCTTTCGGCCGTGACGCGCTACATTTTCGACAAGGGTCTGGCAAACGCGAATTTCATGGATCAGTGGGTGAAGGATGCGGAGGACTATAGAACGAGCCTCGAACCCTTCACGCTTGAAATGGCCAGCGAGCGGTGCGGTCTGCCCGTCGAGATCATCACCAAGGTTGCTCACATGATTGCGGAGGCAGACGGTGTCTGTGTTCTGTGGGCGATGGGTGTCACGCAGCATTCCATGGGCTCCGATACCTCGACGGCGATATCGAATTTGCTACTTGCGACTGGAAATTACATGAAGCCGGGGACTGGTGCTTACCCTTTGCGTGGACATAATAATGTGCAGGGTGCCAGCGACCATGGGGCTATGCCGAATTTCTTCCCGGGCTATCAACGCGTAGATGACCCGGAGGTTCGCAGAAAGTTTGAGAAGGCGTGGAATGTGTCTCTGCCGCCGAAGCCCGGACTTGATAATCACATGATGATCGATGCCATCCACGATGGCCGCCTCAAGGCGATGTATGTCTTTGGTGAAGAGATGAGCTTGGTCGATTCGAATGCCAATTACGTGCAGGACGCTCTGTCGAAACTGGACTTCTTTGTGATGCAGGAGATCTTCTTCACGGAGACATGCCGCTTTGCGGATGTGATTCTTCCTGCCAGCCCCAGCCTTGAGAAAGAAGGAACGTTCACCAGCACAGAGCGGAGGATTCAGCAGCTCTATGAGGTGTTTGATCCGCTCGGAGCGAGCCGGCCTGACTGGCGCATTATCCAGGATATTGCGAACCGTCTTGGCGCTCACTGGAAGTATGAGCATCCTTCAGAGATCTATGAGGAGATTGCTGCACTGACACCGTTGATGTCTGGTGTTACGTATGAACGGCTCGAGGGGTACAAGACGCTACAGTGGCCGGTGGCAGAGGACGGCAGCGATCAGCCACTGTTATACAAGGAGCGATTCAATTTTCCTGATGGCAAGGCGCGGTTCTATCCGGTGCGATGGTCGGAGCCGACCGATCAGCAAGATGGGGAATATGATCTGCACCTGAATAATGGCCGACTGCTCGAGCATTTTCATGAAGGCAACATGACCTATCGGACGGAAGGTATTCGGGAGAAGACTCCTTGCACCTTTGTTGAAATATCCCCCGAGCTTGCGACGAGCAATGGAATTCAGACGGGCAGCCTGGTTCAACTTACTTCGCGCTACGGAAGGGTGAAGGTGCAGGCAGTAGTAACTGATCGAGTTCGGGGTAAAGAACTGTACATGCCGATGAACTCGACCGATGAACCGGTGAATCGACTTACCAGCAGCCACACCGATCAAGCGACACACACACCGGCCTATAAGGAAAATTCGGTGAACTTAGCAGTGCTGAGAGAAACCGGAGAGAATCCGCTGCCGCCGACGAATTCCCGATTTGGACATCCTACGCCACAGAATGGCGTCGAGGTAGAGCGCAAATGGAAGCGCGCGGATTACCATGAACCGGGTAGTGACCTCATTCAGATCAAGCTCCCTACGTAACCAGTGGAGGAAAGGATGATTAAAGATGGCGCGACCGATTGCTCTTGATTTAGCTCCTCGCGATCCACGTGTGGAGTTGCGCAGACGTCTGGACGAAGCTCCGGTGGAATATGCGGAGGCACTGCTCGACTCGTACGAGTTGTTGCAGCAGTTACATGAACATGGTGTCTTTGATCTGCTACGGGGCTTGCTGGGGGCCAGCGACAAGTTGGTTGAGTCGGCCGCTGGAGCTGCAAAGGCAGAGGATTCAGTGCGCGCGATTCGCAACGCGATCATTCTTGGCAAGGTGCTCGGACAGGTGAATCCGGATGTGCTTCAGTGTGTTGCTACGGCCGCGGGTGAAACTCTTGGCAGCTACGAGAAGCCGGTCATTGAGCCGCCGGGCCTTTTCTCGCTACTAAGCCAGTTTAGGCATCAGGAACTGCGCCGAAGCATTGCACTGATCAATAGATTTCTGGAGGTGCTCGGTCAACAGATTAAATTACGAGCCCACGGGAAGTAAGTAACAAAGTAATCCACGAAGCTGTATGGGAGGAACTGTATGTCGAAGAAAAATCGCTGGGGAATAGCAGTAGCTGGTTTTTTCATGCAGATGGCTCTAGGCGCCGTGTACGCGTGGAGCGTCTTCCGGATTCCCCTTGCAAAGCAATTTCACTGGTCGATTGCGGATGTAACGCTAACCTTTACTATTGCCATCTTCGTGCTTGGCGTCTCCGCATTTTTCGGTGGCTTGTGGTTGAACAAGGGGGGGCCACGCGTAGTCGCGCTCACGGGTGGTTTTCTGTATGGCCTCGGCGTTTTTCTCGCGAGTTTCTCTGCGTATAAACTCTGGTGGCTTTATTTGAGCTACGGAGTTATAGGCGGAGTTGGACTGGGATTCGGGTATATCGTTCCGATTGCTGTGCTGGTGAAGTGGTTTCCTGATCGACGGGGACTTATCACGGGGATCGCTGTGGGAGGCTTCGGCGCGGGTGCGCTGGTGACCGCGCCGGTGGCGTCACGGTTGATTCAGAGTGTGGGCGTATTGCCGACGTTTGCGTATCTCGGCATAGCTTATCTGGCTGTCACGGTGTCTACAGGTTCTTTCATGCAGAATCCTCCAGACGGGTGGAAGCCTGAGGGCTGGGTTCCGAGCGCCATCCAGACTGCGCAGCGTGCGACCAAGGACTATAAGCTGGGAGACGCACTCAAGACGTGGCAATGGTGGGCGCTGTGGTCGCTCCTTTTCCTGAATACTTCGGCGGGCATCTCGCTCATCTCACAGGAGTCGCCGATGTTTCAGGAGATCGCGAAGGCGAGCGTCATTGTTGCGGCAGGGATGGTCGGTATCGCCAGCATCGGCAACGGGGTGGGCAGGATTTTTTGGGCTTGGATCTCCGATGGGATCACGCGGCGGTGGACATTTGTTGTAATGTTTGTCATTCAGGTTGGGTTGTTCTGGATGTTACCGGGAATTACGTCCATTGCGTTACTTACGGTCGTGTCGTTCATTATTCTGATGTGTTACGGAGGTGGTTTTGGCACGTTGCCGGCCTTCGCGGCAGACTATTTCGGGTCAAAGAATGTAGGTCCTATCTATGGATTGATGCTGACCGCATGGGGCTGTGCAAGTGCATTTGGACCGCTGCTGATCGCTCACCTGCGTCAGGCGAGCGGCTCATATGTGAGCGGGTTGCATGTCATTGCAGGCATCATGGCCGCATCGATCCTGCTACCGATTCTTGTGTCACCGCCCAGAGCGCAGGAGAACTGACGCGGGAATGGGAGGTTAGGGCGACACAGTCTTGAATGGCTGCGCTGCCCGGGATCTATTGAATGGTATAGGAGTGTGTGCCGCTGCCGATGCTTTCTGTCTTGCGTGCTGGAAGGATGACGGTTGCGGTGGTGTTCGCTGGAATTGTGATGATGAAACGGTGCTGGCTTTGCTTCCAGTCAGAGACGATGGTTCCGTAGGCGGAGTCGTACTCGACGTGCAGTGTTGGGAGTGCAGAGTAGAAGTGCGGGTGGATGATGAGGTGATGAAAGCCGGGGCCGGTGATATCGGTATCGATGCCAGCGGCGCGACGGTAGACCCAGGCCATGACGGAGCCGAATGCGTAGTGGTTGTAGGAGTTCATGCTGGGATCGCCGGTGTCGCCATTCCAGCGCTCCCACCATGTGGTTGCACCTTTGCTGATCATGTAACCCCAGGATGGATAAGTATTGGATAGGAGAAGTTTGAAGGCGAGGTCGGAGTGCTGGTTTTCGTCGAGGACGAAGAGAAGAAATGGAGTGCCGAGGAAGCCGGTGGTCAGGTGATCGCTGTGAGAGTGGATGTTTTTCGTAAGGCGATCGATCATGCTGGCGCGAAAGGATGGCGGTGCAATGCCGGTGAAGAGCGTGGCGAGATAGGCGGTCTGAGTGTCGCCGGCTACACTGCCATCGTCGTTGATGAAGGCTGAGCGATAGGCGGTGGCAATGCGATCGTATTGCTGCTGGTATTTAAGTGCGTCGGCAGGACGATGAAGTGCGGTAGCCATCTCAGACATCTCACGGGAGACGAGAGCCCAGTAGGCGGTGTCGATGAGAGCCTTCGGAGTACCTGGATCGGGTGCCAGCCAGTCGGCGTAGTTGTTGCCCACGGCGTTGCGGCGGATGGAGTCGGGATTATTGCTGGCGATGAAATCCATCCAACGCTGCATCGCTGGCCAGGAGCGGTCGACGATGCTGATATCGCCATATTGAAGCCATGCAGCGAAGGGGATGAAGATGCCGGCATCGCCCCAGCCGGGGGCTCCGGGAGTGGGGCCAAGGATGTTGGGGGAGACGTCAGTGAATGCTCCTGCAGAGGTCTGGGCGTCAGTGACGTCGAGCATGAATTTGCGGGTGAAGGCGTCGATGTTGAAGTCGTAGGTGCCGGTGCGCCAGAAGACGCCGGCATCGCCCATCCAGCCGAGGCGTTCATCACGCTGCGGGCAGTCAGTGGGGATGGAGACGAAGTTGCCGCGTTGTCCCCAGGCACCTAGTTGGTTCATCTTATTGAGGGTTTCGCTGGAACTGGTGAGGCGAACTGTGGGCGGCTCCTGAAGGCTGTTGTAGACGAGGCCATCGATGGTTGAGAGGGTTGGCTGCGCAGCGGGTTGGGCGCCGAGGTAAGTGAGTTCAACATAACGAAAGCCGTGAAAGGTGAAGGCGGGGGTCCAGGTCTCGTCGCCGCTGCCGGAGAGAGCGTAGGTGTCGGTTGCGTCGGCATTGCGCAGATTTGCGGTGTAGAGGCTGCCGTCGGGGTTGAGGCGCTCGGCGTAGCGGAGACGCACGACCATGCCGCGTGGGCCGCGCACGTGGAGGCGAATATTGCCCACCATGTTCTGGCCCATGTCGTAGACAGTCGGATGAGCGGCGTTGGCGGGGTCGAGATGGATGGGATGGAGCGTGATGGAGGTGTGGATGGGGAGATCAGGCTGCGCGGTGAGAGCCATGTTGCGGTCCGGCGGAGTCGCGATGGTTGCATGCGTCCAATTCGAGGCGTCGAAGTGCGGTGTGTTCCAGCCGGGCTGCGCAAGGCGCGCATCGTAGGACTCACCACCGTAGATTTCTGAAAAGGTGATGGGTGCGGATGCGGCGAGCCAAGTGGGGTTTGTGATGATGATCTGATGGGTGCCATCTGCGAGTGTGACGTCGAGTTGTGCGAGCAAGAGATTCGGGCCCGGGGTGTTGCGAACGCCAGCCCAAGTCATCGGAGAGCTGTACCAGCCGCCACCGAGTAAAACGCCTATGGTGTTGAAGCCACGGTGCAGAAGCGAGGTGACATCGTAGGTCTGGTAAAGCACGCGCTTGTGGAAGTCGGTCCAGCCGGGAGAGAGGATGGTGTTGGGCGCAACGCGATGGCCGTCGATGAAGGCTTCATAGGCTCCGAGGGCGGTGACGTTGAGGCGCGCTGAGCGGATGCCGGACGCGAGTTTGAAGTCCTTGCGCAGGAGCGCGGCGCCGGTAGAAATGCGATCAGGCCCGGCGACAGCTTGTTGTCGATCAGCGCCAATAGCGAAGGGTGCAGAGAGAGGGCCGACGATCTCCACGGGTTGCCAGGGCGAGTTGGGTACAGGGCGGGCCAGCCAATCTCTGTTACTGACGAGGCGCTTTTCGTGTCCGTTGGGGAACGTGAGGTGAACGGACGCGGCGATTGCGGATGGCGCAGAGGTGGAAGGCGAATCGGAGCGATGCGAGGTGACGTCAAGGTCAATTTCGTTGTCGCCAAGGTGGAGCAGTGAGGTAATCTCTTCGCGGTCGAAAGCGCTCCACTCGTTGTGATGACCCGTGATCGTACCGTTGACGCGCGCTGTAAATTCTCCGCGTACGAGGACGTGAAGGCTTGCGGCTTGAGGCTTCGCGTCGAGGTGAAAGCGGTAGCGAAACTGCGCAGGTGTTGCAGAGGCTATGTGCATCGGATCTGTATTCCGGAGCCAAATCCAGCGGATGTTCTTGAGTTCTTGTTCGTCTGACGGATCGTTGTACGTGATCCAATCGGCCTTCCAATCGGTCGAGGTTAACAGTCCTGTTTCAAACGCTGCGATAGCTGAGGTGCTCTGCTGGCTATGGTTGTCCCAGATGATGACCTTCCATAGATAGTGTTGCTGTGGGTGAAGCGGTGTTCCTGCGTAGGGAATGTCCACAGATTGCGAGGACTTCACTCGCCCTGAGTCCCATGCGGCAGAATTCCCGGGGTGCAGATGGGGGAGATCCGTTGCGACGAGAATTTCGTAGGAGGATTGCATCCAGTCAGGAGTCTTCGAGTCGCTCTGCCAGGAGAAGGTGGGGTGCGATGTGTCGATCCCGAGCGGGTTCTCGAGAGCGTTGGTGCGGAGATGAACGGGAGCTGCCTGCGCAGACATTGCAACAGCGAGGAAAAAGCAGGTGACGTTGGACATAGTGTTGAGGGCTCCACGTTATGCGTCCTAACATCATAGCCATCAAGAGGCCAGATTGTGGCACAGGTGATCTCGGGGGGAGTGTTGGATAAAGCTGGCCATGGGTGAGAAGCCAGCTTCGTCACGTTCAGGCTACAGGAAGGCGGAGGTCAGATGGGGGGACGGCCGCGCTCTGGGGTGGTCGAGCTCAGGCAGACTGATCTGTTCACCGTGAAGGAGGGTGTGTTTGCGCACAACCACACAGGGAACTCGAGATCCGCCGCCGGTCGCGCGCTTATAACTGTGACAAGCTTCTTACTGCGCGGCGCCCGGGCCGGAACCTGCCGTAGGGGTGGGGTTCAGCTTCTGGGTTGCGATTTCGGCCGCGGCGCCCGGCTTACCGTTAGCGTCCTTGTCTTTGTCTTTGAGGAGGGCGAGGATCTGGCGGGCCTGGTCGGTGTTGCCCTGGGATTGATAGAGCTCGGCGAGTTGGAGTTTGGCGAGGTCGGGTGGAACGGTGGTGGACTTGCCCTTGCTGAGTTCGTTGTAGAGATCGATGGCCTTGGCGTTCTGTCCGGTCTGCTGGTAGAGGTCGGCGAGGGCGTCCTTTCCGAGTGATGCAAGGCCGTTGTCCCAGCTGGAAGCGACCTTCTCAAGGGCCTGCCGGGCAGGACCGGTCTGGCCTTCATCTTCATAGGTGAGGCCGACAAAGTACTCGGCAAGGCGGCCCGACTGGGTGAGGCCGTAGTGGTCGGCGACCTGCTGAAACTGGGAGTTTGCTGCCGCGGCGCGGGCCTTGGCGTTGGGGAAGGTCTGAATTCCGGGGGGGATGGGCTGGGAGGCGGTGGCCAAGGGTGTCTGATAGGTCTGCATGGCGGTGCCGAACTGGGTGGCAGCAGCGGCTGAGCGGCTCTGGTAGAGGCTATAGGTGCTCACGATGGCAATGATGGCGACAACGGCGATGATGCCGGAGACGATCGCCGTCTGGCGATGCTGGTCGGCCCAGTGCACGCCGGCATCCGTGAGGGCTACGAACTGATCCTGCTTCTTCAATTGACGCTTGGTTGCGTTGTCCACGAACGATCCGTCCTTCAGGGCTACAAAAGATTGCCGGGCCCACCGCCCACGCATCTTTTCAGTTTAGCAGGGAAGCGAAGGCGGGCGCAGCCTGGCGGAGATTTTCGCTGGTCGGTTCGGACGGTGCGATTATTGCTGACTCTTGTTGGCCGTAGCTATTGCCAATCGTATTTGCATGAGCATACTATCTGCTCGGATCAAGCGAGTTGCACTGGTTTTCCAGCATGCGTGCCGGCTTGGTTGCAGGGCCACTTTTCTGTCATTCACTGGCAGGCAGCAAGACCGCATGATGAGCACGGAACAGATGGTAGCCCATCAGCGGTGCATTGGGACTTAGGAGCGTCAAAACGTCATGGCTTGGTACGCATACTGCATCACCGAACGAAATGCATTTTCAGAACTGGGACGTCATAGAAGACCGATGCCGCTGACGGGAGTCAGCGGACTTTTTGGTAATCAGACCTTTCTCTTTCCTGCGGCCGATCTTGCCGTGGTGGTGTCAGAACACCTTCCGGAAGATGCTGCCAAGTTAAATACAACGGAGAGCCAGGCAGCGGCTCGGGACCATGCGCGGGTGATCTCCGGCTGCTTTGCGAGGTCGACAGTGCTGCCGTTCCGGTTTGGCACCACCTTCAATGACGATGAGGCGCTGCGTCGGTCGGTGCGATCGAATCAGCGACACTTTATGGCCAACGTGGAGCGGCTGCGCGGCATGGCGGAGATGCACCTGAAGGTCGTGGTAGACGATATCTGCCCGGAGACTCAAGGGGTTGGGCATACGGTCCAGGCGGCGGGGCAGGAGTATCTATCGCACTTGAGGGAGTCGGCGCTGCGGCAGAGGGAGCGGCAGTCGCGGGCGCGGGCACTTTCGCTGCAGATGCACCGGATGTTCTTGCCGATAGCCGAGGAGGTGACCTGCAAGCGGATGGAATCGGGCAAAATGCTGCTGGATATCGCTCATTTAGTCGAGAAGAAAACAGTAGAACGATATCAGAACAAGTACAGCACGGCGACGCTGGAGTTGAAGAACTGCGCGATGCAACTCTCGGGACCATGGCCGCCGTATCACTTTGTGCAGCGGGAGCAGCGCGGACATGCGTAAAGGCAGATAACAGGGGGTAAGAGAGGCTCCGGCAATCACCGGGGCCTTTTTGCTGGGGGATTGGTGTAGTTGCTAATCCCTGACTCCGGCTTGTATGGGCGCGGGCTTTTTTCGGGAGAGGACGGAGCTGCGGCGGCGCTTGCCGGTGGAGACGTGATCGATCTTGTTCCAGAAGCCGATGAAGTAGTCGGCAGCGGAGATGATGGAGATGATGGTCATCCAGTAGATCGCTGTGACAGCGATCAGATGCACGCTGATCGGAAACCAGCCGATGTGCCAATAGTCCCAGCGATGATTAAGAATGGCGGCGACGACGGAGACGATCTGGACGACGGTCTTGAGTTTGCCGAGGTCGCTGGCCTGGATGGTAAAACCTTCGCTGGAGGCAATGGAGCGGAGGCCGCTGACGAGGAACTCGCGACCGATGACCAGCACGGCGATCCAGGGGTACATGACGCGCGGGTTGTAGGCGACCAGAAGGATGAAGGCGGTGGTGACCATGAGCTTGTCGGCGAGCGGGTCAAGGAGCATGCCGAGGGTGGTGATCTGGCCGCGGTGGCGGGCGAGATAGCCGTCGAGGCCGTCGGTGATGGAGGCAAGGATGAAGATGGAAGAGGCGATGATCTCCTGCTCGCCGTGGGTGCCCTGTAGAGGGAAGCGAGGGGAGAGTGCCCAGATCAGCAGCGGAACGCTTGCGATGCGGGTCAGCGTGATGGAGTTGGGCAGATTCACGGGACGGTTTGGCGGCGCGCCAAGGCGCTGGCGCGAATACAGCCATTCTCCCATAGAACGGGAAGCAGGGAATAGGAAGCAGGAAATGAGAAGAAGCGCCGAATGCCACCGGGGCTTGATTCGTGAGGGGTTGCGCCATGCAAGAAGCCCCGGCGATTGTCGGGGCTTCTTGCATGGCGTATTCGGTGCTTGCTGTTTCTAGGCGTAGATGCCGCGCTGCTGGGTGGTGTGGGCTACGCGGTCGATGGCCAGCATGTAGGCCGCAATGCGGTTGTTGACGCCGTGGGCAATGGAGAAGTGGAGAACGTCGTTGAAGCTGTCGATCATAATGCGATCGAGGCGCTGGTTGACCTCGTCCTCAGTCCAGAAGTAGCCCATGCGGTCCTGAACCCACTCGAAGTAACTGGTGGTAACGCCACCAGCGTTGGCGAGGATGTCAGGGATGACGAAGACGTGTTTTTCGGCGAGGATATCATCGGCGATGGGGGTGGTGGGGCCGTTGGCGCCTTCGCAGAGGATGCGGCATTGAAGCTGCGCGGCGTTGCGGCTGGTGATAACGTTTTCAGTGGCGGCAGGGATGAGAACGTCGCACTTCTGGATGAGGATGGCGTCCTTGTCGAAGGGCTGTGCGCCGGCGAAGCCGTGGATGATGCCGGTGCGGGCCTTGTGCTCGAGGAGTTCGGAGACGTCAATGCCACCGGGATTGTAGAGCGCGCCGTCGAACTCTCCGATGCCGATGATCTTGTAGCCTTTGTCCCAGAGAAGTTTGGCGGCGTTGGAGCCGACGTTGCCGAAGCCCTGGATGATGACTGAGGTCTCGGAGGGAATCATGTTGAGGTGCTTGAGGGCCTGGTCGGTGACGACGGAGATGCCGCGGCCGGTGGCCTCGCGACGTCCGCGGGAGCCGCCGAGAGAGACGGGCTTGCCGGTAACAACCGAGGTCATGGTCTGGCCGAGGTGCATGGAGTAGGTATCCATGATCCAGGCCATGGTCTGCTCGTTAGTGTTCATATCGGGGGCTGGAACGTCCTTTTCCGGGCCGATGAATTCGATGAGCGCGGCGGTGTAGCGGCGGGTCATGCGCTCGAGTTCTCCCTGGCTCATTTTTTTTGGGTCGCAGATAACACCGCCCTTGGCGCCGCCGAAGGGAATGTTGACGACGGCGCACTTCCATGTCATCCAGGAGGCTAGAGCGCGTACTTCATCGAGGGAGACGTCAGGGCCGTAGCGAATGCCGCCCTTGCAGGGGCCGCGGGAGATGGAGTGCTGGACGCGATAGCCGGTGAAGACCTCGATAGTGCCGTCGTCCATGGCGACGGGGATATGTACGATGATTTCGCGGGAGGGGTAACGGAGCACCTTCCAGGTTCCTGCATCGAGGTTGAGGCGTTTGGCGGCTTCCGCAAAACGCGCCTCCTGGGCGAGCCAGGGATTAGTCTCCTGCTCCATGGGTATCGGAGCAGTGGGGGTGGGAGTCTGCATGATTACTTCCTTTTCTGTTATGGGCGCGTTTCTGCCCAACGTGGGATGTCCTGTTAGTGCGGCATCCGTAGGTATTAATCGTTCTCCGGCCATCGTCTTGTCTCCTCGCACAGGCCCAGCACTCGTTAGACGCTGGATGTGGGCGCCACGGAGTCAGTTGATTGCAGCTTTGGTCAGACCGGTCTGTGACCAAACGTGGCGAGTATAGGCTTGTCTTCAAGCGACCGGCAAGCTGTGCAGGTGACTTTATCGGCACATTGAGAACAAGGGATTACGACTTGCGCAAGAGACATGAAATGTGCGCAAGATTCGGGCGAAATTCATGCTCAATTCGGGATGGAGGTCGGAAGCTTGAGCGGCGAGGCTGGCGGTGGGAGGCGGGTTCATGGATGAAGATGCGCGGTTGGGGGGTTGGCTCGGTATGATGTGGAGATGCCCAACTCTCACACGCAAACGACACCTTCCCTTCGAGAGTATCTACGGCTAGCTCGCGGCCACTCATTGGTGCCAGTGACGCGGACCGTTGCAGCCGACCTGGAGACGCCGGTCTCTGCGTTTCTGCGCGTGGCGGCGGAGGAGCCAGAGGCATTCCTGCTGGAGTCGGTGGAGGGCGGCGAGCAGGTGGGGCGTTACACATTTATCGGGATTCGTCCGTACAAGAAGATGACCGCGCGGGATGGGAGGATTACGGTCGAGGAGGGACGCAGGCGAAGGACGTATGCGGGCGACATCTTTGCAGAGTTGAAGGCAGCGCTGGAAGGGGAGACTCCGGCGAAGCTGGCGGGATTGCCTCCGTTTACGGCCGGTGCAGTGGGGTTCTTCAGCTATGACGTGGTGCGGGTGATTGAGAAGCTGCCGGTGATTGCTGCCGATGAGTTGCATGTTCCGGATGCTTACCTGATGTTCTTTGATGAGGTGCTGGCGTTCGATCATGTGAAGAAGGCGATTCATTTGATGGTGACTGTGGGAACGCGAGGAAAGGCGGACGCGACGGGGTATCAGGGGGCGGAGCGGCGGTTGAACCGGCTGGAGAAGATGCTGAGTGCGGCGATCATACTGCCACGTCGCCGGAAGACGGTGAAGGGGATGCTGACGCTGAAGGCACGAACGAAGACAGCGATGTTTTTGAAGGCGGTGGAGCGGGTGAAGGACTACATCACCGCCGGGGATGTGTTTCAGTGTGTGCTGTCGCAGCGGTTTGACTGCGAGCCGGGAGTCGACCCGTTTGAGATTTATCGGTCGCTGAGGATTGTTAACCCTTCGCCGTATATGTACTTCCTGAAGTTTGGTCTTGAAGGGAACGGAAAGAAGGCGAAGGCAAGGGCTGCACATATTGTGGGGTCGTCGCCGGAACTGCTGGTGCGAGTGCACGAGGGGAGGGTGGAGTATCGGCCGATTGCGGGATCGCGGCCGAGAGGGAAGGATGAGTTGCAGGACCGCGCGTTGGAGGCTGACCTACACGCCGATGCAAAGGAGGTCGCCGAGCACGTGATGCTGGTAGACCTGGGACGCAATGATGTGGGGAGGGTGAGCGAGTTTGGCAGCGTGAAGGTGAAGGACCTGATGTTTGTGGAGAGATACTCGCACATTATGCATTTGGTGAGCGCGTTGGAAGGGAAGTTGCGTAAGGGGCTGGCGCCGATTGACGCGTTTCGCGCCTGCTTCCCTGCAGGGACACTGAGTGGTGCGCCGAAGATTCGCGCGATGGAGATTATTGAAGAGCTGGAGCCAACACGGCGGGGTGTGTATGGAGGAGCCATATTTTATGCGGACTTCAGCGGGAACCTGGATTCGTGCATTGCGATCCGGACTCTGTTTATGGAGGGGAAAAAGGGGTATATCCAGGCGGGGGCGGGGATTGTTGCCGACTCGGTGCCGATGAAGGAGCACGAAGAGTGTGGGAACAAGGCGAAGGCTGTGGTCCGGGCAATTGAGCGCGCACGGCTGGGATAGGCGGAGTCTTTCCTGGTCTGAGGGAAGGTTGTGAAGTGAAAACTTAGTTGGCATGAGGACGCCGTTGGGGACCGAGGTGACACTGTAGAACCGGATGACGTTCACGGTTGTGATCTTGGCTGTGCCATCCTTCTCGTCGAAGATCTTGATCTTGCCCATGCGTTCGGTGAAGGTGAGTGCGCGACCCTCGGCGGCCTTCGAGGCGTAGTGGCTATTACAGGGTGATTCGAAATTTCTTCATGGCTGTTCACTCGCTCGGTTGCGCTTCGGAGACGTCCTCGCTTATCTGGATGGCGGGCTGGCAAGCGGATTGGCTCTGCCGCCCAGGTTAGCCGGATGGAAGGTCAGTTTGCATGGCGATTTGCAATAGTGCTTCAAGGAGCGCGATTGGGGGCGTGGGAAGGGCCAGGGTTTGCAGCCAAAGATTGCGATGCGTTGACAAAGGCACGGCGCAACCGTCAACTGGAGCGAGGCTATGCAGATCAGGAAGTCGTTGCGAGAGAGAATCAAAATGAGACGTGCCCGGTCGGAGAGACGGCGAGCGTCGTCGCAGATTGGCCATCAGCGAGGGCTGTTGGTGGTGGGCTTGTTCAAGCTAAGCAAGGCGGTCTTCTTTACGGCGGTAGGGGCGGGAGCATTGCGGTTGGTGAATAGAGATGTCGGCGCAGCGCTGATGAACTTGATCGATGCGCTGCGGATTGATCCCGAAAGACGGTTTGTCGGGATACTCATGGAACATGCGGGGTTGATCAACAGCTACCAATTGCGACGTGCGGGCATCCTTTCGTTCCTGTATGCGATGGTTTGCGTTGTAGAAGGAACTGGGCTGGTGCTGGAGAAAGGCTGGGCAGAATATTTCACGGTGATTCTTACAGCGATGGGGCTACCGTGGGAGAGTTATGAACTGATGGAGAGGTTCTCGATATATAAGATCGCGCTGCTGGCGATCAACCTGGTGGTGCTGCTGTACTTGTTGTGGATTTTAAAGAAGAAGCGGGAGAGGGAAGAAGGCGGCGGAGTGGACGAGCGTCTGGGATGAGGACGTTTTCGCCTTTAGTTCGCTTACAGCAGGGTTTGTGGGCTGACAAGTGCGCAGGTGGGTGTGAATCAATCGAGATAACACAAGATATGGGGTAGTTGGTATTCGTTGATACTATATAGTGGATTTTCCACATTTCCAGAGGAAAACAGGGCCAAGAATGTAGAGATTTCCCTTGCTATCCGGCGCTCGACGCGACATTCTTAGTGGAACGAAGTGGAATAAAGTGGTCAAAACGGGTAAAGCTGGACCACTTCTCTGCCGATAGTAAGACAACAGAGAGATGAACACGAGTCTTCGGGCGGGTACCCTTCGAGGTTTTAGGGCTGGATTTGAGTTGAGGATTTGGAATGTTTCGTGGCAATCACCCAACGCGCGTAGATGAGAAGGGCCGGTTGAAGATTCCGGCTGACTTCAAGCGTCGTGTGGATGAGCTTTACGGGCCGCAGTTTTTTATTACGAGCAAGGATGGGAAGCGGGCCGAGTTGTACCCGATGAAGGAATGGGAGCGGATTGAGGATGCGCTGGCGAAGGCGCCCTCGAGTGCGGCGAAGAAGAAGTTTCTGGATGTGACGAATTACTACGGCCAGGTTGTGGAGATGGATGCGCAGGGAAGGTTGCTGATTCCACAGTTGCTGCGCGAGGCCGCGACGCTGGCTGGCGATGTTGCGGTGCTGGGACTGCAGACGTGCCTGGCGGTTGTGAACGACGAGAAGCATAGAGCGCACCTGGCGGAGAATCCGCTGACCGACGCTGATATGGACGCGTTGGGAGCGGCTGGAATTTAGGTTTTCGAGCCCCGCATGGGGCGCATGAGGCGGACGAGATGGCTGAACCGCAACATGTACCGGTTCTTTTGGAAGAGAGTTTGAACTTTCTGAATGTGCGCGCTGGCGGCGTGGTGGTTGACGCGACGCTGGGATTTGGCGGCCACTCTTCGGCAATCGCGAGGAGACTTGGAGCGAAGGGCAGATTGATTGCCTTTGACCGCGATGAGCAGGCGATGGAATTGGCGAAGGCTCGGCTGGCGGTTTTGGCTGGGGAGTTGGGAGGGGAGATGCCCACGGTTGAATATGTGGCACGGCCGTTCTCGGAGATCGCCGAAGTGGTGCAGCCTGGAACGCTGGATGGATTGCTTGCTGATTTTGGTGTGAGCAGCATGCAGTTGGATGAGGCGCAGAGAGGATTCAGTTTTCGGTCGGATGGACCCCTTGATATGCGGATGGACACGCGCAGGGCTCTGACGGCCGAACAAGTGGTAAATCAGGCGGACGAAGAAGATCTCGCCAACTTGATTTACGAATTCGGAGAGGAAAGGAGGTCGCGGAGAATCGCCAGAGCTATTGTGCGGGCGCGGCCGATGACTACGACAGCGGAACTTGCTCGAGTGGTGTCGGCCGTTGCCCCGCCAATAAAAGGCGAGAAGATTCATCCGGCGACCAGGACCTTCC
>DAIDKF010000018.1 GCA_027450185.1 Granulicella sp. | reverse complement strand
GATGTGGCGGACGTCGGCGAGTGACTGGTCGGCGGGTGTGGTGGTGGAGAGCAGGGAATCGGCGAAGGGCTGGTCGAGCTGATTGGGGCGAATGCGGCGGTGGCGGTCGAGGGCGAGATTCCAGGCGATGCGGACGAGCCAGACGCGGAGGTCGCGGACGGCGGGGAGTTTGCGCTGGTGTTGGAGCAGGCGGAGGAAGACGTCCTGGACGACGTCTTCGGCCTCGGCGGGGTTGCGGAGGATGGAGTGGGCGACGCGGTAGAGAAGTGCGGAGTAGGCCGGTACAAGCGCGGTGAGATCCGTCTCCGATGGGGTGCACTCTGCGGAGACAAGTGCCACGTTCCATTCTCCTTCCCATTGGCTGCTCAACGCCATGTGTGTCCTCTACTGTGACAGACGGGCGAGTGTGAATTTCGCTCGGGAATATTTTGTGCGGGGTTGCGCGTTACTGCTAGGCTAGGGGTGCTTCTGGTCGGAACTTTGATATCGAGGTGAAACGATGCGTTTGCGAAGGATGGTTGTGATGATAGCGCTGGGCGCGTGCATGCTGGGAGCCGGGTCGATGACGGCGGACGCGCAGATGAAGATGGATATGGCGGCCAAAGCCGAGGGCGCGATGTCACCCGCCAGGGCGCTGGATGACATGCTGAGCCTGTATGAGCATGAGGCCATGGGCGTGGTGAAGGAGATGCCCGCGGATAAATACAGCTTCGCTCCGAGTGCGGCGATCTTTGTGCCGGGACAGGGAGTGAAGTTCGATACCGTGCGTGCCTTCGGAGAGCAGGTGGCGCATGTGGCCGAGGCCAACTACTACTTCTATTCCACGCTTAGCGGATTGAAGCCGGATGTGGACATGAAGAAGATTGCGACCATGACGAGCAAGGATGAGGCCGTTGCAGTGCTGGCGTCTTCGTTTGCGTTTGGGCACAAGGCGATTGCGACGATTACTGCGGCGAATGCATTTGAGCCGATCAAGGGCGCAGACGGGATGCATACTCGGGCGACGCTGGCGGCGTTTGCCGTGGCGCATGGCTTCGACCACTACGGACAGTTGGTGGAGTACCTGCGGATGAATGGCATGGTGCCGCCGGGAAGCAAGTAGGGCAGACAATAGTCTGGACAGTAGACAGGTAAAACGGCAGGGCTGCCTCGCAGGGGGTAGCCCTTGTTTCTTGTGGGTGCGGTTGGTGATAGGTTGGGTCGTGAGGTGAGGGATGGTGAATGCGGCGCGAGTGCTGGGGAACCTTGAGGAGTTGCGGACGTCGACTGCGGATGAAGATGGGGCGCAAAGGGTGGCCTGGACGCCCATGTGGTTGAAGGCTAGGGAGTGGTTTGCAGAGAAGCTGAAGGCGTTGCCGGTGGAGGACCATTACGACGCGGCGGGGAACCATTGGGTGACGCTTGAGGGGGAGAGTGAGCGGGCGCTGGTGGTGGGTAGCCACCTGGACTCGGTGCCGAATGGGGGGTGGCTGGATGGATGCCTGGGCGTGCTGGCGGGGCTGGAGGTGCTGACGGATTTTTCGGAGAGGTATGCGGGGCGGCCGCCGGTGACGGTGAAGCTGGTGGACTGGGCCGATGAAGAGGGCGCGAGGTTTGGACGGAGTTTGTTTGGGTCGGCGGCGTTTGCAGGGAAGGCGACGATTGAGGCGGATCGGGGGAGGACGGATCGTGATGGGGTGACGCTGGAGACTGCGCTGGCTGCGTGTGGTGTGGATGTGGAGCGCGCAGGTGAGGCGACGGCTGAGCAGAAAGATCTGGCTGCGTATTTAGAGCTGCATATTGAGCAGGGGCCGATTCTGGAGCGGCTGGGGAAGCCACTGGCCGTGGTGCAGGGGACCAAGGGTGTGGAGCGGTGGGAGATCACGTTTCGAGGGCAGGAGGCACATTCGGGATCGACGCCGATGGAGGCGCGGCGCGATGCACTGGCCGCGGCGGCGAAGCTGGCGCTGGAGATTCGGCCGATTGCGCGGAGGCATCCGCAGGCCGTGGCGACGATGGGGAGCGTGAAGACGTTTCCAGGCATTGTGACGGCGGTGGTGGGGCGGTGCGAGACGACGCTGGATATGCGGGACCTCGATGCGGTGGTGCTGGCAGAGATGCTGCGCGAGGCGAAGGCTGCGAGCGAGAGGTTTGCGCAGGAAGAAGGATGCACGGTGGAGTGGGCGAAGATCTGGTCGATTGAGCCGATTCCGTTTTCGCCGGAGTTGATTGCGCTGTGTGAAGAGGCGATCGTGGAGACGGTTGGGAGCATGGAGCGGCTGCCGAGTGGGCCGCTTCATGATGCCGCAGAGGTTGCGCGGTTGGGGGTTCCGACGGTGATGATGTTTGTGCAGTCGCTGAAGGGACTAAGCCACAATGCGGAGGAGGACACAAAGCGTGAGCACCTGGAGCAGGCGGTGGAGGCGTTTGGGAGATTGAGCGAGAAGACGATGCAGTGGATCCGCCAGCGTTGAGGGTGGATGCGTCGAGACCGAGGAGTTAATCACTGATGACAGAGGGCTCCTACATGTAGTGTGGATGGTGCATAATCAAACCTTCATCTCGCTGGCCAAGATAAACGAAGGAGATGTGCTCATGTCTATGAGTGAGTCGACGAATTTTTTTTCGAGGGCGCAAGGAAGCGTTGAGGTCGCGGCGCGATTTGCGGAGTTGCATCCACCGCTGGAAAAGACTGCGGCGGTGATCGAGGCGCTCCGCTGTTTGTACTGCTTCGATGCGCCTTGCGCGGCAGCCTGTCCTACGCATATCGATGTGCCGAAGTTCATCAAAAAGATTGCTAGTGGGAACCTGGAGGGTTCGGCGCGGACGATTCTGGATGCGAATATTCTGGGAGCGAGTTGCGCGCGGGCGTGCCCCGTGCAGGTGTTGTGCGAGGGCGCGTGCGTGATGCACCGGTATAACAAGCAGCCGATCGAGATTGGCAGGCTGCAGCGGTTTGCGACGGATGCGCTGCACGCGAGTGGTGCACCGCTGCCGTTTTCACCCGGCGCGGATACGGGCAGACGCGTGGCATTGATAGGGGGAGGGCCGGCGTCGCTGGCGTGTGCGGCGGAGTTGAGAAGGCGTGGGGTGCGAGCTGCAATCTTCGATGCGCGGCCGCTGCCGGGCGGGTTGAATACGTATGGGATTGCAGAGTACAAACTGCCGCTCGCGGAGAGCCTGAGGGAGATCGATCTGCTGGCGCAGTTGGGCGTGGAGTTTCACTTCGAGACGGTGGTGGATGCGGCGAAGCTCGCGGAGTTGGATGCGAGTTACGATGCGGTGTTTCTCGGCATGGGACTGGGGGGGATCCATAAATTGGGCGTGGTGGGTGAGGAGTTGGAGGGTGTTACGAATGCACTTGAGTTTATCGCGGGATACAAGAGTGGAACGATTCATCGTGCGCCGGCGAGAGTGGCTGTAATCGGCGCAGGGAATACGGCCATCGATGCTGCGAATGCGGCAGTGCGGCTGGGTGCGAATGAGGTACATATGGTGTATCGGCGAGGGTCCGAGCAAATGTCGGCGTTTGCGTTTGAGTATGAGCATGCGCGCGAGGTCGGCGTGAAGTTTTTGTGGCACGTGATGCCAGTAGGAGTGGTGGGAACGAAGCAGGTGCAGGGGTTGGAGTTGGCGCACCTGGAGACGACCGATGATGGTTCGTTGGTGACCAGGCCAGGCGAGAACTTCGTGCTGGCGACGGATTTGATTGTGCTGGCGATTGGTCAGGCGACGCACACGGAGTTTTTAGACAGGACGCCGGTCAGGGATGGGGCCAAGGTGAGGCTGGAGCGGGGGCGGATCGTGATTGATCGCGACACCGGGCAGACGTCGAACCCGAAGTACTTTGCGGGCGGAGATTGCGTCAATGGCGGGCGTGAGGTGGTGGACGCGGTTGCGGATGGAAAGCGCGCGGGGATTGGGATTGCAGCGTGGCTGGCAGGGCAACGAGCGAATTCGCTGGAGATCGCGGGAGGCTACGATGTCAACGCTTGAGACTAGGTTTGCGGGAATCAAATGCCTGAATCCGTTCTGGCTGGCGAGTGGGCCACCGACCAACTGCGGAGAGCAGATCATGCGCGCGTTCGATGCAGGGTGGGGCGGCGCAGTGTGGAAGACGATTGGCACGCAGGTGACCAACGTGAGCTCGCGCTATTCGTCGATCGACTGGAATGGTCAGAAGATGATGGGATTGAACAACATTGAACTGATCAGCGACCGGCCGTCGGAGGTAAACCTGCGCGAGATGACAGAGGTGAAGCGCAGGTATCCGAAGCATGTGGTGATTGCGAGCTTGATGGTGGAGAGTAAGCGCGAGGCGTGGCATGAGATGGTGCAGCGCGCCGAGGGCGCGGGCGCAGATGGGTTGGAGCTGAACTTTGGGTGTCCACATGGGATGAGCGAGCGCGGGATGGGATCGGCCGTGGGGCAGGTGCCGGAGTACTGCGAGCAGATTGTAGGATGGGTGAAGGAGACGGCGCGAACACCGGTGATTGTGAAGCTGACGCCGAACATCAGCGACATCCGGTTGCCAGCACGAGCGGCAAAGCATGCGGGTGCGGATGCGCTGAGTGCGATCAACACGATTAATTCGATCACAGGCATTGACCTGGATACGCTGGAACCGCGGCCGAACGTGGATGGAAAGAGTTCGCACGGAGGATACTGCGGACCGGCGGTGAAGCCGATTGCGTTGAATATGGTGCAGCAGGTGATGAGCGACCCGCAGGCAGTGCTGCCGATGTCGGGGATTGGCGGTATCGGGAGTTGGCAGGATGCTGCGGAGTACATACTGCTGGGTGCAGGCACGGTACAGGTGTGTACGGCGGTGATGCACTATGGATATCGCATCGTGGAAGACATGGGCGATGGGTTGCTGGCGTGGATGCGGCGTAAAGGGTATGAGTCACTCAGCGATTTCCGCGGATTGTCACTGCTCAGGATGTGCGATTGGAAGCACTTGAATTTGAACTTCAAGGTGGTCGCGCATATTGATGAGTCGAAATGTATTGGATGCGAGCTTTGCTATACGGCGTGCTGGGATGGAGCGCACCAATGCATCCATCTGGACCGCGCGCTGGCTGCTCCGGATACGATGCGCACGCCCGCGATGGTGGCTGAGGAGAGCAGCCGGCGCATCAGTACAACACCGATTGCGAAGCTGGATCTCAATGGAGGTGGAGTGCAGGGGCCGTATGTGACGCCGCTGGAACGGATTCCTCGAGTAGACGAAGAGCATTGCGTGGGGTGTAATTTGTGCTCGCTGGTTTGCCCGGTGCCGGAGTGTATTACGATGCAACGCGTGGATACGGGGTTGGTCCCTGAGACATGGGCAGAGCGCGTGGCTGCCAACGATGGGACAGAGGTTGATAGTGCAGGGAAGTGCGCGGGGAGATAGGGCTATGGGAATTCTTATTAAGAACGGAACGGTGGTAAGTGCGACGGAGTCAAAGTCGCTCGATGTGTTGATCGAGGGCGAGACGATTGCGTGCGTGGACGTGGGGATTGGTGAGGACGGACATGAGGTGGTAGATGCGTCAGGACTGCTGGTGATGCCTGGGGGGATTGATGTGCATACGCATCTGGACATGCCGTTTGGAGGGACGACCTCGGCGGATGACTACACCACGGGTACACAGGCGGCGGCGGCGGGTGGCACGACGATGCTGATTGATTTTGCGTTGCAGTCGCAAGGGCACACGATGCGTGAGGCGTTCGATGTGTGGCGGGCGAAATCGAAGGGGAAGGCTTGCGTGGATTATTCACTGCACATGGCGGTGACTGACCTGGGGCTGGGAGATGAGGCTGAAGGCGAGCAACGAGGACTGCGCGAGATGGAGGAGATGGTCGCGGAGGGGATCTCAAGCTTCAAGTTGTTCATGGCGTATCCGGGCGTGCTGATGATCGACGACGGGCTGATGTTCAAGGTGATGCAGAAGGCTGCGGCGTTGAATGCGCTGTGCTGCGTGCATGCGGAGAATGGAAGCGCGATTGATGTGGTGGTTGCGCAGATGATTGCGGAGGGCAAGACTGCGCCGCACTATCATGCGCTGAGCAGGAGTCCAAAGGCGGAGGCTGAGGCCACGCATCGGGCGATTGCACTGGCGGATATGGCGGGCGCGGCCGTGTATATCGTGCACCTATCGAATGAGGATTCGCTGGCGGCGTTGAAGTTCATGCAGTCGCGTGGAGCGAAGGCGTTGGCGGAGACGTGCACGCAGTATCTGGTGCTGTCGATCGAGGACCAGATGCCGGGTAAGAGTTGGGACGAGGCGAAGTATGTGTTTACGCCACCTCTGCGGGAGAGGTGGAACCAGGCGCCGTTGTGGGATGCGCTTGCGGATGGGGCGCTGGCAGTGGTGTCGACGGATCATTGTCCGTTTCGCTTTGCCGATCAGAAGGAGTTGGGGCGCGGAGACTTTCGCAAGATTCCAAATGGAGGACCGGGGGTAGAGAACCGGCTGCAGATTCTGTGGCACTTCGGCGTGAATGCGGGACGGATTTCACCGGAGAGGTTTGTGGCGTTGAGTGCGACGAATCCGGCGAAGATCTTTGGCATGGAGAAGCAGAAGGGACGGATTGCCGAGGGGCTGGACGCGGATATTTTGTTGTGGGATACGAAGGCTGAGTACACAATCTCAGCGGCGACGCAACGCATGGCCACGGACTATTCGATGTTTGAAGGATGGAAGGTGGTGGGGAATGCGGCGAAGGTATACTCGCGCGGCGAGCTGGTGGTGGACAACGTCGCGCAGCCGGGCAAGTTTCTGGGAGCGACAGGTCGGGGACGATTTGTGAAGCGAGAGGCGAATGCCGGAGGTTTTGCTTGATTCCACTGGTGACGAACATCGCGATCGACAAGGATCAGATTGCCGGTGAACACACGCCGGATGCGCGACTCTATAACGACGACTTGGTGCCGGCGGCATGAATCGGAAACAGACGGTGGCGACGATCCTACTTGCGGCCTGGTGGGGAAGTGCGTGCAATCGGTGCTCTTACTTTGTGACGATGTGTGGTTTGTGGGTTTCTTCCTTTGGGAGCAATCTATTACTTGATGATGTGTAGCCGGCGGGAGAAGCTGGCGGAAGCGAAAGGATTGGATCATGAGTCCTAACGATGTACTGGAGACGAATGCGGCGATGACCTCGGAAGAGGTGGTGCAGATAACACGGGAGACAAACTATGGAACGTGGCGATTCCAGAAGGGTTGGACGCCGATGCATATTGTCGATGCGGAGGGTTGTTACATTACCGATGCGAAGGGAAAGAAGTATCTCGATTTTTCGTCGCAGTTGATGTGCGTGAACCTGGGGCATAAGAACCAGGCGGTGGTGGATGCGATCAAACAGCAGGCGCAGGAACTGGCGTATGTGATGCCGGGATACGCGACGACCTCGCGCGCGGAACTGAGCAAACTGCTGTTGGAGGTGCTACCGAAGGGGCTGAACAAGTTCTTCTTTACAACGTCTGGAACGGATGCGAATGAGGCCGCATTCAAGATCGCGCGGATGTACACGGGCAAGACGAAGATCATTGCGCGCTACCGGAGTTACCACGGGTCAACGTCGGGAAGCATAGCTGCGACGGGCGATCCGCGGCGTTGGGCGATGGAGCCGCGCGGCAAGGGACCTGGGATCATCTTTGGGCCAGAGGCGCATTGCTACAAGTGCCCGATCAAACAGACGTATCCGCAGTGTGGCATTGCGTGTGTGGATTATCTGGAGCACATGATCCGCAATGAGAGCGACGTGGCAGCTGTACTGGTGGAGCCGATCGTGGGCACCAACGGCGTGATTGTGCCGCCCGACGAGTACATGCCGAAGCTGCGGAAGGTGTGTGACGAGACGGGTGTGCTGTTGATTGCCGATGAGGTGATGACCGGATGGGGCCGCGCGGGCGAGTGGTTTGTCATGAATATGTGGGGCGTGACGCCGGACATTCTGACGACTGCGAAGGGCATCACGTCGGCGTATGTTCCGCTGGGGTTGTGCGCGACCAGCGAGAAGATTGGCGACTTTTTCCAGGATCATTATTTTGCTCATGGACATACGTATGAGGCGCATCCGCTGACGCTGGGGCCGGCGGTGGCAACGATCCACGAGATGAAACGGTTGAAACTAGTGGATCGTGCGCGGGAGTTGGGACCGTTCGTCGAGGGTCTGTTGCAGGAGCTGAAGGCGAAGCACAAGAGCGTTGGTGATGTGCGCGGGAAGGGACTGTTCTGGGCGGTCGATCTGGTGAAGAATCAAATAACGAAAGAGCCGTTTAATACGTACTTGGATAAGGTGTCGGGCAAGCCTCTGCTGGTGGACCAGATTGCGGCAAAGACACTGGCCGATGGCGTGATCTTTCAGGCGTGGGTGAGCCATTTTGTGGTGGCGCCGCCGCTGATCGTGGAGAAAGAAGAGATCGAGCGAGGCATTGCGACGCTGGACAGGTGGCTGCATCTTGCCGATGAACTGGCTGATTAGGCGTGCCTGTGAGTTCGGCGTCGCGTAGTGCAAGCTGCGCGACGCCGGAGATGCGCAAAGTGGTCCGGCACGCTACTTTTTCAGTTGCTTGCGGATGGCCTGTAGCTCAGCACGGCGTTTGGCGGTGGTCTTGGGATAGGACATCTTTAGGCTCTTGAGCGTGTCGAGGACGATGGTGGAGACGATGAGGCGTGCGTTCTCCTTGTCGTCGGCCGGAACGGCAAACCACGGTGCGTGCGTGGCGCTGGTAGTGTTCAGGCAATTTTCAAACGCAGCGATGTATTTCTTCCAATACTTTCGCTCGTGAATGTCGGAGAGGCTGAACTTCCAGTTTTTGTCCGGTTCGTCGATGCGCTCGATGAAGCGCTTGCGCTGCTCTTCGTAAGAGAGGTGGAGGAAGATCTTGATGGTGCGGGTTCCGTTATCGTGCAGGTGGCGCTCGAGATCGATGATGGAACGGTAGCGCTGGTGCCAGAGATTCTTGTCGTAGCGGAGTTCCCTGGCCAGCCCCTCGTTATCGAGAAGTTCGGGATGGACGCGGGTGACGAGCACCTCTTCGTAGTAGGAACGGTTGAAGATGCCGATCCGCCCGCGCTCTGGGAGGCGACGGGTGGCGCGCCAGAGGAAGTCGTGTTCGAGTTCGTTGGCAGATGGCTGTTTGAAGCTGCTGACGTCGCAGCCCTGTGGGTTGATACCGGACATGACATGGCGAATGGCTCCGTCCTTTCCGGCAGCGTCCATGCCCTGAAAGATGAGCAGGAGAGCGTAGTGGTTGGAGCTGTAGAGCAATTGTTGGAGGTCGCTCAACTGGGAGACATGCTGCTGTAGGATGGCACTGTAGTTCTTCTTGGAATCGTAAAAAGGGGCGATTCTGGTAGGCAGCTCGTTGAGCTTGATGGCGCCGTCGGGGCGCACGCGGAATTTCTCTGAGTCGATTTTCATAGTTTCCAAGAGTTATCTCTCAATTTAATTTGCAAGGATAAAGCTTCTTCGGATTAAGATGCCAACTTCAGATGTTGACGATGCCCCCGTTACATGTGGTGACCTTGGCTTTGTCTCCTTCAAACCGGCGCATTTGTGCATCCTATGGCTATAGTCTGGACGGACGAGGACTCTGAAGCAGGAGCGGCGAAGGAAGATTGTTCGATGAGAGTGAAGCGATTGGGGGTTGGTCGCCGTCAAAGCAATCGCATGACAAGAATTGGGTATGGTGTTGTGGTGACGGGTTTGGGAGAGATGGAAGGGATGCGCAGTGCTGAGTCAGGACGGGGAGTCAAGATGAGAGAGCGTGTATTGGTGGTTTCTGGTTTGCTGCTGGGACTGGCAATGCTTTCGGGCTGCGGAGCGAACCGTTTTATCCCCACGCCGTTCAAGCCGCAGCCGACGCCGATCGTGGGGCAGAGCGGGTCTGTGACCATCTCTCCGCAGTTTGCGGCGCTGGGTATTGGAGGAACCCAGCAGTTCACGGCGACGGTCGCGGGCGGTGGCGGAACTGTGCAATGGGTGCTGGCGTGCGATAACGGGACGAGTACGACGTGTGGAACCATCAGCTCTACGGGGTTGTACACCGCACCGGCGACGGTTTTTCAGTCACAGAATGTGACGATCACTGCGCAGTTGGCCAGTTCGGCGCAGACGAACTATGCGCAGGCGGTGCTGGCGCTGGTGAACTCGGGCGTGGTGAGCACGACGGCAAATCCGCAGGTGGCGAGCTATACCCTGAATCTGCCGGACCCGGGGTCGATGGTGGTGAACTTCGGCAAGAGTACGGCGTATGGTTTCCCAACGTCGGCGCAGACCACGACGACGTCGAACACGGTGCCGGTGCTGGTGGCGGGGATGCTGGGGAACACAACGTACCACATGCAGGCGACGGCGGTGCTGACCGACACGCTGCCCAGTGGACAAACGCTGAGCGCGACGTTTACGGACAGCGACCACACGTTTACGACCGGCACGCCGTTCGTGACGTCGCCGTCGGTGGTAGCGGGAGCCGTGAATGGAGGAACGCCGCAGCCGGGGATTGAGCTGTTTGACACGGCGCAACCGCAGGCACCAGCACTGGCGTTTGCGACAGACCTGAATGGGAACGTGATCTGGACCTACAGCTATGCCCAGACAGAAAATTCGTCGGGCGCGACGGTGGCCGCAGCGAACCCAGGTACGGCGCAGGACATTGTGCAGCCGATCCAGTTTCTGCCGAACGGGCATTTTCTGGTGCAGATCGCTTATCTGTCGTCGATCCCGTTGCATGGAACAACGGTGCTTCCCTCCACGCTTGATGAGGTGAGGGAGGTGGATCTGGCGGGGGACACAATCCGGGACGTGACGGCGGCGAGTGTGATTGCAGCGGTAACGGCCAATACGGCACTCTCTAGCGAACTGAGCGGAGTCACACTGGGCGGGCTGCACCATGATGTCGTTCCACTGCCGAATGGGCATATGGTCATGCTGTTTTCTGGTACGAAGACGGTGAACGTGAGCCCTGCGATTACGGCCGATCCCCCTCCGCCGCTTCCGACGAAGACCTATAGTGGGCCGACGCAGGTGCTGGGCGATGTGCTGGTGGATGTGGACCAGAGTGGCAAGCCTGATTGGGTGTGGAATGGATTCACCTATCTCGATCCGAGCCGGGTTCCGTGGCCTGCGCAGTTTCCGGACTATACCCATTCGAATGCACTGCTGTACTCAGCCAGTGACGGCAATTTGCTGCTATCGGTACGGCATCAGAACTGGATCATCAAAATTTATTTCAATAACGGGACAGGTGATGGACACATCATGTGGCATCTGGGCAATGGTGGTGACTTCGCCCTCCAGGGAGGAACGGAACCGCAGGACTGGTTCTATGCGCAGCACGGGCCGAACTACTTCACGACCAATACGACGGGCAACTTCACTCTGGGAGTGATGGACAACGGGGATGATCGTGTGCTCCCGGGAACTCCGGTTGGAAATTGTCCTGCAGCCGGATCCACCGCACCTACGAGCCAGTGTTATTCGACGATGTCGGTGCTACAGGTGAACGAAACGAATATGACGGCGACCCTGACGGAGCATTATCAACCGACGCCTGCGGTCTACAGCTTCTTTGGTGGAGTTGTGGCGCTGATGCCTAACGGCAATCGGCACGTTGCCTTCAGCTCTCCGGTCGGAGGCACGCAGGTCTATGAACTGACGGGCGCGCCGGGGTCGGAGCAGGTGGTGTGGCAGGCTGTGACGAAGGGAACCAACCAGTACCGCACGGACCGACTACCGAGCTTGTACCCGGGAGTGACATGGTAGCGACGCAGGTGATATTTGTTGTGCGAGGCGTCGGGTCATCAAAGCGATGGCTTCGGGGCTCTGGTCGATGAGGATGGCGTTGCGTCCGTTGCGTGCGGCGGCGACGCCGGTGGTGCCTGAGCCGGCGAAGAAGTCGAGCACGGTGTCGCCGGGATTGCTGTGGACGCGGACGATGCGCTCCATGATCCCGAGTGGCTTCTGCGTGGGGTAGCCGGTTTTTTCCTTGCCGGTGGGAGAGACGATGGTGTGCCACCAGACGTCGGTGGGCGTTTTTCCGCGCGCTGCCTTCTCGGCGCCAACCAGTCCGGGCGCCATGTAGGGGATGCGGTCGGTGGCATCGAGGTTGAAGGTGTAGTGGGTGGGGTGGCGGGTGTACCAGAGGATGTTGTCGTGCTTGGCGGGCCAGCGTTTGGTGGGGCGCGCGCCGTAGTCGTAGGCCCAGATGATCTCATTCTGGAAGCAGGCGCGGCCGGCGCCTCCGTTGAGAGCGAAGATCTCGTCAAGCATGACCTTGCAGTAGTGAACCTCTCGCGGGTCGATGTGAAAAAAGAGGGAACCAGTGGGAGCGAGTATGCGATGAGCTTCGACCATTCGTGGGCGGAGGAAGCCGATGTAGTCGTCAAAGCGGTCGGCGTAGAAGGGCGTGGAGTCGAGTTTGGCGTCCAGGCGTTCGGTGCGGTAGCGGTTTCCGCCGAAGCCAGTGCGGTCGCCGTCGGCGTCGCGGATGGTGCGGATGCGGGTGCGCTTCTGCGTGATGCCGGTGTTGAAGGGCGGGTCAATGTAGATGAGTTCGACGCTGCAATCGGGGAGAGAACGGAGGACAGATAGATTCTCGCCGTGGAGGATGCGGATGGAACCGCTGGATGGGGTGCGGTGTTCGGCGCTAGACGGAATGCTGGGCAAAGGAGGCTCCGCGGTCAGTCTATTATGGATAGCGATTGATGATCGACTGCATAGCTCTCATCTGGCGCTGGCGGAGATCGCTCGGGGCCTGCGGACTAGCTGTTGCAGGCAAGATGAGGAGAACGACGCAATGAGTACATCGGAGCATCGGCTGGGCGTAGTTGGCGCGGGGACTATGGGCAATGGCATTGCGCATGTGTTTGCGCGGGCAGGGTTTGGAGTGACGCTGTATGAGGTGAGCGAGCGCGCGATGGAGCGGGGGTTGGCGGCGATTCGCACCAACCTGGACCGCGAGGCCGCTAAGGGCAAGATCGATCCGGCAGATGCTCCGGCGATCTTTGCGAGGATTCGACCAGTGTCGAGGCTGCAGGACTTGAGCTCGTGCACACTGGTGGTGGAGGCGGCGACGGAGCGGCTGGCGGTGAAGCAGGGGATCTTTCGCGACCTCGATGAGATGCTGGGGGAGGCGGCGATCCTGGCGACGAATACGTCGTCGATCTCGATTACCAAGTTGGCGGCAGGGACGGGAAGGCCGGACCGCGTGATCGGGATGCACTTCTTCAACCCGGTGCCGATGATGGCGCTGGTCGAGGTGATTCGCGGCTTGCAGACCTCAGATGCCACGTTTGCAACGGTGCGAGCATTGGCGCTGGACGCAGGCAAGACGCCGGTAGAGGTGAACGATGCTGCCGGGTTTGTCTCCAACCGCGTACTGATGCCGCTGCTGAATGAGGCGATGTTTGCGGTGATGGAGGGCGTGGCGACAGCCGAGGCCGTGGACGAGATCTTTCGTCTGGGGATGGCGCACCCGATGGGCCCGCTCACGCTGGCCGACTTCATCGGGCTGGATGTTTGCCTGGACATCATGCGCGTGTTGGAGGACGGCATCGGCGACCCGAAGTACCGGCCGTGTCCGCTGCTGGTTCGCATGGTCGATGCGGGTTGGCTGGGACGCAAGTCGGGCCGCGGGTTTTATACGTACTAGAAAATGGGAAGCAGGTAATGTGAAGTTGGAGGTTGGCGTTGGTGGATGAGCTGTACTTTGAGGATTTGCATGCGGGGATGAAGTTCCGCTCGATTCGCAGTTACGAGGTGACAACCGCGGAGATCAAGGAGTTTGCCGCGAAGTATGATCCGCAGCCATTTCATCTGGATGAAGCGGCTGCGGAGAGATCCTTCTTCAAGGGACTGGCTGCGTCGGGATGGATGACGGCGGCGATCGTGATGCGGCTGCGGGTTGAATCCATGCACATTGCGGGGGGAATGATCGGTGCGGGCGTGGAGGACATCAAGTTTACGCAACCGGTGCGGCCGGGAGATTCGCTGCGCACGGAGACGGAGATTCTGTCGGCGCGGCGTCTGACCTCGCGGCCAGAATACGGGATGGTGCGGTCCAGTACGCTGGTCTTCAATCAGCGCGACGAGGTGGTGATGCGCTCGGTGGTGAACTTTATTGCGCCGCTAAAGGCACTGGTTTAGGACATTCTCAGTTATTAGCGCTCCGTTCACAGCAAGAGTCAGAGAGCAGCGGTCGAAAGCTGATAACTGAGAACTCTCCGTGATTCCGAGGAGGTTTTAGTCACAGGTTGGGAGCGTATTTTTAAGTAGTGCGGATGACGGTGCTGGCATCGGGGTCGAAGGGCAATGCGACGGTGATTGTCGCAGGCTCGACGCGGATTCTTGTTGATGCGGGGATGTCGTGCCGCGAACTGATGAAGCGGATGGTGCAGGTGGGGGAAGACCCTGAGGCGCTGGACGCGATCCTGATTACGCATGAGCATGTGGACCATGTGGCGGGGCTTTCGGTGCTGGCGCGGCGGCTGAAGATTCCTGTGTTCATTACCGAGTCGACGCACCGTGCATGGGTGCGGATGGTGACGCCGCGCAGCACGATGAGCTATGCGAAGTGGCTGGAGAAGATGCAGCGCGAGAAGGAAGCGCGCGCCGAGGCGGGTGCTGCGCAGGGGACGGGGTGGGGCGGGAGCGGGTCAGAACCGCGAGATGTCGGGCAAGTAGGTTTAGCGTTGGATGCAGATTCGGATTCGAGCGTAGCGGAGGTCGAAGAAGTTATCTCGTCGAAGGTCAAGGCCGATCCTGCGTTTCTGCCTGCGGTGGAGTACTTCCGCGCGGGACATGGGTTTTCGATTGGCGAGATCGACATCAGCCCCTTCACCATTCCGCATGATGCCGCCGATCCGTGCGGGTTCGTCTTTCATGCGCGGTCGGAGTCGATTCGCATGGCGATTGCAACGGATCTGGGCTATGTTCCACCGAATGTTAAGATGGCGCTGAAGGGCCTGGATGTGCTGCTGCTGGAGTCCAACCACGACCTGGAGATGCTGAAGGATGGGCCGTATCCGTGGTCGGTGAAGCAGAGGGTACTGAGCCGGGTGGGGCATCTGTCGAACGCGGCGGCGGCGGAGTTTCTGCTGCGGGACTACGACGGCGGAGCGCATACAATTGTGCTGGGCCATCTGTCGGAGCAGAACAATTTGCCAGAGTTGGCACGGTTGACGGCAGAGCAGGCAATTGGTGGACGGATGGGCCTGCTGGGAAATCGCGTGGTGCTGGCTGCACAGGACGTACCGCTGGAGCCTATCTGCCTGTAGAGCAGGTGTCTGCAGCGGAGGCTGGTTTGTGCGAAGGCCGCACAGGCCTTTCACCTGCGATCAGAATCGAATAGACTAAGAGAAGCATCAATAAGTACATGGCCACACATAAATCCCACACACGAACAGCTGGTCAGGAAACATGCAACGACCCAGTTGTTGGGGCCATTTTGTCTGGCTGGCGTTATGATATTTCCGGGATTTCTCCGGATCTTCGCGTGGACTACGAGGCTCATCTTTACAGCTGCGCGCACTGCCGGAATCGGCAACGGGTGCATCGCACCTGGGATGTGATGCTGTTGGCGATCACGACACTGTCGTTTGCCGCATTTTTGCTGGCGGCTCTGGTGATGCATCACGTTGAGGCGATGAGCCACATCAGTAATGTGCAGCACCTGAATCTACATGATCAGGGTGCAGCGTCGCTACTGCGCATTCCAACCAGCGTATCCGTCAGCCTGGAGGCTGTGGCGATCGCAGGAGTATTGATCTCGATGCTGCTGTGGACGCTGGTGACGATTACGACCCCGATTCCCAGCATGGTAGCAGCGCTGTTTCACGAGCGAATCTCCCCGGAACTACGCGAGCGGCTTCGCAAGCAGACTATCTGAGATAGACCGGCGCACACCATCGTGACGAACCCTTCCCAAACTGAACCCGTGATGCCATCGCAGCTCAACGAGCTGGAGGCGTTGGCTCTCGGCGACGTGCCGGTTGAGGCCCGACACGTGCAGAGAACCGAACAGCGCGTTCCTCTGTGGGGGTATCCGGCGACGTATCTGCTGATGGGGATCAACCTTGCGGTCTTCGTGGTGATGTTTTTCTACGGACCGGTGCCGGAGCTGATACGTCAGCACGCATGGTCGAGTGTGTTGACGACGCCGTTCGATGTCGACACGCTGCTGCGCTTTGGTGCAAGCGCGTCGCCGATGATCCACCAGGGACAGTGGTGGAGGCTGGTCACCGGCATCTTTGTGCATGTGACGGTTCTGCATGTCGCTCTGAACATGTGGTGTCTGTGGAACCTGGGGCTGTTCGGCGAACCGCTGCTGGGCAAGCGCGGACTGATGGCGGTGTATGTGCTCACGGGCACGGCGGGGATGATGCTCTCCTATGCGTGGAGCATCGTCAGCGGACAGGTATTGCTCGTCGCGGGAGCCTCGGGCGCAGTGTTTGGCATTGCGGGAATCCTGATTGTGCTGCTGTCAAACCGGAAGCTATCGCTGCCGTGGAGGGAGTTGCGCAGCCTGCGGCGGCAGGTGATCTTCTTTGCGGTGGCCAACCTGGTGATCGGCATGACACCGCAGATGCTTGGCATGGCGTCGGCCAGCCAACTGCGGAGAGTGCATTTGAACCTTGGCATGCTGCCTCGGATCGACAATACGGCGCATGTTGGCGGATTTCTGAGTGGTCTGGCCCTCGGGCTTCCGCTGTTTCCGCGCATGACGTCGGGGCGGTCGAGCTACCGGGCGCGGCAGCGGGTCACGTTCGGATTCGCCACGCTGCTGCTGTGCCTGATTGGCTATGCTCTGTCCAAGTTCTGATGTATTCAGGCGCGGTCGAGGGGGCAATACGCGGCGGAGGTAGAACCTGTGCCGGAGGCCTAGAACCTGAACAGGTAGGTGACCTTCAGATAGATTGTCTTGCCGTCGTTCATCATCGCGGAGCCGCTGGGGGGCAGGATGGGGTCGGCGGGATTGCACACGCCGCTGTCTTCACGCGTGCAGAGCGCCCGGTCGATGTTGGCGAAGTTCCCGATATAACCGAAATAAACGGCGGTTCCGGGATGCGGCAGATAGGTGAAGAGTGCGTCGGCGAAGACGGTCTTGGAGTTTGTCAGACTCGTATAGCTGGAGTTGGGCAGCGTGGAGATATATTGCCCGATCAGATTGAAGGACACGGCCTTGGTGACCTGATAGTTCCAGCGTGAGATCAACTGGTGGTTGTCATAGACCAGGTCTCCATTGTCCGGATTGGTGAAGTGGGTGAACGTATAGCTGTTTTGCAGGTCGAGGAAGCCAAAGGGCTTGACTTCGAGAGATGCATTAGGGGAGCTCACGTTTACCGGGTCCGGGCCGCTGATGGAGGGTGGAGAGTAGTTGACGACCGTTCCGGTGTAAGCCCCTGCACCGAAGGCAAAATAGGGCGTGGGGGAAGTGTAGAGGTTGAGGCTCTCGGTGTGGCTGTGGTACTCGACATCATGCGTAAGGATGGAGTAGTCCACGGGGCGCAGGCGGTCCTGACCGAAGTCGAGACTGGCGGAAACGGAGGTGCGGTGGGTGAAGTTGATGGCGTAAGAAGGATTGATGTAGAAGTCGAGTGGAAGGCCGGTGTGGTCCCAGATGCGCTCGCTGTAGATGTTGGGACCGTGTGACAGGATGAATCCGTGGGTGGGCCGAAAGACGTAGCCAAAGGAACCGTTGGGCTCGCGGACGTCAGGCCGCCGGAAGAATCCGGTATCGGTGAGGTATCCCGCCGAAGTGTCGTTGTAGTTGAAGGACCAGTTTCGGTGCAGATCGTTGTAACTGACACCTGTTTGGTACACCTGCCCGCTGCAGGTCAAGGCGCCAGTTTCGCAGCTTTGCTCTCCCGAGGTGGAGTTGCTCAAGTTGCTGGTCTCCGAGGTGATGGCCTGCCCGGTGAGGGTCCAGCGGTTTTTCAGGCGAAACCGGTAGTCCAGCCCTCCAGCCCGATTGAAGGAGCCATGATATTCGCGGTCGGCAAAGATGAGACCGACGTTCGAAAGGTCGCCGATATCACGGTTGACCCGCCCAATGTAGAAGCCTGCGTTGGTGTTGTACTCGGGATTGCCGGGAGGAACGGCCTGCCCGGGACTGCGGTCGTTGACGGCGAGGATGCCCAGCGCCCAAGGGCCGAGTTTGCCCGTCAGCCGCAGACCGTACTTGGGTAGCACGATGTTGTCGGTGTAATACAGGCTGATTGGGGTCATGAAATAACTGCTGTTTTCAATAAAGAAGGGACGGACCTCAGGGAAATACGGAGGAAAGCGCTGGTTGGGCGCGGCAGGGTTATCGATGCCCACCTGGCTGAAATCGGGGTTGAGGGTGGTGTCCAACACTAGACTGTTGTGGAGGATGAACTTGGCGTCAAGGCCTTCGTAACCTTGCAGATGCTTGTGCTGGAAGTAGGGATCGTCCGGGTTGACAGTATCCAACTGGCGTAGAGTGTGCGCTAGTGCGTAGGGCTCAAGTTGCGTGTTCTTGCCGTGCTGGATATTGATAAAGCCTTGAATGGCGACCTCCTGCGACAGGCGGCCTGCGATGTCGTGCTGCACCCGGGGCCAGAATGCGGATTCGCTCGTATGGGAGATTCCACGCTGTAGGAGCAGGCCCCAGGTGCGCATCCGGTTCAGCCCCGCCCGGGTGAAGTAAAGGCTGGCAAAGGGAATGCGGATGAGAACGGTGTAGCCATGCGGTGTTCGCTTGCCCCAGGTGTCCCAGACGGTGTCGAAGGAGTAGTCGGAGCCGTTCTGTTCACTGTAGAGAGCGTCAGCCTGGATGCCTCGGGGGTTGGACTTGAAGACAAAGGCGCGGCGCTGGTCGTGGAAGGTGTCCAGAATCACCTCCACATAGTCGTCGTCATCCAGCGTGTCGCGGGCCAGCATGTGGGCACGAATCAGATTGGGTGTTGCGTCCTTACATACGAAGGCGACGTAAAAATCATCATGGGTATAGCCCATATAGGCCGTTGTGGGCTGCGAGACAGGGCGCCCGTCCTCCGGATACCGTTGGATGAAGTTGCTCTCGCGTACCATCTCGCGCGCGGCTGCCGAACCAAGGTGCGGGGTGAGAAAGTCATGCAGCGTGGGATTGCCGGAGAGACGGGGAATCTTGACTGGCGGCAGGTAGTGAAGCACGTGTTGGCGTCGCCGCATCTCTGGGTGCGCTGCGTCGGTGCTGGTCGACGACGGATGGTGGCTGCCCGGAAGGGCGCGAACAGGTATATTCGCCGCAAGGAGCCCCTGCGTCGGGAGATAAAGAGCCGACAGCCATAAAAATATCGCCAGAGCTGAGGCTTTGCGCATGAAGGATTTGACGAAAAATAGATTCGATGCAGGTTGCAGGATAAAGGGAGGTTACTGCTGCGTGGCTCAATCAGACTGTACAGGAACAGCTAGTTAGATGCCAACTCTCGATATTTGGCTGCGGAAATATCTTTGGACAGCCCCACCGGCTGCCTTGTGGAGGAGGAGAGGCGGATTAGTTTTAGCTGATGGATGTCGTTGCGGTGGCGGCGAACTTGCGCACCATGGCCAGCAACAGCTTGCGATCACTCTCGTTCAGGTTCGCGGAGTAGCGCTGAATCTGGGTGAGAAAGCGAATCTCATCTTCGTTGAGCGTGACGCCGTAAGTCTCCTTCACCGGATCTTCGGCAAAGAACTGGCTGAGCGGCATCTCCAGCGAAGCTGCGATTTTTTGAAGTGTCTCCAGCGATGGAACGGTGTGGCCGTTCTCGACGCGTGAGAGGTAGCATCGCAGGAGGCCAGTGCGCTTCTCAATGTCACCTTGCGACATGCCGCGTTGCAGGCGGAAGTCGCGGATCGTGGCTCCAATATTGATTGGAGTCGGCTCGGATCCAACGAACTGCTCTTCCAGCGTTACTGTTTGCATATTTGCCATTAGCGGTAAAGTAACTATACCAAGAGAGTGTGGCAAGGGCTAAGTACACAATATTGCAGCACTTGTACCAATTAAGATTCGTGTATTCGGCGGTACAGATGATAACCGGCTGTGCCGGGTGGTTACTTTGTATCTATCGGCGCTCCAGAGAGTAATCTTTAGCCCATGTACATGCCGCCGTTGACGTCGAGCGTGTGGCCGGTGATATAACCAGCCGCATCGGTGGCCAGAAAGGCTACGGCGGCGGCAATGTCGGCATCGCTGCCGTAGCGTGCCAGCGGAATCTGAGCGAGAATCGCTGCTTTATGGGCCTCGGGCAGCTCCTCGGTCATGGCCGTCTGGATAAAGCCGGGGGCTACGGCGTTGACGGTGATGCCGCGGCTGGCGAACTCGCGTGCCAGCGACTTGGTGAGGCCGATCAGCCCGGCCTTGGACGCGGCGTAGTTGGCCTGGCCAGCCGCGCCTGCCTCGCCCACCACTGAGGTGATATTGATGACCCGGCCCCAGCGGCCCTTCATCATGGACGAGATGATGGCCTGTGTGAGCAGAAAGGCCCCGGTCAGGTTGGTGCGAAGGACGTCGTCAAAGTCGGCGAGCTTCATGCGCAGGGTGAGGCCGTCCTTGGTGATGCCGGCGTTGTTGACCAGGATTTCGACCTTGCCGAGGTCCGCGAGGATTGTTTTGGCACAGGCCTTGATGGACTCCTCGCTGCTAACGTCGAGGGCATAGGAGCGGGCGTGGCCACCGGCGGCGGCGATCTCGGCGGCGACGGCCTCCAGCTTGGCGACCGTCCGCGCCGCAAGGGCGATGGTGGCGCCGGATTTGGCGAGTTCAATTGCGCAGGCTCGGCCGATTCCCTGGCTGGCTCCGGTGACCAGCGCGATTCTTCCATTGAGTCCCTGATCGCCCGCTGGTATTCCTGGGTTATTCGTTGTTTTCTGCTCGTTCACATGAACCTCCGCTCTATAGTTTTCCACCATTAAACCAAAAGATCGCAAGCGCGATATTCTTGTGCGAGTCATGACCGATAACCAGAAGCACACGCCCGAACAGAAGCCCTCGCAGAGTCCCACCGAAGTCTACGCTATTCACGGCGCCGAACCCGAGGTTCTCGCCTATGCGATGGCCAAGTATTCGCGATCATCGCTGACCATGCGCGAGTCGTTGACCGAGATCAGCTCGCAGCGGGCCGAGCAGTTTTTGAACACGTTCTACTTTCAGTATGGTCACCGATCGATCGCCGACCTTGCGCATATTCCATTTGCGGTGGAGCGGCTTAGCCTGCTGGCAGCGGTGGTGTTGGTCGACGAAACACGCTGGGATGGCCAGGAGCGCTCGACGCGCTATCAGGACTTCCGCCGCTCTGGTTGGCATACGCCGCATCTGGAGGGGCATCACCGCACAGCCTATACGCGGGCTGCTGAGGGCCTGTTTGCCGCCTACAACGAGCTGAGTGCAGGAATGTTCGAGGTGCTCAAAGGCGTGATTGCGCGCCCCGAGGAGATGAAGCCGGAAGCCTACGATCGCACGCTGAAGGCCCGTGCCTTCGACGCAGCGCGGTACCTGCTGCCGTTGGCGACCAACACATCACTGGGCCAGATCGTGAACGCCCGCACGCTTGAGACGCAGGTCTCGCGGCTGCTCTCCAGCCCGTTTGCGGAGATCCGCGAACTGGGCGTGAAGCTGCGCACGGCGGCCGTTGAGCCCGCCTGGAACGTGTTGCGCGACAAGCTGGAGGAGTTGGCCGGCGAGGGCGTGGTGAACGCCGAGGCGACGGCGCAGATTCTCAACGACCTGATGCCGCCGGTGCGTACGGCCCCTACGCTGCTGAAACACGCCGAGGCGAACGGCTATCAGATCGCCAGCCGCAAGGAGTTGGCGCAGGCCGCGCAGGAGTTGATGCAAGGGGTGGAGATCTATCCGGCACCAATCGTCGATTTGCTCGACGACGAGGAGCATCTGGAGGTCGAGCTGGCGACGTCGCTGCTGTATCCAAACTGCCACTACTCCTACCGCCAACTGCGCGGGGCGGTGGGAGCGTTGAGCGAGACGCGGCGCAATGAATTGTTGAGGCTGGGCACGGCGCATCGTGGAAAGCACGATGAACTGCTGCGCTCCTTCCACTCCGGCCACGGCTTCCGCTTCGACATCCTCATGGACATTGGCGGCTTCCGCGACATGCATCGTCACCGTCGTTGCGTGCAGTTGATCCAGGAGTTCTCCGACCTGCACGGCTACGACGAGCCAGTGTGTCCGGGCCAGCCTTCGCTGGCCGAAGCTGGCCTTGGCGTCACCTACAAGACAGCGATTGAGTCCGCCTACATAGCCTACCGCGCACTGCGAGACAGTGGCCAGCCCGAGGCCGCGCAAAGTGCGCAGTACCTTTTGCCGCTGGCCACACGCTGCCGCACCATGTTCAAGATGGACTTCGCTGAGGCGCTGTATATCGCGGAGCTGCGCTCGACTATCGCCGGTCACTTCAGCTACCGGCGCGTCGCATGGGAGATGTATCAGGCCATCGCTCGGCGCCACCCCGCGTTGGCCAGCATGTTCCGCATTGAGGATGTGAATGTGCCCGTGGACCTGCTGAAGAGGTGAGTCCTTTGGATCAAGACTTCTCTGCCTGAACAGCGAACCGAAAGGGGTTGAAGTTGGTTTGCGTGTCGAAGGTGTCGACATGCTCGGCTCGCTTGAGCCAGTTGACGACGAGATAGGTGAGCGGCGTCGCGAGGACCTCGTAGGTGACCTTCAGCAGATAGCCTTGCCAGATCATCTGAAAAAGTTTGCCAGCGGTGAAGGTCCCGGCGAAGGTGATCACGATAACGAGCGTGGTATCCACTGCCTGACCGACTACCGTTGAGCCGACCGTGCGCGTCCAGAGCCAGCGCCCCTTGGTGATCAACTTAAGCTTGGCCATGGTGTAGGAGTTAGCGAACTCTCCTGCCCAGAAAGCGGCCAGGCTGGCGATGAGGATGCGTGGAAGGATGCTGAAGACCGTGATGAAGGCTTGCTGGTTGTGAAACTGCGGGTCCGAGGGCAGCGCGATCACGATCGCCGAGATGGTATAGAGCAGCGCTGTGCCGAAGAAGCCCAGCCAGATGGCGCGGCGCGATGCGGCGTACCCGTAGATCTCCGTGAAGATGTCGCCGAAGATGTAGGTGATGGGGAAGAGTAGCATCGCGCCGGAGGTGGACACGGGGCCGATGCGGACAACCTTCTGGGCCACCAGGTTGGACACAAGTAGAATGACGACGAAGGTGGTGGTGAGGGCGTCGAGGTAGCGGAAGCGGCGCATGGGGAAAGCCTACCTCACGGAGAGCACAGCGGGCTCCTTGGCGTCCGCGTGGATGTCCACAATAGCTTTCGCCTTTCTTTTGCTTTTTTACGCAAGGAGATGCTACTATCGGTTGTTAGTTCAATCTAATGATTAGCCATTCCTAACCACCCACCGAGGAGATCAATATCGTGGCCGACGACCGCAGCAAAGCAATTGACACCGCCCTTTCGCAACTGGAGAAGCAATTCGGCAAAGGTTCGGTGATGCGGCTTGGTGCGAAGGAAGCAGTTGCTCCGATCGCGGTAATCTCGACCGGTTCGATCTCGTTCGACGCTGCGCTTGGCGTGGGTGGCGTGCCGCGTGGTCGGGTCATCGAGATCTTCGGACCGGAGAGTTCGGGCAAGACAACGATTACGCTGCAGGTAATCGCTGAGTCACAGAAGGCTGGAGGCTTGGCTGCATTCGTCGATGCAGAGCATGCGCTCGATCCGGCATATGCCCGGAAGCTCGGCGTCGATATCGACAATCTGCTGATCTCACAGCCGGATTATGGGGAGCAGGCGCTGGAAATTGTGGAGGCGCTGGTGCGTTCCGGTGCGATTGACGTGCTGGTGGTGGACTCGGTTGCGGCCCTGGTGCCCAAGGCCGAGCTGGATGGCGAGATGGGCGATTCGCACATGGGGCTGCAGGCGCGGCTGATGTCGCAGGCCCTGCGCAAGCTGACCGGAACGGTGTCGAAGTCGCGCACCTGCCTGATCTTCATCAACCAGATCCGGGAGAAGATTGGCGTGATGTTTGGCAACCCCGAGACGACTACCGGAGGCAAGGCGCTGAAGTTCTACTCGTCGATGCGCATTGACATTCGCCGAATTGGTGCGGTGAAGGAAGGCGACGTCGTTGTTGGCTCGCGCACCAAGGTGAAGGTGGTTAAGAACAAGGTGGCGGCACCGTTCCGTGATGCCGAGTTTGACATCCTGTACGGCGAGGGCATCTCGCGCGAAGGCGATACGCTGGATCTTGCGGTGGCTAATAATATCGTGGACAAGTCGGGCGCATGGTACAGCTACCAGGGCGAGCGTATCGGGCAGGGACGCGAAAATGTACGCGGGTTCCTTAAGGAGAACAAGGATGTCTTTGCGCGCATCGATACCGAGTTGCGCAAGAAGCTGGGCATCAAGGCGCTGACCGAAGCCGACATCCCGCAGGTTCCTGAGAATGGCCCGGAGCAGGCTGTCGCTGCAGTGAAGGGCAAGCGCGGATAGTTGCAGCGATATCGTTTATTTGGACTGCGGTCGTAAAGTGTCTGCGAAGATCCCGCGGCCGCCGTGCACTGGCTTTGTGGGCATAGCCTGCACTGCGCGACAATAATGGGATGCACGTTACGCGCGCAGATCGGGAGTGGATCGAGCAGCGCGCTCGTGCGATCGGCTTTGATCTTTCGGGTATAGCCAGCGTGGCCGAACCTGCGAGTGCCTCCGCAATCGAGGACGATCGCCGCTACGCGCAATGGATCGTCGCCGGGCGCGCCGGCGAAATGGACTATCTGAAGCGGATCGATGAAGCTGGGGATTACCTTCGCGGAGACCTGCACCGGGCGATGCCGTGGGCGCGCTCGGTCATCGTCTGTGCGGTGAACTATAACGCCGATGCGCCGCTGTCGATCGAGCCGGCCGACCCAAAGGCCGGATGGATTGCGCGCTACGCGTGGAGCGGCCGTGAAGATCTCAGCGCAGGCAGCGACTACCATGATGTACTTCTGCTCAGGCTGCGCGGTCTTGAGGCGGAGGTCATGCAACGCTTCGGTGACGGTTGCGCGACACGCTGCTATGTTGACACAGGGCCGTTGGTGGAGAAGGGCTATGCTGCCCGTGCTGGTATTGGATGGATCGGCAAGAACACCTGCGTGCTCAACCAGCAGCAGGGCTCATGGCTGTTGCTGGGAGTCATCGTTACGTCGCTGGAACTTGCGCCCGATGCCTGGAGCGTTCCCGCCGCCGACCGTTGCGGCAGTTGCACGCGCTGCATCGATGCCTGCCCCACCGATGCGCTTATCGAGCCAGAACGTGGCGGTGTGCGCGCAATGGACGCCACGCGTTGCATCGCCTATCTGACCATCGAGAAGAAGGGAAGCATTGCGGAAGGGCTGCGGCCGTTGATCGGGCGGCAGGTCTTCGGCTGCGATATCTGCCAGGACGTCTGCCCATGGAACCGAAGCGCTCCGGTCGCTGCGTCGAGTATGCTGCCGGCACGCAGCGAACTGATCAACCCTGCGCTGGACTGGCTTGCGGCGATGGATGGTCCGGCATTCAACCGCGTCTTTCGTGGCTCACCGCTGGAACGCACACGGCGCAAGCGCGTTCTGCGCAACGTAGCGATCGCGATGGGCAACAGTGGTGAACGTGGCTATCTGCCGCAACTCGAGGCATGGGCTGCAGGAGAGGACGTCGTGCTGGCGGAGGCTGCGGCGTGGGCTGTGGCGCGCCTGTCGTCCTCGGCGATTTCCGATGGCCCTGCGGGCTGCCGGTGAGCAACCCGGTAAACTTGATGCATGGCAGTTGGTAAATACAGTATCGTTCCAGGTGGGCCGTCCGACGATTCAAAAGTCACCGCCGAGGCGAAAGAAAGTAGGCGGGAGGCGCGCGCAGTGGATGCGCCTCACAACGGGACAGAGGTGATTGCTGGCACCGAGAAGGTCAAGCCCTCGCTAGCGGCAGCGCCGGCGGTGCCGGTGGCCAGGAGCGGGACGCTGCAGCAGATCGTGGCGCTGGCCCGCTATATGGCAAAGACGGAGGTCCATACCTACGCCTTCAGTGTGGCCGCGCAGGTTGTACTATCGCTGTTCCCGTTCATCGTTCTGCTCTTGACGATCGCGCAGCGAGTCTTCCACTCCACGCGGATGGTTGACGTCGTTGTTCAGATGATGTCAAATTTTCTGCCCAGCAACCAGCACTTCGTGATGACGAATATGCGCATCCTTGCGTCTGCGCACACCCAGACGCGGATCTTCTCGGTGGTCATGCTGCTGATCACTACGACCGGTGTTTTTCTGCCGCTCGAGGTCGCGCTGAACAGCGTGTGGGGCGTGCGCAAGAACCGCAACTACCTGCATAACCAGATCGTTTCACTCGGGCTGGCGGCGGGTGTGAGCGTGCTCGCAATGGCATCGGTCGCGCTCAGCACGGCGCAGCAATCGCTGCTGGCGTTCCTCTTCTTTGGCCACACCGACAACATTTTTTTCACCTTCATCGGCGACAGTTTTCTTCGGATCTGTGGTGGGCTTGCCAGCATCGGTCTGTTCTTCCTCATCTACTGGGGGCTGCCCAATCGGAAGGTTCCTGCGCGTGCCGTTTTGCCGACGGCCATCACTATAGGCGTTTTGTGGGAGATCGCCAAGTATCTCTACATCCTCACGCTGCCGCACCTGGATCTGCGCTCAGTCTATGGACCGTTTGAGGTGTCTGTCGGGCTGATATTATGGGCGTTTCTCAGCGGCTTGCTGCTGCTGGCCGGAGCCTACGTTTCGGCCACGCGGCAGGCGCTCCGCGAGGCGCACAAGGACGACGTCGCGCGCGAAGATATAGCTGGCTGAGGCAATCCTTGCATGGCTGGCTTAGAGCTTGGCGTGAAACGACGTCACCACAATGTCGTTCGCATGGCCGCCGGACGGCAGCATGGTAAAGAGCGTGGGGCCGTCCTTGCTCTGCATGCGGATGACCGCGACATCTGCGGAGCCGGAGTCTGCGATCAAAAGCAAGTGTTCATCGGCGGAGAAGGCGAGGCTGTCGGGATGCATGCCGGTGTGTACGCTGGCCTCCACGCGGCCGTCGTCGATGCTGTACATCGCAGCCGAATCCGCCCCGAAGTTGCTCACCCACAGGCTTGAGTTGTCCTCGCTGATGACTGCGTTCGCGGGCTTCGATCCAATCGGGTAGGTGCCGAGCACCTCGTTGGTCCAGGTCGATATCTCCGAGATGCTGTCCGACCCGAAATTGGTCGTGAAGACTTCGCCGCCATCCGGCTTCACCGCTAGGTGAGTGGGAGTATTGCCCACATCCAGAAAGCAAAGCAGATGGTCGTGCTGTAGAGATGCGTCCTGTTCACCGCGCCAGGACGTGGGCGACGCTGCCAGCCACACCACCATCACCTGATGTGTCGCTGAGCAGGCAACGAAGGCCTTCGCTCCCGAACTCAGTTCGGCTGCGGAGTTTGCGACCACGGCAACATCGGTAGCTCCCGCGCAGCCCGGATAGGCTTCGCGCAGTTCGAGCGGATGCTCTTTCGATCCGGTGATGGTGTAGACCGACAGGCTGCCAGCGATGCGATTGCTGACCACCAGCGTGTGATTGTCAGGTGCGACCTTGGCCATGCCCGGCCCCTCGCCGGTGGCCACCACGCCGATTTGACGCCGCTTGTCGAGATCTACGATGCTGACGGTGTTCGACCCGGAGTTCGCCACGTAGGCCCGTTTGCCATCGGGCGCGACGCTGATGAAGTACGGTGTGCGCTGTACCCCGATCGTCGCTGAAACGCGGTTGGTGGTCGCATCAATCACGGAGACTGAGTCACCCCCGGTGTTGACCGCATAAACCTCGTTGCGAACTGGGTTGACTGCCAGTCCGGTTGGCTGCCGCCCTACCTGAATCACGCGGTCCTGGCGCAGATATACCAGGTCGAGCACCGTGACGGTATTGCTCGCGCCGTTCGAGACGTAAGCGAACTCGTGATAGCTCGCCGGATAAACAGGGAACCGGTTTCGCCCGCAGCCGCTGAGTACAAGGGGTAACGCAAGCAGCAGAACAAGCACGCGCGGGAACGCGGCATAAGACGGTGAGACGATGGGCCGGGCAGGCTTCATCCCCGGCTCTTGCGCCATTGAGCGGCCAGCCACGCGATATACCCGAATTGAAACACCCAGACAACACAGTAGGCGTAGACGAGATGGCGCTCCGATAGAGTGTGGAAGGGAATCATCGAATCTCCTGCAAGTTGTTGCCGGTTTCATCGCCGAGAAAGCCGAGTGCATGCGCGTTGGATTGGCGCTGGTGGCGGCGCTCGATGGCATAGCGCATGCCGATAAGGAAGGCTCCCCACATCGCCCACGCGACCATGTTCCACAGCACTGCGGGGACCATGCTGGGGTCGATACCGGAGTTCGATCCGCCACCAAAGACGGCCGAAGGATGCTGCGTGCGCCACCAGCGGATCGACATAAAGCAGATGGGAACGTCAATGGCGGCGAAGATAGCCAGTACGGCTGAGACGACGGCTGTCTGGCCGCTCGCGGAGAGCCGCCGCACCAGCAGGTAGCTGACGTAGAGCAGCCAGAGCAGCAGGTAGGTGGTCATGCGCGCGTCCCAGGCCCACCAGATACCCCACGCCGCGCGTCCCCAGAGCATTCCTGTCGCAAGACCGATGGTGGCGTAGAGAACCGTCACCTCAGCCGCGGCAAGGGCGAAGGCGTCCGCAGCGGCGGCGCGCTCGACATTACGATTGCGCCAGAAGAGGTACAGAAAAGACGCGCCGCAGTTGAGATACGGGAACACAAAGCTGAGGATCGTATGCGGCAGGTGATAGAAGAATACGCGATATAGGTTACCCATCGTCGCCTCGCGCGGTGCGGCCATCGCCGCATAAAAGCCGTAGGCCATGACGAGGAGGGTCAGGATAAACCAGGCTTGAGCCCATTTCGGCATCGTTCCAGAAGATTTTCGAATGTTAGTCACCATCGATGATTTTAGCTCTTCGTTTGACTGCGCGAAACGTCTGGTCATCACTAATCCGCACTAAGAATAGTCTGGAACAACAGGACGCACGCCGTTGTGAAGACAATCACATAGGCGACCAGTACTTTGATCCATAATGTCGGTTCAAACTCACCGGTCAGCACCGCCGTCGTGGCCTGGATCATGGCCAGCAACGCTGGCATGGAGATAGGCAGCAGAACCAGTGGCAGCAGTGTCTCGCGGTTGCGCGAGCGCAGGCTGAGCGCGGCGAAGAAGGTCCCATTGACTACCAGCGCCCACGTGCCCAGCGGCAAAATAATGAGCAGCTTCCACGTCTGGCCCAGCGGCTGAAGGTTGTAGAAGACCGTAAAGATGGGAGCGAGCACCACCTCGACTGCCGTCACGAAGAGAAAGTTCGCCAGTGCCTTGCCAACGAACAATGCAGATGCCGGCGCGGCAGAGAGCCTGTGCGCGTCGAGCACGTTGTTGCTGGTCTCGCGCGCCCAGGACTGATTCAGCGCGGTCATGGCGGCGAAGAGAAGCGCTACCCACAGCAGGCCACCGCTAATCTGCCGCGTCATCGTCGGGTACGACGCCGGATCGAAGGCCATCGCCAGCACTACGACCACCAGCAACGCGAAGAACAGCATTCCGTTGATCGAGTCCTTGGTACGCCACTCCAGGCGCAGATCCTTGCGTAGATGGGTGAGGACTTGTTGTGTGTAGTTCATGCATGTCCTCCAGGGGCGGGAGATTTTGTCAGGTCCGCTAGCATGGCGTTTGTCGCCCGCAGATAATCTGCCGGCGCAAGTACGATCTGCAGTCCGCGCTGCCCGGCTGAGACCGAGACAACATCAAACAGCTCAATCGTTTCGTCGGCAAAGGCAGGGAAGAGCTTCTTCGCTGCGAGCACCGTCACCCCGCCGCGTACATAGCCCGTGAGTGGTTCGACGTCCTTCAGGGCAGCCAGTTCAACCTTGCGCGTGTCGGCGACCGCAGCCAGTTTCTTCAGATCGAGTTCGACATCTCCGGGCACCACCGCAAACACATGCTCGCCCTCGTGGGTACGCGTAACGAGGGTCTTGAAGACCTGCTCAGCAGGCAGGTTGATCTTGCGTGCGACGGTGATCGCGGTGAGATCGTCTGGGTCGACCACGTACGATCGCAGCTCGTACATGATTCCAAGGGCGTCGAGTTGCCGCACTGCATTTGTCTTGCCGGGGTGACTCAACTTGGCCATAGAACTCATTACGCCGCCGTCTCAATCAGCGACACGAGGCGGCCTCCGCACAGTGTCAGCGTGCTCTGCGCGAGTGGCTGCGCGAGTTCAAACTGGTGAGTGGTGAGCAGCAGGGTGCGCGCCAGACCGCTGTTTGAGGGCCGCGTTACATAATCCAGCAGCCGCTTAATCATGCTCTGCGCCGAGCCAACGTCGAGGTTCGAGAACGGCTCATCGAGCAACAGTAGATCCGGCTCCGACAGTAGCACGCGGGCCAGCGACGCGCGTTGCCGCATCCCCTGCGAGTACTCTCCCACGCGGCGCGTGTTTGAAGGCTCGAGTCCAACCTCGTGCAATGCCTCAGCGGCGCGTTGCCGAAGCGCACTGCGACTGGCGCCATCAGTATGCAGACTGCCAAAATAGGTCAGGTTTTCCAGTCCCGTCAACTCGTCATAGAGCATCGTTGAGTGGCTCATGTAGGCGACGCGTCCGCGTTGATCCTTGGAGTTTTCGCCAAACACCGAGACAGTACCGTAGCTTGGCGACGCGAGGCCGGCAATCACTTTCAGCAGCGTCGATTTTCCCGCACCATTTTCGCCCAGCATCACCACGCTGGAGCCCGCAGCCAGCGTCACCGAGATCTCACGCAGGGCGACGAAGCTACCGTATAGCCGCGACACGCGATTCAACTCGACTGCTGGCGACGCATGAGCTGTCGCAGTGTCTTCGGCCTGGAAGTCATTGTTTGTTGGCATAGCCTTTCTGTGAGTATAGAACCCCGGCCTGCAGCCGCCTGTGATCAGCGTCTCTCTGTTGGGTAATGGCCATCATCAGAGAAATTATTAGAGGCATCATCAGAGAAAGCAGGTTGCAAACTCCCGCATTCAGTGATACATCTTAAATATTCCTCTCGCTAAGGCGGGTCGGATTTCATGAAGAGTGGTTGAGGGACGAGCCCTGTGACGCCACGACAACCGGACAGAACATAGTACCGGTGTCAACTCTCTCCTGGATAGGCGCAAGCCGCAGGGCACATGAGATTCGGTGGAAGCAGATCCGTATCCGCGGCTGTATTTCACTTACTCTCCCTAGCTTCATCCAGACAAACAGAGAGCGGCTCTCAGGACCAGAACCCTTCGACTACCGGAGTCGAATGATGGCGTCTTCCTGTACGAAATATGAACTTTGCTGCAACGAATGCGGCAAGAGCTACGGCAACCGACCTCTCTCGGCCTGTCCGGATTGTCTTGCGCCGCTCGAGGTCCAATACGATCTGGAGTCCGTTCGCGGGCGCTTTACTCGCGAATCCGTGACCGCCGGGCCGGCCAGCATCTGGCGCTACAAAGAACTTCTGCCCATTCCTGAGGGTTTCCAGCCCGACCTTCCCGTAGGTTTTACGCCGTTGGTGCGCGCGAAGAACCTTGGCAAGCGAATTGGAGCGGACAATCTCTATGTGAAGAACGATGCGGTCTGCTTCCCGACGCTCAGTTTCAAAGATCGCGTCGTCTCTGTGGCGCTGGCTAACGCGCAGGCCTTCGGATTTACGACGGTTGGCTGCTCTTCTACAGGGAACCTGGCAAACTCAACAGCAGCGCAGGCAGCCCGCCTCGGTCTCAAGGCCTGCATTCTGGTGCCCGCCGATCTCGAAGCCGCGAAGGTTCTCAACACTCAAGTCTATGGTGCGCGACTCGTGCGCATTGATGGTAACTACGACCACGTCAACCGCCTTTGCACGTTGATTGCTGACGAGTACAACTGGGGCTTCGTCAACGTGAACCTCCGTCCCTACTACGCCGAGGGCTCGAAGACGGTTGGCTACGAGATTGCCGAACAACTCGGTTGGCGGCTACCCGATAACATCGTTTGCCCTATGGCCGGCGGCTCGCTCATCCGCAAGATACGCAAGGCATTCAAGGACCTCATCGCGCTCGGGCTGGTCGAGCCCAAAGAGGTCCGCTTCTTCGGAGCGCAGGCAACGGGATGTTCTCCGATCGCGCACGCCGTGAAGAATGGTTTGGACTACATCGAGCCGCAACGGCCCAATACTATCGCCCGCTCGCTTGCCATTGGCAATCCCGCCGATGGTCCTGCCGCCGCGAAGATGATTCAGGAGACTGGTGGCTGGGCCGAGGATGTCTCCGACGTTGAACTTGTCTCGGGCATCCAGGAACTTGCGGAGGATGAGGGCATCTTTACCGAGACTGCCGGTGGAGTCACCACCGCCGTTACCGCGAGGCTCTACTCGCAAGGCCGAATCGGGCGCGACGATCTGACTGTCGTCTGCATAACCGGCAACGGCCTCAAGACCACCGACGCACTTGAAGGCTGCTTTGCTGCGGAACGTGCCGTCAAGCCAAAACTCACCGCCTTCGACGAGTATATCCGCGTAGTCGATGGCCAACTCATCGGCGCAGACGCAGATCTGACCCTGGCAGGAGGTGCACGTTGAGCGTGAAGGTCATTCTCCCCACCGCACTGGCCCGCCACACCGACGGCCAGAAGTCGTTCGATTCCCAGGCCGGAGATCTCCCCGGCCTGCTCGCAGAGTTCGACGTAAAGTTCCCTGCGCTCGCCAAAAATGTGAAGGATGAAAACGGCAAGCTGCGCCGCTTCGTCAACGTCTATGTCAACGACGAAGACATCCGCTTTCTCGGCGGCGACGCGCACCAGTTCGAAGACGGCGACGAGATCATGCTCATTCCTTCCATTGCCGGCGGGTCCTGCGCCGACAGCGCATAGCGCTTTCTGCCAAAGCAAAGAGCAGTCGCAGATAACGTGTGCCCCTTGTCCAGATTCTCGGACAGGGGACATGCAGTACTCTTCTGTTGCGCTATACGCGATACGCGTCAAGTCTAAGTCCCGCCTCGGCCGATTCATCATGCCCGACTGACCGTATCGGGTCGAGAGTATTTAGCCAAGAGCGTTGTGGAAGGCCGTCGAACGCAAAAAGCCGAACCCACTCGGTCCGGCTTTATATTCTGTGTCTACTAAAAGGAACAGCTATTGGTGCGCGATATTCTCAGCGGGATTTTGCGCGGGAATCGGAATCGGAGCAGTCGTCACCAGTACCTCAGCCGTCTCAGTCGCCAGTTTCAGTGGCCTGCTCACCAGCGCGATCTCCAGCACCTCATCCATTTGCTCCACCCAGTTCAGCTTCATCTCATTCTTGATCAGGTCTGGCAGGTCGGCAATATCCCTCATATTCTCGGCCGGAAGAATTGCTTCGCGAATCCCTGCGCGATGTGCAGCCAGCAGCTTCTCCTTGAGTCCGCCGATAGGCAACACCTTTCCGCGCAGTGTAATCTCGCCTGTCATGGCGATGTCGCGCCGCACCTCGATCTTCGTCAGCGCGCTGGCCAGTGCTGTCGCCAGCGTAATGCCTGCAGACGGCCCGTCCTTCGGAATCGCACCCTCGGGCACATGCACATGGATGTCGACGTTGCGATAAAAGTCACGCGGCAGTCCAAGGCTGTTTGAGCGCGAGCGGATGTACGTCAGTGCGGCCTGCGCGGACTCCTGCATCACGTCGCCGAGTTGTCCCGTCGCCGTCATCTTGCCTTTGCCGTCGAGCACCTGCACCTCCGTTTGGAGAATGCTGCCGCCCATCTCCGTCCATGCCAACCCGGTCACCAGACCAATCTCCGACTTCTCCTGCACCTGTGAGTCGCGGTACTTTGCCACGCCCAGCAGCGCGCTGAGCGACTCCGCCGTCACTGTCTCCACATGTTTGTCGTTGCCAACAACCTTGCGCGCGACCTTGCGGCAGATGTTGCCAATTTCTCGTTCCAGGTTCCGGACGCCAGATTCGCGCGTGTACGCCCGTATGATCTCGCGCAGCGCATCGTCGCTGAAGCTGATCTGCTCGGCCGTGAGTCCGGTAGCTTCGACCTGCTTCTTCACCAGGTATTGTTTGGCGATCTCCAGCTTCTCGAGTTCGGTGTAGCCCGTTAGTCGCAGAATCTCCATGCGGTCCTGCAGTGGGCCGGGAATCGTGTGCAGCACATTCGCCGTCGCCACGAACAACACCTGTGACAGGTCGTACTCCACGTCGAGATAATGGTCCTGGAAGGTATGATTCTGTTCTGGGTCCAACACCTCCAACAATGCTGATGCCGGATCGCCGCGGAAGTCCGAAGCCATCTTGTCGATCTCATCCAGCATGATCACGGGGTTCTTCGTCCCGGCCTTTTTCATCGACTGAATAATCTGCCCCGGCAATGCGCCGATGTACGTCCGGCGATGTCCACGGATCTCGGCCTCGTCGCGCACGCCGCCCAGCGACATACGCACGAACTTGCGGCCGGTGGCCTTCGCAATCGACATGCCCAGCGAGGTTTTGCCTACGCCAGGTGGTCCGACAAAGCAGAGAATCGAACCCTTCGGATTCTTCACCAACTGCCGTACCGCGAGGAACTCAAGAATGCGGTCCTTGATCTTCTCCAGACCGTAGTGATCTTCATTCAGCACTGTCTGAGCGGTCTCGATGGAACGAATCTCCTTCGAACGCTTCTTCCACGGCACAGCGAGCAACCAATCCAGATAATTTCTAGAGACCGTCGACTCGGCCGACATCGGCGGCATGGCCTCGAGCTTCTTCAACTCCTGCATGGCCTTTTCCTGCACCTCTTTGGTCATGCCGGCTTCTTCAACCTTCTTCTTCAACTCATCGAACTCGCTCTTCTCCCCTCGTCCGAGTTCCTTCTGAATGGCTTTGATCTTCTCGTTAAGGTAGTACTCCTTCTGCGCGCGCTCCATCTGCCGCTTCACGCGCGACTGAATGGTGCGGTCCATGTTCAGCTTCTCAATCGCAATGTCGAGCGTGTCCGCAATGCGCGAGAGCCGCACCTCAGGATCGAAGACCTCCAGTAGTTGCTGCTTCTCCTCGATCGCCAGCGGCAGATTCGCTGCGATCACGTCCGCGAGCTTTGCCGGCTCGTCCATGCGCAACGCCGCCGTCGCCTCTTGGTTCAGCGACTGCTGCAACTTGCCATACTGCTCGAACAACTGATGGACACGCGCAACCAGTTGCTCAGTTGCTTGAGTCGACTGCAACTCTACATTCGATGTTTTTACGGTCGCGACGAAGAACCCATCGTCGTCGTTGATCTCGCTGGCTCGGGCGCGCTCCACGCCCTCCACCAGCACCTTGATATTGCCGTCCGGCATGCGCACCGACTGCACGATATTGCCGATCACACCAACCGTGTAGATATCGTCGCGCGTTGGCTCATCGACCGCAGCGTCATGCTGGGTCGCCAGGAAAATTCGGCGATCACCGTTGAGGGCCTCCTCCAGTGCTCGAACGCTCGACTCGCGTCCCACCACGAAGGGTGTCATCATGTGAGGAAAGATCACCATCTCGCGGATGGGCATCATCGGGAGTTTGCGCATAGCGCCGTTGAGGATGTCGCGTTCGTCTTTTTTCATGTGCCTCCCCATTAGACGTGCGTTGTGCAGGAACGATGCGTACCATGCTTGAACGGAATTGTACGCGTTCGCTGGTGTAGGATGTATACCGGTTTTGATGCCATTGAACGAGTTGAACCATCAGCTAAAACGGACAGCCATGAGCTGTCCGTTTTTAGCTGCAAAACCGGGTTCCTGATCAGCCAGCTTTCTCCAGCACCATTGGAACCATGATCTCGCGTGTGCGCACCATCTCGTCAGTAATGACCAACTCTTTGATCTTCTTGTTACCGGGCACGTGGTACATCAGATCGAGCATTAACTCTTCCAGAATCATCCGCAGGCCGCGCGCACCCACCTTGCGATGCAACGCCTCGCGTGCAATCTCGCTGGCAGCTTCGTCGGTCCAGGTAACCTTCACGCCCTCAAAGTCGAACAGGCGCGCATACTGCTTCAGAATTGCATTGCGCGGACGCGTGAGGATGTCGATCAGCGCGGCTTCGTCCAACTCATCGAGAATGCCGAGCACTGGTAGCCTCCCGACAAACTCCGGGATCAGACCATACTTCAGCAGATCTTGCGGCTCCGCCTGGCGCAGCAGTTCAGAGTCGCGCTGCGCCCGGATGGGCGTAACGACATCACCTTCCTTCGAGATTGCCTCGCTGATAGCCTTGAAACCTAGCGCCTTCTTGCCCACGCGCCGGCCGATGACCTTCTCCAGCCCCACAAAGGCGCCACCGCAAATAAACAGGATGTTCGTCGTATCAACGATCGTGAACTCCTGGTGCGGATGCTTGCGCCCACCCTGCGGCGGAACGTTGGCGATCGTGCCTTCCAGCAGCTTCAGCAGTGCCTGCTGCACTCCCTCGCCGGAGACGTCACGGGTGATCGATGGGTTTTCGTCCTTGCGCCCGATCTTGTCAATCTCGTCGATGTAGATAATGCCCTGCTGCGCGCGTGCAACGTCGCCATCGGCGGCCTGTAGCAGCTTCAGAATAATATTTTCAACATCTTCGCCCACGTACCCCGCTTCGGTCAGCGTGGTCGCATCGACAATTGCAAAAGGCACATCCAGCATCTTCGCCAGCGTCTGCGCCAGCAGCGTCTTGCCCGAGCCGGTCGGTCCTACCAGCAGAATATTCGACTTCTGCATCTCTACATCGTTACCGCGGGTTTTATTCATCTGAATGCGCTTGTAGTGGTTGTACACAGCCACCGCAAGCTTCTTCTTGGTCTGGTCCTGGCCGATGACGTACTCATCCAGAAATGCCTTTACCTCGGCCGGCTTGGGCAGATGCACAGGTGCTGCACCCGCCTGCGCCTCGCCCTTGTCGTCCTCAAGAATAGAGTTGCACACGGCAACGCATTCGTCGCAGATATACGCGCGAGGGTAGTCGGATGGCGAGGAGATCAGCTTGGCTACTGCGTCCTGCGACTTATGGCAAAACGAACAACGGAGGGACTCTTCCGTGCCGCGTGAGGTCTTCATAGACAGGTTAAACTCCTTTGCACTCGCAGTACGCAACGAGCGCCACCAACAACGTTTAGTTTACACCTGCAAACACAGCCACAGCGATTCTGGCGACAGGGCAGGATGTGCAACTCGATTCCCTGTACCAACTCGATCCATCCTCATCTGCGAGTGGATTGCGAGAGAAAAAAGTGCCCCACCCTCCGCAAACTCTTGCAAGGGCGGGGTCACTTTCGCGCGGCCTGCCCTATGTGGTGCGCGGACGATCGATGATGTCATCGATGATCCCGTATTCCTTCGCCTGGGGCGCGGTCATAATGAAGTCCCGCTCCACGTCGCGCTCGATGCGATCCAGTGGCTGGCCCGTGCTTTGGCTCATCAGCTTGTTGGTGAGTTCGCGAATGCGCAGAATCTCGCGGGCATGAATATCAATGTCGGTGGCCTGTCCCCCGAGCCCTCCCATTGATGGCTGGTGGATGAGAATCCGCGAGTTGGGCAGTGTGAACCGCTTGCCCTTCTTGCCGGCCATCAAAAGGAATGCTCCCATCGACGCCGCCTGCCCGATGCAGAACGTAACCACATCGTTCTTGATGTACTGCATCGTGTCGTAGATGGCAAGCCCCGCCGAGATTGATCCGCCTGGGGAGTTGATGTAGAGCTGGATGTCCTTCTCCGGGTCTTCACCGGAGAGAAACAGCATCTGCGCGATGATCAGGTTGGCGACGTTGTCGTCGATTGGCGTGCCGAGAAAGATGATGTTGTCGCGCAGCAGGCGGCTGTAAATGTCATAGGAGCGTTCGCCCCGGCTCGTCTGCTCGAGCACCATCGGTATAAGTCCCATAGCCCTCTTTCCTTTGCTTCTAGACCTGCGTGAGTGAAACGTAGACGTTGCTGACTTGACCGCTATCTTAACCTGCCAGCCTCTCGAAAAGCTCCGTACCCGTCTTTTCCCGGCGCATCTGTTCGCGAATCCGTTCCAGGGATCCGTCCTCGGTCAACCGCTTGCGCAGCGCCTCCATCGGTTCCCTCGACTGGATCGAGAGCATTAGTAACTCGCGCTCCATGTCCTCGTCGGTCACTAGAATGTGCTCGCGCTCGGCGACGTTGTCCAGGATTAGCGATACCTTCACCTCGGTCACCGCCTGATCGCGCTGCGCCTCTCGCAGCCGCTCGAAGTCCAGTTGCCGCATCGCATCCGGGCTCATCCCCTGCTGCGCCAGCGCTCTCAGGCCACGCTCCAGCCGCGCATCGATCTGCTGCTGCACAAACGTCTCCGGGACAGGGAACTGATACTTTGCCACCAGTTCGTCAAGCATCTTGTCGCGTGCGTGCGACTCCAGCGCTTCCTTCTTTCGGCTTTGCAGCCGATCGCGCAGCTTGGTCTCGAAATCGTTCCAGTCGGAGTACGGCCCCAACTGTTTGGCAAACTCCTCGTCGCGTTCCGGGAAGGTCTTCTTCTTGATAGCCTTCACCGTCACGTCGTAGCTGACCGTCTTTCCCGCCAGCCGAGAGTCGCCAAAATCGGCCGGATAGGTCGCCTCAAACGAAAGCTCCTGCCCCACCTTTGCTCCGCGCAGCGCTTCATTGAAGGCCTGTAGCGTGTTCTTGCCGCCAATCTCGATCAGCACGTCCTCGCCGGTCAGCGGCTGGGCCTCGGTCTTGCTCTCAAGGCCTTGCTCACCAACTACCTGCGCCAGTTGCTGAATCTGTCCCTTGAAGCCAATCTCCGCCCAGTCTCCATCCAGCAGTGCACGGTCTTCTTCCACCGGCTCGACCGTCGCGTGGTGGTCGAGCACATTGGCCAGCTCTGCCTCGAACTCGCCCTCTTCCAGAGCCGACTTCGGGCGCTCCACCTTGATTGCGTCATAGCCGTCGATGTTGACCTCCGGCAGCACCTCGAAGGTCGCCTTGAACTTCAACGGCGCACCCTCGGCCAGCAACAGTTCGCTGATCTGTGGCTGCGACACCGGCTGCACCTTCTGCTCCTGCAGCGACTTCCTGAAGCGCTCGCTCACCAGCGACTCCAGAACCTCCTGCCGGACCTCCTTGGCAAACCGCGACTTGATCAGCGAAGGAGGAACCTTGCCTGCGCGGAAGCCCGGAATGCGCGCCAGCTTGGTATAGCGCTTGGTCACCTGCTGGAATGCCTTGGCGACGTCCTCAGCCGACGCTTCAACTTCGATCGATCGTGTTAGTTCCGGGTTCAGCGTGGGGGCGGGGGGATGATGATGTTCGTGGCCTTCATGGTCATGGCCGTCGTGATCATGACCATGGTGATCGTCACTCTCCAGCGAGCTTTGGGTTGCGCTCGGTACGAGTGTCTCATCCTGAATATCGAGGGAACTGCCTGTGGGTGTCTCTGTGGGGGTCAAATGGTTGCCTTCCGAAGGTTTTGGCGGGGTGTCTGGTGTTAAGAGCGCAGCCTGCGCTCCGCGAACCAGCCACGCAGTTCGCCAAGTCTAAGAATACGAGGGTGGAGCGCGAGGGTCAAACCCCAGCGGGATATTCTGCCCGCAACGCGCTCCCAATCCGCACCCTCAGTCCTCGTGTGCGCTCCGATCAGCCGCGTTCTACTGCAAGGCGGTCTCCGAAGCTCCCAGCAGCGAAATCTCGAACCGGACCTTCCAGCGCATGGTCGCCCCCGGAGCCAGCGTAATCATCCCTGCGCTCTCCGGATTATTCCACTCCGGCCCAAACGGATCGTCCAGGTTGGTATTGGGGCCAATCGACACCCAAGGCTTATCTGCCGGCGAAATCACCCGCAGGTTCGTGATGTCCGCAGTCAGGGGAATCACGCTCAGCCGGATGTTGTATTCCGGGTCAATGATCTCGGCGACTGGCCCACTGCCCACACCGGCTTGCAGGTTGGTGTAGGTCTCATTGACCGGAGCCAATCCCAGCTTCGCTCCACCAGGTCGGAAGAAATCTTTGCTGGTGCCGGCCACATGGACCGTCCTGCCCGTTGGCAGGCCCGTTTGCCGATCAACCTCCATCACGTCCTGTGAGGGGATGCTCAACAGCGCATTGGGCCGGTCCCCACTTGGAATCGCAAGGAACGGATGCCAGCCAATACCGAACGGAGCCGGCTGCTGGCCGGTATTCTTTGCCGCCACAGTCAAGTCCAGGTCATGCGCCGTCAGTTGCGCCTCAACGGTTACCTCCACAGTCGATGGCCAGTCCCCGGAAAAGTCGCCGGCGTGGAACACGGCTGTCACCGACTGCCCATCGGGCAGAACATCACTCTTCACGGAGTCCGCACCCCGGTTCAGCAGCAGTCCCTCAACCGACATGTTGCTTCCCGAGTTCTCCGCCGGAAAGCTCAGCCGCCTGCCATTCCAGTTCGCCTGAAGCATTCCCTGGCCCGTCCGTGAGGTTCCCGAGATTCTCTGTGCCCACGGCAACAGAATCGCTCCTCCAAGGCTGGTGCTGGCCGATCCATTGGCGTCCTCGTCCTGCCCATTCAGAATGCTCGCCGCACTTGCCAGTACTGGCGAAACCAGCAGCGGAACCTCTCCGTGCCCTGGAACCAGCGCCGTAAGCTGAAACACGTTCATGCCACGTCCGGGCAGGAACGTCGCCGAGACCAGCTCTGCTCCTCTGCCAATCGAGGTTGCGCTGCGGCTCAGGCGCACCGGGTCCTGTCCACCGGGCCCCGGCGGCAATACTTCCACCGGCGGCCCTGGATCAACCCTGGTCTTCAGCTTGTGGAAGTTTCCATGCCCGCGCTCGTACGCTGCAATCAACAGGGCAATGCTCAGCAGCCCAACCAGGCTCGGAGTCACCCAGCCGCGAGCGGTAACGTGTCGACCCCCTTGTGATGGTTTCCGTTGCCCCATCTTCCGTCCCTCGACGTTCATCTTGGTTCCATCTCCAGGCCTGATTTCTTCACCGCAAAGGCCAACTTGCACTCTCGCACAGGCCGGATGAGCCGCTCCCGTCCCATTGCGCGATAAACTCCTGAGGAGCAGCTTCGCGTGTTGCCTTCGCCAGCCTTCAGGGTGAAGAGACGTCCTGACGAGTCAATTGGATGGCTCCCTCTCATTCACTCAGTACCAACGTTATCATCGACCAGCAGTACGAAAATATCTACGCAGTCCCAAGGAAGAGTCCACTGTGCGACACCAGCGGTCGAACAAAATTGAGATCCCTCCTCTGCTCGACCAGCTCCAGCACCGTATCGCGGCCTGCACCCGCTGCCCCCGGCTGGTCGACTACTGCCGTGGCATCGGCGAGAACCCCCGCAAGTCGTACCGCGATCAGCAATACTGGGCCAAACCCGTTCCCGGCTTCGGAGATCCCAACGCCCGCATTCTCGTTCTCGGCCTCGCCCCAGGGGCCCACGGAGCCAACCGCACCGGCCGTCCCTTCACTGGCGACGGCTCGGGTGACTTCATGTACCCCGTTCTCCACGAACTCGGCCTGGCCAGCAAGCCCGTTGCCGTCAGCCGTGACGATGGGCTCAGGCTTCGCAAACTCTGGATCGGCTCCGTCGTCCGCTGTGCTCCGCCCGGCGACAAGCCCACCCCGGACGAGATTCGCAACTGCTCGTCTCACCTGACGGCAGAGGTTGCCGCCCTCCCCAAAGTCCGCGTCGTCGTCTGCCTCGGCAAAATCGCATGGGACGGCTACCTCGCTCATCTACTCGGGCTGGAAACCATCCAACGTCGCTCTGCCTTCACCTTCTCTCACGGTGCCGAATACCATCTGCCCAATGGCATCGCTCTCCTTGGCAGCTACCACCCATCGCTCCGCAACACTAATACCGGCCGCCTCAATCGTCCGATGTTCGCGCATATCTTTCTCCGAGCCCTGGAATTGAGCGGAATCGCCTGATCTGCCAGCGTACTTTATAGAGAAGTGAGGCTGTGCATACTGCGCAACTCGCTCACTTTTGCGGGTTCAACTGCAACCTCAACCGTCGCATGCGAATCTTAAGAACCAACGAACGGAGGACACTATGCGTCATAAGGAATTTTGGATTGCTCTGGGTGTGGGTGCCGTCATCGGCGGTGTAGCTGCTCTGCTCTACGCACCGCAGACCGGAACCGCAACGCGCAAGAAGCTGAAGCGCGGCCTCGAAGACCTCGGTGACACGCTCGAGGATGCTGGCGAATATCTCAAAGAGCAGGCCGAGCGCCTCGGCAAAGAGGCTCAGAAGCTGATCGACGCCAGCAAAGACCAGTTCGACGACGCTATAGATGCTGCTAC
>DAIDKF010000017.1 GCA_027450185.1 Granulicella sp. | reverse complement strand
GGCGGCTGGGGAGGAGACCGTGGTCGTGGCGGCTGGGGCGGTGGCCGTGGTAACGTAGGTGGCGGCTTTCATGGCGGTGGGGGGGGTGGCGGCTTCCACGGTGGCGGCGGCTTTCATGGCGGTGGCGGCGGCTTCCACGGCGGCGGTGGTGGACATGGTGGCGGCGGACGCCACTAACCCACAGCTCATAACATCACAGCGGCTGCCTCTCCCGGCAGCCGCTTTTTCATAGCCGCTCCCACATCGAGCGCACCCGTTCGGATCATCACACTCCGACCACTCACGCACAACGGCCCCGGGGAATCCCCGGGGCCGTTCTACCGATCGTCGCAACACTGTCCGTCTACTTCGTAGTAGCCGCTTTCTTCACCGGAGCCGCCGGCTGATTCCAGAATGCTGCATCATCCTTCGTCCAGCTCTCCGGCAGCCGGCTCATGCTGGGCGTAAACACGAACAGGTTTGACACCGTGCTGTTATAGTCTGCGCGCTGGAACTCCAGCATCTCCTTGTAAGCGTCCTCGCCGACTCCTTTTTGGTACGTCACCACCTTCGCGTGGTGCTTGTCCAGGTCCTCCAGCGACTTCACCGCGATCACCACCAGGTACGAATCATCCGCCGATTCACCGAACATCTGCTGATAGACCACATAGTGAAAATCCGGATCGACCTTCATCCATCCCTGCCGGATGTGCTTGAACACATCGGTAAACTCCGCCCCATGGCCCAGCTTCACGTGAATCTGGACCAACTCCATATAGCGCATCTTGCCCAGGCTTGTCATGTCCGGGTTGCTCAACCCCGGACGCAGCCGCCACACCGCCGTGTCCACACCGGCCAGCGTCCCACCATGCTGCTTGTCCAGAGCGTCCAGCTTCTCCCCCAGCATCGTCTCGTCGTAGTCGTGCACATCCGACATCTCTTCCAGAGACGCATAGCCCGACAGGAACACCGTCTGCTGCTTTCCGGTGATCGCTCCCATGCCCAGGTAGTATTCGCTGCCCTTGCCCGCGTCCAGCACCGCTGCATACTCGGACTCCAGCTTCGCATGCGTGGCTTCCTCACCCGGCTTTACCATCTCCCGCACGGTCATCAGAACCGGCGCAGGCCCGTGCGGCTCCGAAGTATGCTCCTGGGCCCTCGCGGCCACTGCCATTAGGCCAACCGTGGCGACCGCCATCCACGCAACAGACTTCCTCACTCCGGAATGAACCATATACTTTGCATCTCCTATTCGCTGGGAACAAACGTCTACCGTATTCTAAAGGAACGCACCCCACCGACGATAGCTCGCCGCTCCTTCCATAGCATCGCCGCCTCTCCCGCCTCAGATATCTGTATCTGCTATCTGTATCTGCCGGCCCGGCTTCTATCCATTCCCTCAGCGTCCGCGGTGCCCACAGCGCATAAGCCGGAGTGACTCTGACGCGACAGCAGCGCCCGGCCAGTGATCCACCTGGCACAGGTCCAGAGCGGTGGCTTATCATTCGCAGAGCCGAACAGCAGCAAGGAGGAACGCGATGAGCACTTCTCTAGATCCCGGCAAAGCCGCCTTCTACGGCCAGTTCGTTGCAGCCGCTTATGACATGTATGCGACCAACAACCATGACCTGCGCCCCGCTCCTGAAAGCATTCCTTCCGGTTGGGAGCTCTCCGCCTGGATCAACATGTCGGACTTCCTCTTCCAGATGTCCGAGCCGAAGTTCTACGGGATTGTCGTGCATGAAATTCTCAACCCTGACAATCGCATCATCGCCATCCGCGGCACAGAAGGCATCGTCGAGTGGTTAGACGACGGCGCCTCCATCGTCATGGTTCCGTTCAGAGAGGTGCCATCCGCCGGACGCGTGGCCTTCGGATTCGACAACATCTATTCCACCATGAAGATCGTGCCCGTACCCCACCCGGACCGTGGGCTGGACGCTGCTGCCGCACCCGAACTCACAGGTTCTTTTGCAGACCAGCTAGAGCAACTCGCCCTGCGCCGCGAGGCCGAACGCGGCGTTGCACACCAATTCGCCCAAGGCCGCACCCGCCGCGAGCGGCCCACCGTGGTCACCGGCCATAGCCTCGGATCCGCGCTCGCCACGCTCTTTGTCCTTGAGAACAGCCTCAAGCAGAGGTTCGACATCTCCCTTTGCACCACCCTGGCGTCACCCAGAGTCGGAAACCTCGAGTTCAAACATCTCTTCGATGCCCTTCCGCTCACCTCCTGGCGCATCGTCAACACCTGCGATGTTGTTCCAAAGCTTCCCCCAAAGCTACCCTTCATCCTCGACTACGAGCACGTCGCCCAGGCCTATCCATTCGATTCCCGTCTCTTTGCGAAGAAGAACCTTGGCTGTTACCACAGCATCGATACCTACCTGCATTGGCTCAACCCCAGCCTGCCATTGGCCGCGGAGTGCGTCTAGGTTGCATCGTCATTCGAGCAACATGAATGAAAGTCATCCTGCGTCCTAGCCCGGACAGTGCTCATCGGCAACTCCAAGCCGGAACAACCGATCTTCAACAAAAACGATCATTCCCTCATCGGTGGCGCATAAACCTCTTCGGACCACAGCCCCTCAAAAGCGATCTGCCGCACTACCCCTCGCGGCAGCCCCTCCCAAAACATCCCGGATGAGACGATAATCTCCGTATGGAAACCTCCAGCTTCGGAATCGCAATCATGGCCGCGGGCAAAGGCACCCGCCTCAAGTCCCGCCGCCCCAAAGTCCTCCACGAGATAGGCGGCCAGGCCCTCCTGCTCCACGTCATCGCCGCGGCCAGAACCATCGCGCCTGCGGAGAAGATCTATTGCATCATCGGTCACGAAGCAGCCCGCGTGCGTGCAGCGGCGGAGTCCACCGGCGTCGCCTTCGTTCTGCAGGCCGAGCAGCGCGGCACCGGCCACGCCCTCCAGCAGCTTAAAGCGCACTTCGCCGCCACCGGCGAAGCCCTGCCCGATCATCTTCTCGTCCTCTCCGGCGACGTGCCTCTCATCCAGCCCTCCACCCTCGAAGCACTCTGCGCCTTCCATCTCGGCGAGCGCGCCGCCATGACCATTCTCACCGCCGTCCCCACCGACCCCACCGGCTACGGCCGCGTCCTGCGCACCAGCCCGTCCGCCGCCGAAGTGACCGCCATCGTCGAGCAGAAGTCCCTCGCCCCAGACCAGATCTCTGCCCCCGAGATCAACTCCGGCATCTACTGTTTCCGCACCTCCGCCCTCTTCGCCCATCTCGATTCCCTCTCCACCAATAACGCCCACGGCGAGTTCTACCTCACCGACATCGCCGCCCTCCTCGTCGCCGGCCACCAGCGCGTCGTCGCCCTCAAATCCTCCGGCTCAGTCGACGAGGTCCTCGGCGCCAACACCATTGAGGAGATGATGCACCTCGACGCCGCCATGCGCCTGGGCACCGCCCGCCGCCTCATGGCCCAGGGCGTCACCATCTTTCGTCCCGAAACCTGCGTCATCGACGCTCAGGTCGAGGTCGGCTCCGACACCATCATCGAACCCTTCGTCCAGCTTTTGGGCAACACAAAAGTCGGTTCAGAGTGTCGAATTGCGTCCTATTCCGCTGTTGAGAGCACCACCATTGGCGACAACGTGCTTCTCCGCCACGGCTGCATCGTCTCCGAGTCCACCATCGCAAGTGGTGCAAAATTAGGACCTTACGCGCACCTCCGCCCTGGAAGCGAAATTGGCGAAGAAGCCCACATCGGCAACTTCGTCGAAACCAAAAAAATGAAAATGGGCCGGGGCTCCAAGGCTAACCACCTTGCTTATCTAGGAGATGCGACCATCGGCTCGGGCGTAAACATAGGCGCCGGCACCATCACCTGCAACTACGACGGAACTTTAAAACACCCCACAAAAATTGGCAACAACGTCTTCGTCGGCTCCAATTCCACCCTCGTCGCCCCCATCAGCCTGGACGATGAGGCCTACATCGCCGCCGCATCCTGCATTACTGAGGATGTACCCCCAGGCGCTCTGGCTTTGGGACGCAGCCGCCAAACCATCAAGCCCGGATGGGTCTCCGCACGCAAGGCTGCCGCATCCAAACGCTGTGAATAAGTCACACTTCCATTACCTTTCCATATTTCACATACGATTTCACCTACGCGAGGGTACCCATGAGCGGGAAATTGGACGAAACGGAGCACCAAGCCATAATCACAGCCCTGCCCAAGTGGAAACTCGAGCAGGGCGAACTCGTTCAGACCGTAACCTTTAGCAGCTTCAAGCAGGCCATAACATTCGTCAATCGAATCGCTGAACTAGCTGAAAACGCAGGACATCATCCCGATATCGACATCCGCTACAACTGTGTTCGGTTGGCACTGGTGACGCATGATGCCGGAGGCATTACCCAGAAGGATATTAGCCTCGCCGAACAGATCGACAAAGAATTAACAAAATGATGCCAGAACCGCTGGACATCTTCGACCTCACGTGTGCTATATTCTTTTTAGCGGATATTTCTCCCAAAGAACATATCTCGCGAAAGTTTTATCGGGTGCTGCCAAACCCCGAGAGCAAGTTGCGTCACTGGCCTCCCGGCACGAACAAAGCACCGTTCGTGCCGCCTTTTTTTCTTGGGGCACATTAGCTGCATCATCTATAATCAACACAAACACAACTAGTTACCATCAACACTCAACCGTCGAACACAACGACGGACCAGATTGCCCCTGATTCGATTCCCAGCCTTGCGGTCACGGCCTTCGGTAGCCATTGATATCATTCTGCTGATCTGGAACCAGATTCTACGTAAACGCATAGAATCCGAATTTCATAGAGTGCATAAGACACGAGGCAAAGCAATGGGCATTACGACATCTCCCCTTTCCGATGGGGTACAAAAATGACCTGGGTCTTGTGGGCCATTCTCTCCGCAGTATTTGCTGCCGCTACAGCACTCCTCGCCAAAGTAGGCGTCGAGAACATCGACAGCAACCTCGCGACCGCCATTCGGACGACCGTCGTTCTGATCTTCACCTGGACCCTCGCCTTAAGCCTCGATGCACATCATGGGTTGGGCACGATCAGCCGCCGAAGCTGGATCTTCCTCGTGCTTTCCGGCCTTTGTACAGGGCTATCCTGGCTCTGCTATTTCCGAGCCTTACAGATGGGCCCAGTCAGCGGAGTTGCTCCGATCGACAAACTCAGCGTTGCCATCGTCATCGTCGCCGGATGGCTCTTTTTCGGCGAGAGCATGTCGCCGGTGAGGCTTGCAGGCGCGGTATTGGTGACGGCAGGAGCCATGGTCCTCGCGTTTGCGTGAGCTGGACGCAATTGGACGTATACTACATTCAGCTCTTTGAGTGCCCAATGCAATGTTGGTGCCAGCCTCAACAATGGGGGCGTCACGGCTTCGACGGGATTGCTTGCGGCAGAGAGGCATGCCGGGGTGTGAACACCCGTAATCGCTCACAAAACTATAAGTGCCGAACCTCAATTCGCGCTTGCTGCTTAATAATTAAGTAGCCGATCGCTCAGGCTTCGCCTACGGGCTTGTACCGATCGTCGCACAGTAGGCTGGTCCGCGGGGTTCCGCCTGTACGCCAAGGACGAGACTAATCAGGCTGGTGGTGAATGCGTCTTCGTCCGTTGCAAGCATTCACTACAAGACAAATACGAACGGAAAAAGCATGAATGCTCTCTGTTGAAAGTTTTTTCGGACGCGGGTTCGACTCCCGCCGCCTCCACCATACAATAAATTATTGATTTCATTCAAAGTAAGTATCCCCCGGCAGAGCCGGGGATGCTTACTTCACACTTCATCCGCAGCCGGTCGGATCAAATCAAGAATGGCGCGCAATATCTCAGGTGGACTTGGCGGACAGCCAGCAACCGTCTTGTCTACCGGAATAGCATTGGAAACCCCTCCTCGACTCGCATAGCTGCTGCCGAACGCTGCACCGCAAGCTCCACAATCACCCAGAGCAATGACCAACTTCGGTTCAGGCATAGCTTCGTAGGTTCGCCGAAGAGCCTCTTCCATGTTTACTGACACCGGACCTGTCACCAGAAGAAGGTCCGCGTGGCGCGGGCTGGCAACGAACTTAATCCCTACTCCCTCTATATTGTAGTAAGGATTTCCCAATGCCTGAATCTCCAGTTCACAGCCGTTGCAGGAACCGGCATCGACGTGACGGATACAAAGTGCGCGCCCCAAGATGTTGAGTAGGTTTTGCTGCATGGGTTCTAATGGCAGCCCCTCAACTACAGATCGAGCTTCGCTTAGCTTAGGTAGGGGCTCGGTCAATAATCCGGTTCGCAACATGCGTGAGAGTGTGTTCCACATGGTTCGATCACCCGTCCTGTCCGCTGTAGGACAGGTTAAAAGACTTGTTGATTAGCGGAAAGTCCGGCACGATATCGCCAATAATGGCGTGCTCGATGAGTGGCCAGTTCTGCCACGAAGGGTCATGCGTATGACAACGATGAATACCCCCATCTCTCCCCGTCTCCAGAACAACCGCTACGGGACCACGCCAGCCTTCGATGATTCCCATTCCAAGTTGATTCGATTGTGCCGTGGGCACGGTCGCCTGGATCACTCCGGAATCATTCTCCGTGAGCAGCGCACGACACAGTCGCAGGGACTCGACGACTTCATCGAAGCGGATTTGCACTCGCGCCGCAACGTCGCCCCCCTTCTGCGTCATCATGGTTACGGCAAGCGACGTATACGGAGCCCATGGGTGGTCAACGCGCAGGTCGCAGGCGAGACCTGATGCGCGTCCCGCTAAACCAATCGCCCCCAATCGCTTCGCGGTGCTACGGTCCAGTCGTCCCGCCTCTCGGAAGCGGTCCTGCAATCCTGCGTGATTATCGTAGATAGTGCGTAAGTTGATGACCGAGGTCTCCAAGGCATCATATAGTTCAAGCAGCAGGCTCCGCGCTTCCGTATTCAGGTCAGCCGCAACCCCTCCAGGTACGACAAACGCCATTAGATATCGTGCCCCGAACACGACGCTGTTGGCACGCAGCAAGTCCTCTTTCAGCTTCGAGAAGTGTGTGAACCCGAAGGCAAAGCCCGCATCGTTGCCGAGAGATCCCAGATCCCCCAAATGATTTGCGAGCCGCTCATGTTCCAGTGCAAGAGCACGGAGTGCAAGGGCTCGGGCAGAGCATGTTGTTGTCGTGATGGCCTCCAGCGCAGCACAGTACGCCCACGAAAAGGCAATCGCGGAATCACCTGAGACGCGCGCTGCCAATCGATGCCCGGTGTGCTGTGTGAGGCTCTCAAACAGCTTTGCAACACCCTTGTGCGTGTATCCGAGCCGTTCTTCCAACCGCAGCACCTTCTCCCCGACAACCGAAAATCGGAAGTTGCCTGGCTCAATCGTTCCAGCATGGACAGGCCCAACGGAGATTTCATGCACCCCATCTCCCTCTACCGAAACGAACGAGTAGGGTTGCGACACAACGGGATACTGCTGGCTTCCATCGACATCACGCCGCAGGGGAAAGACCATCTGCGGCCAGCCACCATGACGCAGCCAACCGCGATCATCGCTCTCATTGGTGGAGATTCCCAATAAGTCATAAGCAGCGCGCTGCATGCGCAGTGCAACTGGAAATAAGCCGGCTAGACTCGGATACCATGGCTCCCCTTCATCCACCATCCTATGCTCGACTACGAGCACACTATCCGAGAGCAGGTAGGCTGCGTCAATGCGAAAACCGCCAGCCTGATCGCGATCATCCGTTCCCCACAGGGTGAGCAGACGGGCTCCCGACTCGCTGAGTTGCTCAGCCGTACTGATCCATCCCTCACGGTCAACGCGTATGCGGCTGCACGCCAAGTTTCCGAACATCTTGACCTGCTGCTCGTCAGTCTTTTCCGCTGCCATTGTCATCCTCCAATCAGCAGTGATGCCGCCCGGTACCACTCCGCAAGCACGAACGGGATATAGACACCCAGCATTAATACGATCGCAAGGTGAAGAAATACGGGAATCAGCGCTGGAGAATGCGAAAGTGGCGGCGCATCGCTGTCTCCAAAGACCATTGGCTGGACCTTACGGAAGATGGCCGCAAATGCGACGCCGAGGGCGATCAGCAGCAAGGGCGTCGTCCATGGATGTTCGCGCATGGCGGTAGTCAAGATCAGAAACTCACTGGCGAATACTCCAAATGGTGGCATGCCGAGAATCGCAAGAGAGCCGAGCATCAGCCCCCACCCGATCGTCGGACTAATGCTCGCCAGACCACGAATACCATCCATTTGCTGTGTCTGGGCGGTTTGCGATGCGTGGCCAGCAGCAAAGAAGATGGATGACTTGGTGAGTGAGTGAACCGTCATGTGGAGCAACGCTGCAAAGTTTGCGATCGACCCCCCAATCCCAAAGGCGAACGTAATAATACCCATGTGCTCGATCGAAGAGTACCCAAAGAGCCGCTTGATATCGCGCTGTCTCCACAGAAAAAAAGCACCAAATACTGCGGAAAGCAGGCCAAAACCCATGAGCATATGGCCAGGAAGATAGGTGCCAATAGATCCTTCGACCAGGATCTTGCAGCGGATAACAGCATAGAGTGCAACATTCAGAAGCAGTCCGGAGAGCACTGCGGAGACTGGTGTTGGACCTTCGGCGTGGGCATCAGGCAACCAATTGTGCAGTGGAGCGAGCCCGACTTTGGTTCCATAACCCACCAGCAGAAAGACAAAGGCCAGCCCAAGCACTCTGGGTTCGAGTTCCCCCTTCACGGCATTCAGGTGTGTCCACAATAAAGCCGTCATTCCCTCGCGCCCTAAAACGTGTTCTGCTGCCAAATAGAGAAGAATTGTTCCAAAGAGCGCCTGCGCAATACCCACTCCACACAGAATGAAGTATTTCCAAGCAGCCTCCAGGCTGGCACGCGTGCGATAGAGCGAGACTAATAAGACTGTGGAGAGTGTGGCTGCTTCCATCGCCACCCACAGCAGGCCCATATTGTTTGTCAGCAATGCGAGAAACATCGCGGCCATAAAGACTTGGTACATGCTGTGATAGAGGCGAAGCCTGACTGCATTAAGACGTCCGCGCTGCTCTTCAATCCGCATGTACGGCCGTGAAAAGAGCGCAGTGGTGAATCCGACAAAGGCCGTGAGTGCAACCAGAAAGACATTAAACGAATCTACAAAGAACTGTTCATGTAGAGCCAGAATCGATCCGTGTTGAAGCACGCGCATAACCAGGAATACGACGGCAATCAGCGTGACCATACTTATCCCGGCATTTAGATCTGCGGCAAAACGCTGTGGACCGAACAGTGCTAACAAGAGCGCTCCCAGCAGCGGCAAACCCAGAATGATCAGTATCTCCAATTCATTCCTCCTTGAGAGATTCCATGTTGCTGAGATCGAGGCTGTCGAACTGCTCGCGGATCTGGAAGAAAAATATACCCAGTATGAAGAACCCGATTAGGAGATCGAGGGCAATGCCTAACTCGATCACCATAGGCATGCCATACGTTGCGCTCGTTGCAGCGAAGAATAGACCATTTTCCATGGCGAGAAATCCAATCACCTGTGTAATAGCCCTGCGGCGAGTGATCATCATTAGAAAGGCAAGGAAGATGACCGCGAGAGCAATGCCTATGGTGTTGCGCGTAATTGTCGTAGCCATGCGACTGATTGGCTGGGCTAGACCAAAGGCGAAGATAACCAGCCCTAAACCTACGAGCATGGTGGCGGGGATATTAACCAGAGGTTCGCTGTCCCACTGAACACCCAGGCGATGGATCAGGCGATGGAGTATCCATGGCAAAGCGATTACTTTCAACAGAAGCGTCAGTGCGGCGGAATAATAGAGTTCTGTTAAGTCAGCCCGATAGCCTACGAGACAAGTTGACGCAAAGAGCACCACGCCCTGCCAGGCGAAGAGCGTAATCAAGCGCTGTGTGCGCCGCCGCGACAGCATTGCAAAGGAGATAAGCAGGAGGCTCGCTGCCAGCAGATTTAATACTCCGGTGATCATATATGGCGAATGCATTGGATCTATGCCTCCAACAACAGGTGGACGAGCAACCCCAGCACAGCGAGCAGAAACGAGATGGCCAAGTATTCCGGGGCTCGAAAAATACGCAGTTTGGCCGACAACGCCTCTATCAGTGCCAGCACCGCTCCCGCCAACACGAGCTTCACCAGCAACGCGCCTACGGCCACAGCTAGCGCCACACCGCCATCTCTGCCTTGCGTTGCGATGCCCCATGGCAGGAAGAGAGCGAAGCCAATACAGGCGTAGTTGAAGAGCTTCAAATTCGCAGCCCACTCGAGCAACGCCAGATGCCGTGCGGAATATTCCAAGGCCATGGCTTCGTGGATCATGGTGAGTTCAAGATGGGTTGCGGGATTATCGATAGGAATACGTGCATTTTCGGCTAGTAGAACCATCAGAAACGCTATCGCGGCAAAGAGCAGACTCGGGTCAACGAAGAACGAATGCATCGTCCGAACATCCACAACACTAGGCAGAGCCGTGCTTCCCGATAGCAGAAACGCGTTGAACAATACCATCAATAGAGCCGGCTCTGCGAGAAATCCGATCATCATGTCGCGGCGCGCGCCCATCGAACCGAATGCTGTGCCAATATCCATTGCCGCGAGCGATTGAAAGACGCGTGCGGTGGCAAACAAGCCGATCAGTGCGATCGCATCTGCTGCCCGCGCAAACGTCAAATCTGTCGCGATGGAGGGAATAATCGCAGCTGCCAGGACCATGGTCCCGAACAGAATGTAGGGCGTCATCCGGAATAGTGGTGATGCGGTAGTAGCTAGTGCCGCGTCCTTATGAAACAGCTTCCGCAGCATGCGGTATGGCTGGATCAAGGGCGGTGCTGTCCGGCTCTGCAACCACGCACGGCATTGCGCTATCCAGCCTCCAAACAGCGGTGCAATGGCGATAGCCAACACCACTTCACTGAGCTGACGGACTATGGTTATCGCACTCATAAGACAAATACCAGTAATGCGATCAGGGTGAGAAAGCTATAGAGCAGGTAGATGGGTAACCGGCCACCCTGTAGCAACCCAATCCAGTCCGCAAGCCGCTGCACATTGCGAGTAATTGGCTGATAGAGCGTTCCCCAAATACGGTCCTCGATGCGGATTCGATACTGCGGAGCAGAATCATCCGGCGAAGGCAGTTCCCTCTCCATGCCAAAGAATGTCCCAAATATGTGACGAATTGGCTGCCCAAAGCCCTCCGCCGTATCCTGCATGCGCGAAGTCTGCCAGGGGTATCCGCAGTCCCATGGAGCCGTGCGCTGGATGCGCCCATGAGCAAGAGCTCGCACCACGATGAAAGTAATCCCCACAACCACGAAGATCCCAGCTAGCAGCACCAAACCGCTGTAGGAGGCTTGCTTGGGAGAGATCGGAGCCAATAGTCCAAATAGCGACCCGAGGTTGACTGTCTGTCCCAGTAGCGTACCTGTAACAGCCCCAGCCGCACGCAGAACAAGTTGCGGCAACACGCCGATCGTAAGGCACCCGAGCGCCAGCCACGTCAGGCCGATGCGCTCCAACCAGTCTGCATCGTGTGCGTGCTCCAATGAAGGTTCACGATGCTGACCAAGAAAGATCACGCCGTAGAACTTCACCATCACGTAGGCGGCTAGCGCCGCAGTGAGCGCCAACACTGCTGCTCCCAATGGAATCAACATGTTAAGAAAAGCATGTGGAATCAGCGGGGTGTAAAGAAACGATTGCAGCAGTAGCCACTCAGAGACGAAGCCATTGAGCGGCGGAAGGCCTGCAATGGCTAGCGTGCCTACCAAAGCCAGCGTGGCGACCCACGGCATGCTCCGAATCAGGCCACCTAGTTTGCCGAGGCTTCGCTGGTTCGTTGCATGCAGAACCGAACCCGTTGTGAGAAACAGTAGACTCTTGAAGATAGAGTGATTGAGTGCGTGGATGAGTGCGGCTGAGAGCGCAAGTGAGGCAAACAAAGGTAAATGTGAGGCATCGAAGAGAATGGTCAAACCAATGCCGGTGAAGATGACGCCGATGTTTTCGATCGATGAATAGGCGAGTAGACGCTTCATGTCGGTCTGGACAGCGGCAAAGACCGCTCCGTACAGCGCAGAGAACAGTCCAAGTGCGAGTATCAGCACTCCCCACCACCAATAGCGTATGTGCAACAAATTGAATGCGATACGAAGCATACCGTAGACTGCGGTGCTAAGCATCAGACCACTCATCATGGCGGATACGGGCGAGGGCGCTGCGGGATGAGCCTCAGGAAGCCAAACATGCATGGGAACGAGGCCTGCTTTGGTTCCAAAACCGACCAGGGCGAGCAGGAAGGCGGCGCTGGCCCATGCAGGCGAGAGAGCTGCGGACCTCATTGCCTCAAAGGTGAACTGCCATCGCCCTCCCTGTAAAACGCCGAAACTCAATAGGATACAGATGGCGCCGAGATGGGCCATAAGGAGATAGAGGAAACCGGCGCGGCGAACTTCTGCAAACCGATGCTGCGCGGTCACCAGGAAGTACGAACTGAGGGCCATCGTCTCCCAGGCCACCATGAAGAAGTAGGCGTCATCGGCGAGGGTCACCAAGGCCATACTGGCCAGAAAGATATGATATTGCAGACAAAGCAGGCCTGGAGCAGTGCCATGACTGTGGCGAAAGTAGCCGCCGGCAAAGATTGAGATTCCGGCACCGGACACCCCTAAGAGCAGGAGAAAAAATGCTGACAAGGTGTCGAGGCGAGCGTGGAATGGCAGGTTGGGAAGGCCTAGCGGGAGAATCGCCACCTGAGGCAAACTGCCTGTAATGAGCATGATAGATGCCATCAGCGCAATGCTTAGACAGACAATGGCACCGAGAGGAAATAGACGTGCGGCGAACGGGAGGCTGTGGATGCGGATGAGTGCGAATACGCCAAGAATGAGCCAGGCCAGCGTCAGCCACAGAAGGAGATGGAGGCCGTGGGTGGACACGGTCGTTACGATTCCGGAGGTCATCCACGGGTGGGCCATTACGGACAAGCCTCAGCCTCCAGCCTGAGGTGAAATGATAGGCAAGCTACTGAAAACGCAAATTTTACGTCAAACGGACGATTGCCATAAGGGGTAGATCGAGAGGTCATGGGGTGACCTCGGAGTGGGCGCTGTCGAGCTCATGCAGAAGCTCGTGTGATTCTTTAAGATTGTTCTGAAAGTACTTACGCATAATGGCTAAGACTTCGATGATCAGGGGATCTTTGACCGAATAGAAGACTTTATTAGCCGATTTGCGGTTGGTGACCAGCTTTTTGGCGCGAAGGATGGCGAGATGCTGGGAGATGTTGGCCTGCTCCATGCCAAGTCGCTCCATCAGATCGCCGGCGGAGAGCTCCCCTGTTGCCAGTAAGTCTATGATTGCAATACGCGTAGGATGAGCCAGAGCCTGGAAGATGTCGGCTTTGAAGCGGCGTAGAGAGTCGGGCATAGGCGATGACCGAATAATCCTTATATTCGTATGTTCGAATATAAGGATTCATTTGTCAAGATGACGGCGTAGATACCGCGGTGGATTGTGGGCCCGGATCGATCGGTCTGCGCTTGAAATCTGTGCGTTTGGTGTAGGGCTCAACGCAGTTTTGGGCTGCAATTCGACACTCTCAACACGATTCCAGGATGCACGTTCGAGAAAAGTGCGTTTTGGAGGGAGCAGGCGGCCGGAATCCACTGGAAGGGTCGGCGGAGGGTAGCCTCGGGGCTAAAGACCGGCTCCGGTTGCGAAGGTGTTCCCAGCACGGTGGGGGTGCAAGACGGCCCAGGGAGCTAGTGGGGGTGGGCGTTGAGTTGGTTGAGAACTTGCTTGAGGGCGTCCAGTTTCTGGCCGGCCTCGCCTAGCTTGCCGGCGGCGGTCAGGCGCTGGTAATCGTCGAAGTCGCGGCTGGCCTGGTTGATGAGGTCGTTGAGGCTGGCGGAGGGAGGGGTGGCCCGGGGGGTGCTGGATGTGGCGACGGGTTGAGCGGGTTCGGCGGAGGTGAGTGAGGAGAGTTCGCCGCCGAAGAGCGAGGCCAGGGCGGACTGGAAGGTGGGACCGTAGGCAAGCTTGTCCTGAAGGGCGAGGACGACGAGGCGAAGCTCGGGCATGGGGGATTGCTGGGCCTGGAGGTAGATGGGTTCGGCGTAGAGCAGGGCCTTGCCGGTGGGGATGACGAGCAAGCTGCCACGCAGGACGTGGGAACCCTGCTGGTTCCAGAGTGTGAGCTGGCCGGAGAGCTGGGCGTTCTGGTCGATGCGGGCCTCGATCTGTTGCGGGCCGTCGACGAGGCGAGATTTGGGGAAGTCATAGACAACGGCGGTGCCGTATTTGGAGCCGTCACAACGGCCTGCGATCCAGCCGATGAGGTTGTTGCGGTTGGCGGGGGTGAAGGGGAGGATTTCTACGAACTCCTCGGAGGCGCCGCCGGGGAGCTTCATGAGGACGAAGTTGGGCTTCATGGGTTGGACGGCCTGGTTGCCGTCGGCGTCAGGGGCCGTCTCGGTGGCGACAGTCCAGAGGTCCTCGCGGTTGAAGAAGACCTCGGGATCGGTCATGTGGTAGAGGCCGTAGACGTCGGACTGGAGGGTGAAGATGTCCTCGGGGTACCGGATGTGGCTGCGGAGGTCTGCGGGCATGAGGGAGGCATCTTTGAAGAGTGCGGGAAAGATGCGGCGGTAGGCGGCGAGGATGGGGTCTGAGGGGTCGAAGGCGTAGAAGGTGACGGAGCCGTTGTAGGCGTCGAGGACGACTTTGACGCTGTTGCGGATGTAGTTTACGGAGTTGTCGCCGAGGGAGTAGTGGGTGGAGTAGGGGTAGGAGTCTGAGGTGGTGTAGGCATCCATGATCCAGGAGAGCCGGCCATCGTCGCCGACGATCATGTAGGGGTCGCGGTCGAAGGTGAGGAAGGGAGCGAGAGCAGCGGCGCGGTCGCGGATGGTACGGCGCATGAGGAGACGGCTCTGGGGAGTGATGTCGTCGCTGAAGGGGAGTTTGCCGAGGTCGCCGCGGTCGATGGCGATGAGCAGGCGGCGGATGAAGCTGCCGAGGACGATGCCGCCGGTGCCGTGGTAGGAGGTGAAGTTGTTGCCCTGGCCCTGCGGGTAGTCGAACTCCTGCTGGTGGGTGTTGACGTAGACGTCGGTGTTGGTGAGCTCGCCGAAGTAGATCTCGGGACGGGTGACGGAGAGGCTGGGGGTGGTGCTCTGGACGGGCATGTTGCTGAGCAGGAAGAGAGGCAGACCTTCAGAGGTGAAGCCGTTGACGGGGTTCATGGTGACGCCGTAGCCGTGGGTGTAGGTGAGGCGTTCGTTGATCCAGTTGCGGCTGCTGACGGGGAGCTTGTCGACGTTAAGCTCGCGGTCGGCGAGCATGACCTCGCGGGTGGCACCATTGATGCTGTAGCGGTCGATGTCGATGTCGGGGAAGTCGTAGTAGGTGCGGATCTCCTGAACCTGACGGAGGGTGTCCTGGAGGGCGTGCCAGTCCCAGAGACGAATGTTCTGGAGTGTGGGCTGGTTGTTGGAGGGGTCGGCGGCGTCGATGGTGGTTTCAGCGGGAAACTCGCGCCGGACAAAGCGGTCAAGACCGAAGGCCTCGCGGGTGCTCTGAATGTTATGGGCGATGTAAGGCGTCTCGCGAACAAGTTCGTTGGGCTTGACGACGAAGTTGCCGACGTACCAGCCGATGATGCCGAGGCCGATGTAGCAGATGGCGGCGGGAAGAATGGAGGCGGCGATGAGGCGGGCGCGGGGGTTGCGGACGGCGTTGACGGCGGCGATGACGGCTCCGAGGACGAGAGCGAGGGAGACGAGCAGCAGGCCGTGGATGGTGATGTGCGCGTCGGTGTAGGAGATTCCGTCGAAGAGAGTGTGGTGATCGAAGAGGGACTGGAAGCGGCTGACGTAGACCATGCTGGCGACGACAAGCAGGAGAAAGGACAGGGCGGCGGAGAGGCCGCGCCAGGGGGACTGGAAGACGCCGGTGCGGGTTTTGTCGAGTGCGCGGGTGCTGCTGGTGATGATGAAGTAGACGGCGGCGGCGGCGCAGAGCACCAGAGCGAGGGTGAGAAGCCAGTCGTTGAGCAGATCCCAGGCGGGGAGGGTGAAGAGATAGAAGCTGAGGGGCTTGTTGAAGATGGGGTCGGCGAGACCGGCGGCGGATGCGGGAGCGTACCAGAAGAGGGCGAGCGTGGGCCAGTCGACCATGATGGTGACACCGCTGAACAAGGCAAAGATGATGGCGGCGATGAGAGAGCCGATGCGCAGGACGGGCTCGACGGAGAGGTTGATGGTCTGGCCGTTGAGAACGATGGCGTGGGCGCTGGGAAGGTCGGCCCGATGGGTGCGGCGGAGGGCGGTGAAGGCGATGAAGAGGATGAGAAAGGTGAGAAGAGTGAAGGCGGCAAAGACGCCGGCCTGGAGAGTGATCATCTTCCAGAAGACGCCGGCGTAACCGAGAGAGGAGAACCAGAGGAGATTGACCCAGGAGGAGAGGAGGGTGCTGCTGGCGAAGATGGCCGCGAGGATGAGAACCGCGACCAGGATGAGGAGACGACGACCCCAGGCGGGCGATTGGAGTTGCTTTGAGTCGATCAGTTGGGGCAAGGGATTCCTCCGTGGGGCGGCTCAGGTTCAGTCTGCGGACTCGCGCCAGGCTTGCAGGAGCCATGTGCGAACACCGCGATTGTACAGGCTGCAACGAGACGAGGTGGCGAAATGTGCGAGTACGGAGGCGGCATCCTACGGAGAAGCACTATAGTAAGTCGCAGGCAAAGATAGCGCCGGAGAGTTAAGAACGCATGGAATTTCACATCTCGAAATCGATACGAGAACGGCTGGGGCTGGACGATGTTCTGTTCAGCTTTACGGGCAATGTTGTGTTTGCAAATGTGGCGGCGGCGCGCAAGCTGGCGCAGGGACTGAATGAGATGCCGGGTGCGGAGCCGGGCGCCGCGACAGGTGTGGTGAATGCAGGCGCGCTGTTTGCGATGGGACTGATCGATGAGCTGAGCCATGCGCTGGTGGCACGGTATCGCAGAGAACAGGATCCGGCGGTGATGGCCGAGGCGGTGCGCTGGCTGCAAGCACAGGTAACGCCGAAGGAGAGTGAGCGGCTGCTGCTGCAATTTGTGGAGCAGTTCCCTACCGTGGAGGTGTATCGGGGCAGGCAGACGGCCGAGCAGTGGCTGAAGGACAGCAGCGAGGGCCGGCCGAATCGCGAGGTTGCGTTTGAGGAGATGCTGCTGCTGTGGATAGCCAATAGCAATCCGGCGTTTGTGCCGTTCCGGAAGCTGTTCGACGACAAATTGCTGAGGCGGAAGACGGCGTATGCGGGGGCGACGAAGGAGCTGCCGAATTTTTTTGCGACGCGGCCACCGATTGCGAAGAGCCTGGGGACGCTGCTGGATGCGTTGCGGGCTCCGATGCTGGCTGCGCCGGATTCGCTGACCGGGCAACTGGATTACATCAGCACGACGTGGGCGGAGTACCTGGGCGATGATCTGCGCAGAGTGCTGCTGGCGATCGATGTGCTGCGCGAGGAAGAGCTGGCGATATGGATGCGGTTTCATCCGGCGGGACCGGACTGGCATCGGCATGGAGAGCCGGGACGCGGCGGCGAAGGGTTTGTCGGCGATGAGTACATCGGGTTCGATTCGGAGTACGTGATTGGGCCGGATGGGGTGAGGCGGCGACGGTATCCGGCGGGCTACCAGGCTCCGCTGAGCGAGTATGAGGCGTTCAGCGCGGACCAGGCGTGGATGCCTACGGTGGTGCTGATTGCGAAGAGTACGTATGTGTGGCTGGAACAGTTGTCGAAGAAGTATCTGCGGCATATTTACCGGCTGGACCAGATTCCAGACGAGGAGCTGCGACTGCTGGCCGACCGCGGAATTACCGGGCTGTGGTTGATTGGGTTGTGGGAACGGAGCCGGGCTTCGAAGACGATCAAGCGGCTGAGGGGAAATCGCGAGGCGGTGGCGTCGGCGTACTCGCTGAAGGATTATGCGATTGCGGAAGACCTGGGAGGGGAGCAGGCATATGAGAATTTGCGCTATCGGGCGGCGATGGCGGGGCTGCGGCTGGCGAGCGATATGGTGCCGAATCACATGGGCATCGATTCAAGCTGGGTGATCGAGAACCCGGACTGGTTTTTATCACGGTGGGAGAGCCCTTTCCCCGCGTACAGATTTGAGGGACCGGACCTCTCAACCGATAGCCGCGTCGAGATCAAAATTGAAGACCATTACTACGACCAGACGGATGCTGCGGTGGTGTTTCGACTGCGGCACTATCGCGATGGCGCAGTGCGCTATATGTACCACGGCAACGATGGGACGACGTTTGCGTGGAACGATACGGCGCAACTGGATTACTCCAAGGCCGAGGTGCGGGAGCATGTGATCCAGGTGATTTTAAGTGTGGCGCGGAGGTTTCCGATTATCCGGTTCGATGCGGCGATGGTGCTGGCGAAACGGCATGTGCAGCGGCTGTGGTTTCCGCTGCCGGGAGCGGGAGGATCGATTCCGTCGCGGGCGGAGGATGCGATGTCGCAGGAGGCGTTCGACGCGCTGATGCCGCATGAGTTCTGGCGGGAGGTGGTGGACCGCGTGGCCACCGAGGTTCCGGGAACGCTGCTGCTGGCCGAGGCGTTCTGGCTGCTGGAAGGGTACTTTGTGCGCACGCTGGGGATGCATCGGGTGTACAACAGCGCGTTCATGAACATGCTGCGCGATGAGGAGAATGCGAAGTATCGATCGTATCTGAAGAAGACGGTGGAGTTCGATCCGGATATTCTGAAGCGCTATGTGAACTTTATGAGCAACCCGGATGAACGCACGGCGATTGATCAGTTCGGATGGGGGGATAAATACTTTGGCGTGTCCGTGCTGCTGGCGACGCTGCCGGGGCTGCCGATGTTTGGGCATGGGCAGATTGAAGGCTATACCGAACGCTATGGGATGGACTTCAAACAGGCTCGGCTGGATGAGCAGGCGAATGAGGGGATGATTGCGCGGCATCAGCAGTTGATTGCGCCGCTGCTGAAGAACCGGCGGCTGTTTGCAGAGAGTGCGGACTTCGTGATGTATGACTTCTGGACCGGCTACGGCGATGTGGATGAGAACGTATTCGCGTACTCGAATATGTGCGGAGGCGAGCGGTCGTTGATCCTCTATAACAACCGGTATGGATCAACGCATGGAACGATCAAGATGTCGGTGGAATTTCTGGAGAAGCAGAGTGGGACGCTGCGGCAGAAGAGTCTGAGCGATGGGCTGCGATTGGCGGGGGATGAGTCGGTGATCATGGTGTATCGGGACACGGCGCAGGGTCTGGAATACCTGCGCAGAGCAACGGATTTTCGCGATCATGGGCTGACGATGGACCTGCGTGGATACCAGCATGTGGTGCTGCTGGAGTGGCGCGAGTTTCGACCATCGGAGGCGTATCCGTGGGACCGGCTGTGCGACGCGCTGCATGGTTCGGGAGTGTATAGCGCGGATGAGGCGCTGTCACAGTTGCGGCTGCAACCGCTGGTGGATACGCTGCACCACACGATCAGCGAGGCGACGATCCATGGGTTTGCGAAGGCAGCGTATGAGGTGGTGACGCGCGAGTCGAAGGTGAGGGAGAAGACTGTAGGCGCTCGCCGCACGACAAAGAAGAAGATAGCCGAGATGGCGGTTGAGGCCGATGGCGCCGTGAGCGTGGAGGGAGTGAGTGAGTTTGTGGCGGGCGTGAAGGCGTTTGCGGAGATGGCAACATATCTTGCGCAGTTGGGGGGAATGCAGAACGACGCGACTGAGGGACCAGCGTGGATTTCGACTTTGGCGAAGACGGCTGAGGACGCGACGAGGGCGCAGAAGACGGGCAGTGGTACGGTGATTGCGGCGGCTGCGGAACGGTTACCGTGGCTGGTGATGAAGTTTCCGGAGGCGTTGCAGAGGGCGGCGCAGTCAGTGCTGCCAAGCAACGACGTGCGCGTATCGGCGGCGCAGACGTGGGCCCCGGTGATGGCGTGGATGGCGTTGCGAGCACTTCCCTCCCCGGCCGAGGCGGTGGGAATCTATGATGCGCTGCGGTTGCGTCATGCGCTGGCGGAGACATTCTCCGCGGTGGGAGTGCAGGGCGAGCAGGCGTGGAGAGCGGCCGCCCAGGTGCGCGTACTGCTGATGATGAATCTGCATGGGACATGTGCGGCGGCAGTGCGGTCGGAGGCGTTCTGGAACGATGGAGATGTGCGCTGGCTGACGGGAGTTCATGGAGCAGTTGAAGAGCCTGAGTACTTTGAGCAGGAGGGCTTTGAGGCCTTTGTGTGCTGGCTGCAACTGCCAGCGCTCATTGCCGGCGGGGAGGGTGCGGTGGTGCATACGAAGGCTGCGCACGATGTCACCGCGATTGCAGCGAATCTGGCGTATGCGGCGAAGGTTGCAGGCTATGAGGTGCGGCGGTTTCTCGACGTGCTGCACACAGGGGATTTGAAGAAGCCGCGGCAGCCGGCGAGTGCGGAGCTGGAGGCGCTGGCCGAAGAGCTTGACGGCAGGCTTTGATGCGAAACGTGGATGCTGGTGGCGTGAGAGCGTACTGGCGTGAGAGCAAAATACAGCCGCTCTTCACTGTGCTGCGCAACGAGCCGCGTGGATCGGATCGAGATGGCGCGTGGTTTGGCGTGATGGCGCACAGTCTGACCAGCAGGATGCGGTTCGTGACAAAATGATAGGCAGACTATGATGCCTGACGAGATGATCCCTGACGCCTCCGCTGAGAATGAAGCCCTGACCGAAACGCCCGCTGAATCATTTGGCGAGGTGCTGGCGGAGTTTGAGCACACCCATACGCATAAGGCCGAGGGCGATGCGAGGCAACTGGAAGGTACGGTCGTCTCGATGGACGCAGAGGCGGTGTACCTTGACATCGGGTACAAGACGGAGGGGATTTTGCTGCGCAGCGCGTTTCCGCGCGACGCTGAGGGCGTGGTACCAGGGAATACGTTTGCGGTCTCGGTGACGGGGCGCAATCCGGAGCGGTACTACGAGCTGTCGCTGCTGCGGGTGGCGCAGGCGACCGACTGGGCTTCGCTGCAAGAAGCGTTTGAACAGAAGGCGGCGGTGGTGGGAACGGTGACGGCGGTGGTGAAGGGCGGACTCTCAGTAGATGTGGGCGCGCGCGCGTTTATGCCTGCCTCGCGAAGCGGCGTGCGCGAGGCTGCCGAGATGGAGAAGTTGGTTGGGCAGGAGATCACGTGCCGCATCATCAAGCTCGATACGGTTGAGGAAGATGTGGTGGTGGATCGCCGCGTGATCGCCGAAGAAGAGGTGAAGGCGCTGCAGGGGACACGCTTTGCGGAGATTCGCGTGGGCGAGGTTGTGAGTGGACAGGTGCGCAGCATGACGCCGTATGGCGCGTTTGTCGATCTGGGTGGAATCGATGGACTGCTGCATGTCGGAGATATTGCGTGGAGTCGATTGAAGACTCCGGAGGATGTGCTGAGCGTGGGCCAGCAGGTGGAGGTGAAGATCCTCAGCGTCGATGCAGAGGCGAAGCGCATCTCGCTGGGGATGAAACAACTGCAGCCGGAGCCGTGGGATGCTGTGGCGGAGAAATATCTGCCGGGGCAACGGATCACGGGCACGGTTGTGCGACTAATGGACTTCGGAGCGTTCGTGGAGTTGGAGCCGGGAGTCGAGGGGCTCATTCATGTGTCGGAGATGTCGTGGGTGAAGAAGGTGAGAAAGCCCAGCGACATGCTGAAGGAAGGCGAGACGGTCGAGGCTGTGATTCTGTCGGTGAACCCGGCGGAACGGAGAATTTCGCTGGGACTGAAACAGGCGCTGGGCGATCCGTGGAGTGAGGTTCCAAAGAAGTTTCCGGTGGGCTCGGCGATGGAGGGCCCGGTGACGCGACTGATGAAGTTTGGTGCATTCGTGCAGTTGGCCGAGGGAGTCGAGGGGCTGGTCCATGTGAGCGAGATTACTGCGGACCGCCATGTTCATCATCCCCAGGATGTGCTGCGCGTGGGAGAGATGGTGAAGGCGCAGGTGATCGGGATGGATGCGCAGAAGCGGCAGATCAAGCTGAGCATGAAGCAGTTGGTGCCAACCAGCCTGGGCGAATACATGGAGGAACACAAAACGGGGGATGTGGTCTCCGGGCGAGTGGTCGAGCACGCGCCGGAGACTGCTGTGATTGAGCTGGGCGAAGGGATTCGCGCTCTGTGTCCGATTGCGACCGGCACGGCCGCCGCGGCGGAGAGCAGGAGTAACGCAGGGGTGGATCTATCGTCGCTTACATCGATGCTGAGTGAGCGGTGGAAGGGTGGTGCGACGGCGTCGCCAAATAAGCCGGAACCGCTTGGGTTGGGGCAGGTTCGCAGCTTTCGCATCGTGAAGCTTGACTGCGAGACGGGGACGATCGAGTTGGAGCTGGCGTAGGCGCTGCGCGCGATGCATGCTCGGTGGAGTGGCGCACGGCTACGAGCGAACCTGCCTGTGCGGCAGTCATATTAAGCAGGTGGGGCAAGGTAGTTGAGCAATGTGTTGGGCATCACCTTGGCTGCGGCTGCCATGGCGGCGCTGTTGTCGGTCTCGGCCTGAGTCAGATTTGTCGCAGCAGTCGCCATGTTGACGCCCACCAGATTGGTGGCCTGCGATGTCAGGGATACGGTGTCCTGCTGAAGAAAGGTATCCTGCGAGTTCAACTGACTCTCGGCATTGCTGTAAAAGGCTTGTTGCTGACCGATGTAGCTAATCGCCGAGCTGACAGCGGTCGTGGCGGTGCTGATCGCCGAGGTGTTGCCGCTTTGCAATGCTGTGACCAATGAGTTTAGCGAACCCAACACGTTGTTGCTGGAGTTGGAGAAGACCTGACTGCCGGGAAGGTTCACCTGAACGTTCAGTTGATCGCCGACAGCCACCGAACTCACCGCGCTGGTGCCGTTGTAGGTATAGCCGGTCGGTGAGGTGGAATCGGCCGTGTATGGAGGGGTTGTACCGGTTCCTCCGAACAGAAAAGACCCTGCGACCGACGTGTTGGCCTCCGATACCACGCTACTCAGGACGCCTTGGACCTGCGTGGCAATTGCCTGTAAATTGGCTGTGGTGTTGGTACCATTGGCGCCCTCGGTACCGAGCGAAACCGCCTGGGTAAGGTTTGTCACGACGTTACTCAACACAGAGCTGGCCGACTTCACTGTAGCAAGGACGGTGCTGATGTTCTGGGTGTACTGATCCACGTTGCCGGTCTCGATGGTGTTCTGCACCATGGCGGCGGATGCGGTTGGATTGTCGGAAGGCACGCTGACGCTGAGGCCCGTGGCCACCTGCTGTAGCGCTGTGTTGAGAGCCGACTGGCTCTGCTGGAGGTCGGCGATGATGTTGGGCGTCTGGTTTGGATTGACTTGCATGGCGGCCGGAAGGCTCCTTAGGAGATCATGTTGATGGTGTCCGCACTGAGCTGCTGAATGGTGCTTACGATGCGCGCGCCCGCCTCATATGCCGTCTGGAATCGAATGAGATTGGCGGTCTCGTCGTCGATATTTACGCCAGAGATGGAACCCTGTTGATTGGTGAGTTGCAGAAGACTCTTGCCGATAGCCGTCGATTGCGTAGTGGCATTTGAGGCTTGAGTGCCCACGTCGAAGACCAGGCTGGCATAGGCATTCGCGGGCGTCTGACCTGACGGCAGCGTGCTGGTGAGCGCCGCGGAGAGGCTTGCAACATTGGCGTTACCGCCCGTGGTGCCCGTCGCATTGATGGCGATCAGCGCGGGATTGGTAATCGCTACACTCATTCCCGAAGCGGCATCTGCGGGGTTCGTGGGAAGGGTGAAGAAGTCCACACCCGGATTGCCGTTGGAGTCAGCCCCTCCGGTCTGGGCGGCGTTGAAGCTGGTGGCAAACTGGCTGGCCAGCGTGTTCAGTTGCGAGAGGAGGCCGGGTATCGTCTGATCGCGAACCTGGATTGCCCCACCAAGTTGACCTCCCTGGATGGAGGCTGTGATGTTGTTGCCGTTGGAATCCAGCACCTGTTGGAAGCCGTTGCTGCCCGTGGTGGTCTGCAGGGTGAAGCTCTGATTGCCGATCACCAGCGGCGTTCCGTTGCCCGTGGTGATCGTCACTCCGGCAGCACCCTGGGTTACCGAGATCCCCGTCAATCCGGACAACTGTTGCACGGACTGGTTGAGTTGGTCTTGAACCGTACCGGCATCCTGCCCGGACGTGGTCAACTGTGTGACCTGCCCGTTCAACTGCGCGATTTGAGCGGTGAGCGTGTTAATCTGCGCCACCGATTCCGTGACCAGGCCGTCAGCAGACGACTGCGCTGTGGTTAGAGCGTTCGCCGTGGTGTTGAACGCATTGGCTAAATTCTGTCCGCTCGAAAGGACGCCTTGCTGGGTGGCGGCGCTTGACGGGCTTGCGGACAGCGCTGCAAGGTTGGTCGAAAATGCCGTCAGCGCACTGGCGATGTCTGTGCCCGTGGTGGTGAAGTACGTCTGAACCTGCTGAAGGCTTGCGGACACAGTGTTGGCGCTGCTCTGGAGCGATGTCTGCTGCTGAATCTGCAGGTTAAGCAATTGGTCCTGTGTACTCTGGAGGCCATCGAGCGTGACGCCTCCACCGGTGACGTTGTCGCCTGACACCGTCATCCCATTCTCGCTGAGCTGGGCTACCTCCTCCGTATATCCCGGAGTGTTGACGTTGGCGATGTTGTTGCTTGTAGCAGTCAGCGCTCCCTGCGCCGCATCCAGCGCCTGCGTGCCGATCGAGAGCGTTGTATTCAATCCACCCATGGTGATTACATCTGGCAGGACCAGGTCTGAACCTTCAGCCTGGGGCCAGAAGCCTCCTGAAATTGCCCCTTGCATCCGCTCAAGAGGGACACCATCATGGCCGCCGAACGGCTGGAATACTGAAGCAGGGCCGCATACTCCCGATTAAGCTGCTGAAGGGTTGTGCTGGCACGAATGATCCGACTCGCCAGCTCGCTGTCGATCCCTGCTGGAGAATCCGCTGAGACTTCCGCAGGATTCCGCTGGCGGAAGAGAGATGCTTCGCTGGCCAACATTCGGAGTCTTGCGCCAAGCGCCTCCTGATCCATCAGGCTTTCCTCGAAATCCAGCAGAGCGTTGCGGGAGATGGCACGCATGGCCACCTCAAGCTCCTCCGCCAGGGACTGCAGGAGGTGGAGATATTCGGCAGCCTGTCGATTTGGATCCGGGACAACAGCACCTGTCATGAGTGGTACTCTCTGTGCGTGCTCTTCAGTCGGGCAACCTACCTAGGCCGCAAAGGATTTCAAGCGGATTCTCCCGCCATGGATGCAGCGATGCTGGATGGATCGATCCGATACTGACCGCTGGTGATGGCTTGACGCAGACTATCTACCTTGTCTTGCCGCACGGCGGGCGAATTGAGGGCGGTACTCACGAGGGCGCCAAGGGATGTCGTGCCGGAGGTAAGCGTCGCGTGGTCCTCGCCACTTAAGCTACCCGACTGCGTGGCTGTCTGGGTAGTACTCTGGGCACCACTCTGGGCAGCAACCTTTGTCGAACTCAAATCGTTCGAGAGTTGACCGGCCGCTGCGTTCGATAGATCGATTCTCATGACACCTCCAAGAGTGCACCGCTGTAAGTATCGGCATCCTTGAGGGAAAAGTTTAGGGGTATTCTCATCATTTTTTCAGAACACTCTTCATTCCCGTCATTTGGCCGGATGCTGCAGCGGCGTTGGGCTGCACGGTGGATCTATTGGCCACAGCGTGCATGGCCGAGGCCACCATCTTGGCGATTCCGATGCCGCCCGATGCCGCCAGCGAGGTGGCCAAGGACTGGATTCCGAGACTCATCATCTGCTCTCCTCCGGAATCCTGGTCGTCATCGCCGCCGGGGACGCTACCAAAAGACTGCTCTGCCTCATTGAGCCAACTACCCATCAGGATAGCCTCAAACTGCTGGGCTCCCTTGTCGATCCTGGCGTCATCGGCCAAGCTCTTGGGAGAGTTCATCTGTTGGATCAGGCGGTCCTCCTTCATTTGAAGGAGGGACGTTTGTGTGCTCAATGAACCAAGACCTGTGCTCGTTCCCATCTACTGGACCTCCAAGTCCGCTTGCATTCCGCCCTCGGCCTGTATGGCCTGCAGGATGGCCACTACATCGTGGGCCGTGGCGCCGATGGCGTGCAGGCCATTGACCAGCTCATCCACGTTGGCGCCCTCTTCCAGCCGTATCGACTGGGCGGGAGCGTCGTTGACGCTCACCGTCGTCTGCGGCACAAGCACCGGAGGAGGCATCATTCCCATGGGCCCCGAGAGTCCCATGGCTGCCTGCTGATTCTGCTGCCCCGCATTTCCCTGTTGATTCTGTTGCCCGGTGTTTGCCTGCTGGTTCTGCTGTCCCGCAGCACCCTGCTGATTCTGTTGCCCAGGGGCTCCCTGCTGACCCTGCTGGCCCTGCGGCCCAAAAGCATCCGGCGACGGCAGCAGTCCAACCGGCATCGCCGGAGTATACGAGGTGACGACCTGTATGGACAGGCTGCCGTGGATGACCGAGACGGGCGAGAGCTTCACGCTGCCGCCCATGACAATGGTGCCCGTTCTCTCGTTGATGACGATCTTGGCTGGGGAGTAGACCTTGAGAATCAGGTTTTGAACCCGAGCAATCAGCAGCGGCACGGACTGCACCGAGGCGCTGGCTACGTTGACGTCGATGCGACGGCTGTCGAGCACCGATGCGATCGGCTTGTGAAATTCGTTGTTGACTGCATCGGCAATCTCGGTGGCGGTGGTGAAGTCGGGATTGCGCAGAAGCAGGGAGACGGTCTTGAATCCGGCCAGGTCTACGGCCGTGTCACGCTCGACGATGCCGCCTTCGGGAATGGTTCCTACATTAGCGGGATTAACCTCTTTTCCGTTCATGCCGTTGCCGGCAAAGTATCCCCCCATGATGAGTGGACCCTGAGCAACGGCATAGACACCGCCGTCTGGTCCGTGCAACTCGCTCATCAGCAGCACGCCACCTTCAAGGCTGCGCGCATCGCCGACCGAACCGACGGTAACATCCAGCTTGGCGCCGGGACGGGCAAACGGAGGAAGTGTTGCCGTGATGAACACGGCCGCAACATTCTTAACCACGGCTGTGAGCGGAGGAATCTGTACACCCATCTTCGCCATTGCATTGGCCAGCGTTTGTACGGTGAACATGGTCTGCTGCGAGTCTCCGGTTCCATGCAGGCCCACAACCAGACCGTACCCGACCAACGGATTATCCCGGACGCCTTCAACGGTTGTGACGTCCCGGACCAGCACCAGGCGGTTGGGCACGGCGGTAGCCGCGTACAGAACCGCCGCGTGTGGCAGAAGGCAGAGAGCCAGCGCGCAACGGGTGAGAGCTCTGGCGTCCAGCTTCGAGATGGCATGTGCAAGCTTCATCGATCCTCAGAATCCCACCAGCCACAAGATGGCCCTGGTGATCGGGTTGAGCGGGCGGGTGCTGTCCGCGATGATGCCCTTGCCCTTCATCTCAATCTCCAGGCTGCTGAGTTGGGCCGAAGAGATGGTGTTGTTTGGACTGATGTCTCCAGGGCGCACGACTCCGCGAACCAGGACATCTTCGTGTTGGTTATTCATGAATATATTGCGTTGGGCTTCGACAACCAGATTACCGCTGGGCAAGACGTCGATGACCTGTCCGGTGAGACTGGTCTGGAAGGTGGTGTTGGAGCCCGTAGCACCAGCGCCTGCGAGCTGGGTCGAGGAGTTTGCATTGAACAGCGGATTCAACCCGTTCGTATTCACGACACCCGCAAGTCCAGTGATCCCGGAGTTGGTTTTCACGGCTCGTTGATAACTAGAGGTGCCGCTTTGGGCCGCCGTCGTCTGGACCCCCACGACGATGACGATGGTGTCGTTCAGTTTGCTGGCCTTATAGTCGGTAGAGAGATCGCCCAGGCTGTTGTTCGAGGACCAAAGGCTGCCCACGGTCCTGTTCGGGACACGGTTGGCATCCTGCAACTGCAACTGTGCGATGTACTGGGCACGGAGCTGGGCCGAATCGTTCTTCGTCTTCTTGCCCTTCGCTGCCAAGGCAGCCGGTGTCATGGCAACTTCCAGGAAGATTGCAATCAAGGAGAGGGCAATCCATACGCGCGTCTTCATCGCCACTCGTGTCTTCACCGCCGCTCGCGTCTTCATCGCCGCATCCTCATAGTCTGCCCTTCAAGACTCCACCGTTGCATACCTCGGCGGTGTACCTCTGACGGTGGTCCTTGCTGGCTACCCGGATGGTTTGACCTACGGCACCATCTTCAAGACATACAACGACAAGCTGGATATGCACGTGATTGCCATCGAGAAGGAGGACGGCGGGCGCACCGGACTTCAGGACAATGTTGGCAGCGCGCGGCGTCCTGGGCGGGTTCTCCATCGAGGACCGCCCCGCGCTGGCGGTGACCGGGGACGAGGGAGAGACGGCGGTGAGCGGAGTCGCAGCATTCGCCGTGCTCTGCCGATCTCGCGAGACTGCGACATAGAAGGGGAGGCACTGATCCAGCCTTGCACAGCCCATGCGGACCTTCATGCGCCGATCTCCCCACGGCTCCATGGACTGGACCTTCAGGGACGGGGCAACGCTGGTCGTTACGGCGTCGGTCAAGAGTGTGATCTGCTGGGCAGAAACCGCCATGCCCAACTCGCTGATCGCAGTCGCTACCTGCGTTGCCGTAATGACATTGCGGCCAGATGCTGCCACGGCAGGAAATGCCACGATGAACGACAGCATCAGAATCGTTATCCATCGATAGGTATATTGCGCTGTCATCCTGTATCGGATCATGGTGGGTCCTTCTATTGAGCTAACTGGTTCAACTGCTGGAGCATCTCATCAGCGGCCTTGACCACTCGCGAATTTGACTCATACGAGCGCTGCGCCAGAATCATGCTGACAAACTCGTCTACCGTGTTCACATTCGATTGCTCGAGCATCCCCTGCTGAATGGTTCCCAGCCCTTCAGAGCCGCCGGCTGTCCCTACCACCGGCTCTCCCGATGCCGTGGTGGGCAGGTAGATGTTGCTGCCGATGCTGTTCAGTCCGCCGGGATTGGCAAAGCTCGCCAGCTGAATGACGCCAACCTGCTGGGCCTGCGTCTGACCGGGCAGTGTCACACTGACGGTGCCATCGCTACCCACGGTTACATTCGTCGCGTTGGGTGGAATGGTAATCGCCGGCTGCAACTCATTGCCGCTCGCGGTGACCAGCGTTCCCTGGTAATTGGGCTGGAACGAGCCTGCCCGCGTATATCCAATCTGGTTGTTGGGTAAAAGAATCTGAAAGAATCCAGTGCCTTCGATCGCGAAGTCCAGAGGATTGCCGGTGCTGCTCAGGTCGCCCTGGGTCTGTGTAATTTCGGTATTGCCAGGCAGCGTGCCCAGACCGATCTGCAATCCTGCGGCTACAGTTGTTTGTTGCGTAGCCGCTGCGCCGGGCATGACTTCACTCTGATACAGCAGATCGGTGAACTGCACGCGCCGCGACTGAAATCCTGTCGTGCTGGAGTTGGCCAGGTTGTTCGCAATGTTGTCCAGGTTGATCTCCTGGGCCGTCATTCCAGTGGCTGCGGTATAGAGGGCGTGAAACATGATGAAGCTCCTTTGGGCGATGGTTGGCAGATCTAGACTTTGGGCAAATCCTGCGTTGCGGTCTTGTCGATCTCCGCGTTGAACATGGAAAGTCCGCGCTGCATCATCTCGGCAGTGCGTTGTGCGTTGATGAGCTCGACCATGGCAGTGACAGTATTCACATTGGAGCTCTCGAGCGCTCCCTGCTCGAGACTGGTATGGGTCGGCACCGTTTCACTCTTGATGGGCGCCGTATAGTAGTGGGCCCCCGCGCTGTTGATCTTTGTGCCGGGGGGGAAATCCACAAGCTTCAACTTCCCCGTCACCGCTCCGTTGGATGAGATGGTCCCATCGGCACTGATCGACGCCGGCCCGGGCAGCATCGTGATTGGACCCTTGTCTCCCAACACAGGGTCCCCTGAGTCTGTAACGAGCAGACCTTTGCTCGAAACCCGCAGGGCACCATTGCGGGTATACATGCGGCCATTCGGAGTTTGAACAACCAGGAAGCCAGACCCCTCGATCGCCACGTCGAGCCCGTTGCCCGTCTTCTGGACTGCGCCCTGGCTAGCGTCCAGCATCGTACCGCCCAGCACGCCGTAGTTATTGATAGCCTGATTGACGTCTGAACCCGGAGCGCCGGCCACGGTATTCAGAACAGAGCTGAACATATTGCGCACGGCCCGGTAACCGGCGGTGCTCTCATTGGCAAGGTTGTTCGCAATTGTGTCCAATGCCTGCGTGCTGGCAATCAGTGCTGTGCCCAGAGCGTAGTATCCACTGTCCATAGATGCCTCTCGGCAGAGGACAGTGCATGACACGTGCCATCCCAGCAATAATTTTTATTCCATATCCAGGCCTGTTCGCACATATCAGCCGTGGATTTATGAAGAACGAATGAGAGCCGCGCCGCATGCAAGCATCCCGGCTGCGAAAGCCGAGGCCGTCTCTCATCAAAAGACAATGATCGCAATGGGAGACGCCCGCCGATACAACCCGTCGCAGTGCCCAGTTTAGACAGCGTGGAGAAATCGCGTGCGCGGGTCTCTGGAGAAGACGCAGTCGAAGGGAGGTCGACTGGCGTTCCGGTGAGCAGACTGCACGATCCCCGGCCATGGCGAGTGAGAGCGGGGCATCTGCATATCAAGGAGAGACTCTACGACGAAGTGTGGCAGGAGCCACCTCTTTGCCAGTTCGACCCCGGTCTCCGCATCGTCCATCGTGCGGTCAGCCGGCGGAACCCATCCGAGAAGCTGCGGCAGGCGTCCGATCGCATGGCAAAGACCGACCAGGTAGGCTTCTTCTGGATGGATGTCCTGAGTCGCCTCGGCGGCGAGCTTTGCGTGCTGAGCAACCTCCCGGGAATGCGACCACATATCGGCGATGCCGTCGCGGAGATCGTCATGAATGATGGTCGGAGCAGAAAGCGCCGCCATGCACTCGCGCAGTCCTAGATCGGAGATGCAATCTTCGATGCGAACCGGGCAAGCGTCAGCACAGCCGTATACCTGGCCTGCAAGTTTGAATATCTGAAGAGTCGCTCCAAGATCGCTGAGGATGACGTGCATCATCCGGTTGAGATCCACGCTTGCTTCCTGTACCTCAAGGTCAATCAGTAAACGCGTCGCAGGCAGGACGGGGAGGTCGCGCTGGCGACCGTCCGGCTCGCACTGCAAGGCCTGACGAAAGAATCCCGGAATGCGTCCTGCCTGGATGTCCACTACGCTCGTATCGGTCACTGTGCCATCACCTCGCATAGTGATCGGCACTTCAGGAGAATTTTTCAACCGGCGGAGCGCATTTCCTCTTTTAAAGAACTGAATGTATCGCGCTTATTTATCCCAGCCGATCTTCTGCTTTGAAATAGGACATCTATGGTGCGGCTCTTGCCTGATAGCCTTGTCCATAGATAGTTCTGGCAATGCGCGACACTAGCTTCACGTGCTATGACGTCCAAAGCAAACCCGCCCAGAGTCCTCGCCATCTCAGCCGGCGTCAACGAGTTGTCAAGTACAACTTCCCTTGAGCCCTGGGTCGCCGTAACCCGGATCATCTGGTAGCGAAACTCCGTCGGGGTGATGAAGCACGGGTCGGCTCTGCAACCTGTAACCTGCTCGATGGAGTGCAGGAGGGTATGCTCCACGCGATTCACAAAGCCCAGAAGCAAGCGCCGGGCGTGCTTGGAATAGTGCAGCGGCACAGCAGAAAAGGAGCGTAACAGGGTCATGGGAATATCAGCGTCGACCGATTGGCTGATGCGGTCTCGACCCAGCACCGGGTAGCCCCATTGTGCCGCTCTCGCCGAAGCGAATTGCCATTCGTCGACCCAGCCCAGGCGGCCCAGAACGGACTCCAATTCTTCGCCGGTCAACTTACTTTCGGCCAAGGCGAATCGATACTGCTGATCCGTCAGGTAGCCCTTTGAAAGCATGACGAGCCCAATCGACAAGCGTGGATTGTGCGGCATCTCGAGAGGACGCCTGGCTGGAAGCGAGGAGAAGCGCTCTCGCGCAGCCTTCACAAAGCAGTCCACACTACAGTACCAGAGCTCGCCCATGCGGATTCCACCGCGGCTCTGGGGGACACTGCGCATGAGCAGCGTCGTTTGGCAGGATCGCAGCGCGCAGGCTGTGTGCATCCTCTTCCAACGTTGATCGACCCCTGCAATCAGGGACTCTAGTGATAATTTCATCGGATCTCTTCTCTCGTGAACTTCAGCGGATAAAGTGGGAGACAATGGGTTGTGGAATCTCCGTAACGCGTAGACCATAGTTTCCATCTACGATCACGGCTTCACCACGCGCGATGACCTTGCCGTCCAACAGTAGTTCGACGGGGTCATCGACATCGCGGTCCAACTCGATGACAGAGCCGCTAGCGAGGTCGAGCACCTCCCGCAACGGCAACTGACATTGCCCAAATCGAAGCGACACGTTCAACTCGACATCCATGACGAGCTTGAGGTTGGTGGAACCGATGGGGGAACGCTGCTCCTCATCGGGCGTCATCGTGACCGACGCCGAAGCCAACGCTTCTATGAATGCATCGTCGGCGTAAAACCGCATCGGAACGTCTGCTTCATCGCCCATGGATGCGCAAAGCGATACAGCAAACATTTCGGACAAGGTTGCCGCCTGGACCCGGTCCACCTTGAAGGCGACCTCTCCGTACACGGAGAGCAGCGCCGCCTTCAGTGCCGCGATGGCCGACCGAATAACCTCTGCCCACGCCTCTGCATGTTCGTCGGCAAACGCTGTTGCGGGTTGACCGAGCATGTTTGCTGCGAGCTCGGCTACGTGAAGCTTTGATACCACTACAAAGCACTCCCCGTGCAGCGAGCCCTCTGCCGCAAATCGAAGCTGAACAGACTCCTCCAGGTCTTCGGCAGAGGCTGTAGGCTCAACGCGCTTTAGCTGCCATGCAACGCCTGTCTTCCGAGTTAACGACTCTGCAATCGACAGGTTGAGGGCATCAATCAACGCCTTGGTAACTTGATGCTTCACTTGATCGTCCATGTTGTTTACTCCACTCCCCAGGTTGTAAGTCGCGTGCGACGGCCAAGCTGAGCCGCCTTCTTCGTACCGTTTCTGACCGGTACGGCTTCAAACACGTCCATTCCCCCGGCGGTCAACATTCCCGGGATCCGTACAGGCGCCCGCAGCTTCAGGAGGCACCCAGGCTCCAGCGCAATCAGGTCTCGTACCGCAACCTTCATACGAGGAAGTCCGGCGGTCAGCAGCACATCACAGTCAAGGACGCGTTCGCGGATACTGGGCATCGGGAAGTATCGCAGTCCTCCCTTCCGCTGCGGCTGTTCAAGCTTGACCTGCTTGAGGAGAACGTTCAGAAATGAGGCCGGAAACACAAGCTGGAATGATCCCTTGATGCCGGCGATCTCGACTTGAAACTTCACCAAGGTAACCTTCTCGTTGGATGGACAATACTGGTGAAGAAGGGACGACTTGATGCGGCGATTGAACACCAGCGCGAGGTGTGGCATGTGCCACGCATTTTCAGCTTGACGGGCAATAAGGGACATCACATCCTGCATGATCTCTTCTTCAATCTCCGAAAGCTCTCGAGGACTGCTCTCAGATGTGCCCGGCCCTCCGAGAAGGAGTTCGACGATAGGAAACACGAGAGCCAGGTCGCACTCCACGATAATGGCACCCTGCATCGTACTCAGGGAGAAGGGCACGATATAGCTCAGGGGCGGGATGCTGGAGATATGCTCTTTGAGCGGCAGCTGGTCGAGCGTCTGAATCTTCACCTCCACGCCGGTACCAAGATAGACGTCCAGGGCGCTGGCGAGCTGACGTGCAAATGTCTCGTGAATTGCAGTCAGGGAGCGCGCATTCTCATTGGATAATCTTCCTGCCGATCGAAAGTTGCACGCATGGATCGATCGCGGCTTGTCAACAGCGTCCTTCAACCCGAAGTGCCGCACAACCTCGGCCACATCTTCCGCTTTTTCCTGGCTATTTAGCATGGGAACCTCCTATAGATCCATTGGAAATCAGCGGCCGCTCACGCAGATGGGCGAGCGAAGCTCTGAGCTTCTTCATGGTGGCCTGTCGTATCTGGGAGACGCGTGAAAGAGCTACCCCTATGACCTCTGCAATCTCCTTCATCGTAAGTTCCTCTCGATAGTAGAGCGAGATGATGAGCTGCTCTCGCTCGCTTAGCTGTGAGATGGCTTCGGCTAAATGCGCCTTGATCTCGCCTTGCAGGCAGAGATCGAATGGGTCAGGATCGTCGATGTTTGGCGCGGATTCGATCATATCCAGAACCTCCGATTGATCGTTCGACACCGCTGCCTGCTGCCCCACCAGATGGAGTCCGTCGATCTGCGCCAGAATTCTTTGGAGATGAGCGGTCTCCAGATGCATCTCCTCTGCAATTTCGGACTCGGCGGGGCACCTTCCCAGCCGGCCTTCAAGCAGAGCAATCGTATCCGCAACTTCGCGTCCCCTTCTGCGAATGGAGCGCGAACCCCAATCGGATTCGCGCAGGCTGTCAAGAATTGCGCCTCGAATCCTGAACTTCGCAAATCCCTTGAAGCTGGAGTTCTTCGTGCAGTCGTAACTACGGCTCGCTTCCAGCAAGCCGATGACGCCGGCATTGACGAGATCCTCTAACTCAATGTGCTGCGGGAGCCGCTCGCGAAGCCGTGCTGCGATGTAATACACCTGTGAAAGTTCCTGCATCACGAGGACGTTTTGATCGTCTGCATCCGCTACGCTTGTCTTGTACGCTATTTCTGCTGGCATCATCGTTTCACCTGCTTGGGCTTATGACTTTCCTGCGTTGCTACCGAACCGAACCCAGGGACTGCACTTGAGTCATGGGAGGGATCTCGGATGGGGAGATTACTACGATCTTGGGAATGTAAGGCTCCAGGAGACGCTTCAAATAAAAGCGGCCGGGAGAGGAGCAGAGGAGCACTGGCGGCGCCGACGCCACCTGATCCCCCAGCATGGTGCGGAGTCCAGCGAGCACTCTGCTGGCCACGGAGATCTGTATCGCACCACTGGCGGGCTGAGGCTGTTGTTGCGAGGTCGTGCGGTTGCACTCGTCTTCGATGGATCGATCCAGCGTAACCACGTTAAGCTGCCCCTGCTCGTCCAGCAGAGGACGAATCAAGGCACGTCCGAGCGAGTGCCTCGCCGCTTCCACCAGTGCAATGGGACTCTTATTGACGGCCGCAGCTTCTACAAGGGCTTCGAGAATGGTTCCCATATCGCGGATCGACACCTGCTCCCGCAGCAACTGCTGGAGCACCTTCTGCACCTCTCCCAGACTCATCAACTTCGGCATGAGTTCGTCGACCAGCTTCGGATGAGAGTCGGAGAGACGATCCACCAGTCGCTTGGTCTCATGACGCGAAAGCAGGTCCTGCGCATTCTGCTTAATGAGTTCGGAAAGATGCGCGGCGAGGACTGAGGTATGGTCAACGACCGCATATCCAGCGGAGATGGCCTGCGCCTGCAGGTCGGGAGTAATCCATTTGGCCGGCGAATCAAACGCTGGCTCGCGCGTCTCCTGACCCTGCAGATCCCCGGGCTTCGGATTGGAGTTGACCGCCAACAACCGGTCGCGCCGCATCTCCCAGCGCGCAATCTCCACGCCGCGAAGATAGATCACGTACTCTCGTTCCTTCAGGGATAAGTTGTCCGTGATATGGATGGAGGGCACGAGGAATCCCAGTTGCTGCGCGAGATTCTTTCGCAGCGACTTCACCCTTGCGAGCAGTTGCCCGCCCTGCTTCGCATCCACCAGAGGCACAAGACCGATGCCCACCTCGAGCATGAGGTCGTCCAGTTTCAGAACGGCATCCATGGGATCGACCACCGGCATTGCGGCAACTCCGGTCTTCCCTGCTGCAACATTCGCTGCCGGGGTCAGCTCGACGTCGGCCGAGGGCTTCATCTTCCACGCCGCGAACATCGTGACACCGCCCAAGGCGAGGAAGGAGAACTTTGGCATCCCTGGAATCAAGGCAAGACCCAGCAGAACTCCACTGACAATCCATAGAGGGCGCGAGGTCTTGAACATCTGCTTGCCAATGTCTGCTCCGAGTGAAAGATCGGATCCGGCCCGCGTGACGACAATGCCTCCCGCCACCGACACCAGAAGCGATGGGATGATCGAAACAAGACCATTGCCAACGGTGAGGATGGTATAGGTCTTGAGCGCCTGCTGAAAGGGAACGCCGAGTTGGAAGACACCGATCAGGAAGCCGGCCACGATGTTGATGGCGAGAACGAGGATGGTGGCCAGAGAGTCCCGTTGACTGAAGCGAGCGGCACCGTCCATCGAGCCGCAAAACTCCGCTTCGCGAGCAACCTGCTCACGACGGGAACGGGCCTGCTCGGCGTTGATGAGGCCGGTGTTCAGATCAGAATCAATCGCCATCTGCTTGCCGGGCATGGCGTCGAGCGTAAAGCGGGCGGTCACCTCGGCGGTGCGCACGGCACCGTGGCTCACCACAAGATACTGAATCGCAATCAGCGCGAGGAAGATGACGAAGCCAACGATGTAGTTGCCACCCACGACAAATTGTCCGAAGGCTTCAATCACCTGCCCCGCAGCAGAGGAGCCCTCATTGCCATGCAGCAGAATGCGCCGTGTGCAGGCCAGATCCAGCGATAACCGCATCAGCGTGAGCAGGAGAATGAGACTGGGAAAGACGGAGAATTGCACGGGGCGAAGGATCTGAATGGCCGTGAGAAGGACCAGCACGGACACCATGATGCTGAATGTGAGCAGCAGGTCGAGAACGAAACTTGGCAAAGGTACAAGCATTACGAACACCAGAGCTACAGCCGCCGTCGGAATGAACCAATCCGAGGAGGCGCGCAACGTATTGAGGAGTCCGGATTTTTTCATCACTGCGGCCTCGTTTCTTCCGATCGGTTGACCGAGGTTCTTCTCTCGGCATCCTTCCGTTTGACATCGTCCTGCGCCTTGTAGACCAGAACTAAAATTTCTGCGACCGCGTGATACAAGGCGGAAGGAATGGCGTCTCCTACTTCAACGCCCTTGTACAGCGCCTGCGCGAGCGGACGGTTCTCCATGATGGGAATCCCGCAGTCCTGAGCGATCTCCCTGATCTTCAATGCCAGCAGGTCGAGCCCCTTGGCTACCACCAAGGGAGCGGCCATGCTCATTTCAAACTTCAATGCGACTGCGTAGTGGGTCGGATTCGTGATGACGACGGTCGCAGTCTCGGCCGCCTTGATCATCTGCCGACGCCGTGACTGCCGCTGAAGCCTTCGGATTCGAGCCTTGTTCGCAGGATTACCCTCCGAGTCCTTCATCTCTTCGCGAATCTCCTGGCGACTCATCTTCAAGTCACCTTCGCTCTTCAGCCACAGCAGAAGATAATCCACAGCCGCCCACACAAGAAGCACCAGACCGGACTTCCAACAGACCTCGAAAAGTATTCCGCCGACCAGATTTGCAAAGGCTCGTGCGTCCACATAGGAACTTCCCAAAATGTCCATCCAGTGTCTCTGGATGCTGGCATAGCCGATCCATGCAATAGCGGCGAACGGCAAGAGTGACTTGAGCACGCTGCTGACCGATGTGAGCGAGAAGATCTGTCCAAGCCGCCTCGCTGGACTCAGGCGATCAAATTTGAAGGAGAGCGCTTCGGGTGCAAAGACGAATCCACCCTGGGCCAGTCCAACGCCGAGCGCAACGGCCAGCGCAGCAATCTGAAACGGAAAGACCCAACGTAATGCTTCAATGCTCGTCCAGAACAATAAGGGGCCATTCGGCTCGATCGAGTCCGTGCTTGCGGAACTCAAGATGTTGCGAAAGAAGTCTGTCCATTGAGCCGCTCCCTGCCGCGCGACGATAACCATTACGCCCGCAACGACGAACATAGACAACGCACTGGACAACTCGCGGGAGCGCGTGACCTGACCCTGCTCTCGTGCCTTGAGCCGGTGCCTCGGTGTAGCTTGTTCAGTCTTGCTGGAGTCAGCCATGGTCTCTCATTGTGCGAGGTGCAGAATATGAACACCGTTCTCTAACGTGTTCTGAAATAGTCTGTGGAATAGGTCGGGCCAGTACTTGAGCGTTGCCATGAGAATAAGAATTCCCAGCAGGCTCTTGATTGCAGGGCCGAGTAACATGAGGGGCAATTGAGCAGACGCTTTGCCGAGCAGCCCGAGCAGGACATCCCCGACCAGCGTTGCGGCCAGTACAGGAGCTGCTATCCGCACGCCGAGCCCGAACACCATGCCGCCCGTCTTGAGAACCGCCAGCGTAAAAAGTCCGCTCAAGTGAGTCGTGGAGGGTGGCAAGTAGAGAAAGCTCTCCCCAACCGCGCGAAGAATCCAATAGTGAATATTCATCTGCAGAAAGAGCAGCATGACAATCGACTGGTAGAAGACTGCGACGACGGTTGTATCTACCTGGGTCTGGGGATCAAGAATATTCACCAGGGAGTAGCCCATTTGCACGCCGATGACCTGACCCGCCAACTGGGTCGCATCGAAGACAAGGTTGGTTGCGATCCCCATCCCCACACCGATGATGAACTCTCGCAAGATCAGAAGAGGCCAGTCCGTCAGTCCATACGGACCGATCCGTTGCCCCACGGTGGGGAATAAAAGCAGTGTAAGCACCAGCACCAGACCAGCTTTGACGCGAGCGGGAATCACGCTGCTGCCAAAGAACGGAGCGAAGAGCATGAGCCCCGAAAGGCGGACGCTGATCGTGAGCAGACCGCTGATGATCGCAAGCAGAGCTATCTCGGTCATTGCAGATACCTCTTGAGATCAGAGAAAAGAAACAGCGTGTAGTGGGCGAGGTTCCGCCACATCCACGGCATCGTGAAGAACAGCGCTGCCCCGGTAATGAGCAGGCGGGACACGGTCGATACGGTGTTGTCCTGCAAGGACGTGAGTACCTGAAGAATATTCACCATCAGGCTGACGACGATAGCAACCACCAGGATGGGCCCCACCAGGATGAGCACCTCTTGCAACATCATTCGTCCGAGTAAGACTGCCTGATCAACGTCCATAGCGTCAGCTAAAGCTCCTCATCAATGAACCAATCAACAGATGCCATCCATCCACCATCAGAAACAGCAGGAGTTTGAGAGGGGTGGAGATGACGACCGGAGGCAACTGCAACATGCCTACCGATGTCGTAATGGAAGCCACCACCATGTCTACGACCAGAAACGGCAAGAACAGAACCGTGCCAATCTGAAAGCCGGCTTTTAATTCGGACAAGATGTAGGCGGGAAGCAGTACACGCATGGACACGTCGTTGATCGAGGCCGGGCGCGGCTCCTTGGCTAGTTCAATAAATAGAGCTACGTCACTTTCGCGGACATAGTGCCCCATAAATTCGTGCATCGGCACCTCTGCACGTGAAAGCGCGTCGATCGGAGTGATCTGGCCCGACTGCATGGGAACGAGTGAGTCCTGATAGATTTTGGACGCTACGGGCTGCATGAGGAAGAAGGTCAGAATCAGCGATAGACCGATGAGCGTCTGGTTGGATGGCGTGGACTGAAGCCCTAGGGCCTGGCGGAGAAAGTGAAAGACGATCAGCAGCCGTGCAAAGGGTGTCATGCAGATAAGGATGGATGGAATCAGCGTAAGCGCCGTGAGCGTGAAGATGATCGGCCATGGCACCGATCTCCCCAGCGCCCCTGAAGCCTGCAGAGCTCCGCTCATGTCCGTTGCGGATGGAAGAGCGGACGTGCCGGAGCGATCGGCGGTGGGGGGCGCAGCCGGTGCTTCTCCGATGGGGGTAATGTCGATCGGACGAGGCGCAGGAAACACTGGAGGGGCCTGCATCTGCTGGATATCGGCCTGAGCCACCTGAAATCCCTCCGGCACGGAGCGTCCACGTGCAAACGCAGGAGCCGTTGTCAGCACGAGCGTCGATGCGAGCACGAGGAGTCTTTGGTATGCGCGATGGCGCATTATGGCTCCTCCCTTTTCGTGGCCAATGCCTGCGGCGGGTCTGCCTCGGATTCTGAGCAAGCCCCCAACTTTGCCAGCAGCGATATCCCAGCGGCTCCGCCACCAATCAGGAACTCGCGATCCTCTACCGTCACGATGGCCACAAAGCGCTTCTCGCCAAGGGAGACCGTTTCAGAGATGCGCAATCGCCTGGTTGCCGTCAGGGCGTACTTCGCATGCAGCCATGACCAGATTCTTGCCAGCGCACCGCGAGCCACGCGTTGCAGAGATGTGCCTTGAGCGCGGGAGAAGGAAGCAACGGACCGGAGAAGCGAGCTCCAGCCCTCCTGCGATGCTGCACATCCGCGAAGCAATGCATGAAATGACACTCCTGCGGGCTGAGCCTCCGCAGTGCAGACGGAGAGCTGCTGGCGTGACTCTTTGAGCCGAGGACGTGGCTTTTGATTCCTGGTTGTCATGCTTGATCCGTGATGCGTACCGCCAGACGATCGCCGATGACCTCAAACTCCGTCCAGCCAACCAGCAATTGATTGATGCGCAAGGGAACATCGCTGGTCTGGTGACTGGCCGTTTCGACGATTGCGCCCGGGATGAGGGAGAGAAGGTGCCCAATGGTGAAGTGCACGACCGGCACGTCGACGGTGAGAGTACAGGGCAACCATGGCATTCTCTCGAGCAGGTTCTCTTCGCTTGCCGGCTCCTCCGACGGAGGGACCTCGGTAAGCCTGCATTCCGAACTTTGGACAGAAGTACTCATGGACCCTCGCGTATGGCTGCGTACAGTTGCTGGTCCTATCTGGGAGAAGCTTCCTTGCCACAGTGGTGGAGGACGTTCGCCCATGGAGGACCGACACAACAGATGAAGCAATCGAAGGGCCGGAATGGCTCGAAGATGCAATTCTGAGTGCGCGGATCTAAAAATCTGACAAATGATTGATCCGTAGCCAATTAGTGGCGAGGATGCGCGCTGTCGCGCTGCTCAACGCTGATGAGTCAGCCATGAGAAGCGCGCGCAGCGAAGAGGCCGCACCAGGCGATGTTCCTCGCCTGATGGGAGTTCCTCATCGTAAGCTAATCATTCCTGTGCTGCATCGCGTTATGCGACCATCTGGATCGTTGACTGATCCACCTGGTCGAGGGTGGTCAGAACCTTTGCGTTGGCGTCGTAGCTCTGCTGCGCCACGATCATGTTGGCGAACTCGGTGGAGAGGTTCACATTGGATTCCTCAACAGCGCCTCCGGTAATCGTGCCATTGCCGCCGACACCAGCGATACCAACAACTGCAGCGCCGGACCCGGCTGTTGCTTGCTCGTTCCCATCGCCGCTCTGCGTGAGACCTTGCGGATTGGCGAAGTTGGCCACCGCAACCTGTCCCAGTGCCAGCGTCTGGCCGTTACTGTACTGCCCCTGGACAATTCCGTCGGAAAGCACCGAATAACCCGTCAGCGCACCAGCCGCAAAACCATTCTGGGTCGGCGTAGTGTTCAGGGCGCTGGCCGTATTCTGCTGGGTGATGGTTGGGTTTCCTGAAGCGTCGTTCAGGTTCCAGGTAAGAGTCATATTGGCCGCCCCATCCGCCAGGCCCGTGATGTTGATGGCCGGTACCGTGCCGGTGGGGGATGTCAGTTGGCCGGACGAGCTAAAACTCATGGTGCCGCTTGCAAGGGTCGTCGTCGCAGCAGCAGAACCCGTGGCAGAGCCTGGCAGTGTGACGCTGTAGCTCCAGGTATTCGTGCCTGTGTTGGTGTATTGAATATTCAGCGTCTGTGGTGTGCCTAGTGAATCGTAGACGGTAAGCGGCGTGTTGAAGGTCGTTCCTACGGTTGAGGCAGAGTCAAGATTTGCATCCACCTGGAAACTCGATGTGGCGACGGCAGGCACCGTTCCATTCGAATTGACAGCAATTGGAGCCAAAACGCCGCTGGTTGAAACCGTCCCATTCACCGCAGGAAATCCCATGACCAACTCGCCCGTCGCGGTGGTGAGCTGACCCGACGAATTGACCGAGAAATCACCATCACGGGTGTAACTGGTCTCTCCGTTGCCGCTTACAACAAAATATCCATTGCCCTGCAATGCCATGTTTGAAGCCGTTCCGGTTGAATTGACGGAGCCATTGGTGAGGTTGGAAGATGTGCCTTCAATCTGAACACCCGATCCTACCTGGATGGGGTCGCCGTTGCCCGAAGTCCCTTGTATCTGCGAAAAGATATCGCCGAAACTCAGAGTTTGATCCTTGTAGCCATCGGTATTAAGGTTCGCGAGGTTATTACCAATCACGTTGAGATCCGAAGAACTCGCCTGCAAGCCAGACAGTGGAACGGAAAAGGATGCCATCTACCTACCTCCTGTAGTTGTGGAACTTGAAGTTTGGGCCGGAGCCGCCAAGCCGCCATACAGGTTCATCAGTGCTGCGGCGTTGGCTGCATTTGCATTCGTGGCGCTGGTGCTCGAAGCGAGGATCCGGCTGATTGCCGCAGCGGCAGCAGCCGAAGTTTGATTGGACGAGGACGAACTCGCAGCTCCGCTTGAAGCCGTGCCGGTAGGACTTGCAAGCGCAGCAGTAGGCGTGGTCGAAGAACTCGTTGTGGTCGACGTGGTTGGCGCCATGCTGGTAAGCGTCTGATTGATGGAGATTAGCTGATCCAACTGATTCAACGAGACCAGTTGGCCCACCATCGCGGTCGGGTCGACAGGTGCGGTGGGGTCTTGATTCTGCAACTCTGTGACGAGCAGGTTCAAGAATGTGTCCTGAAGGCTGGTTGCGGACGTGCCCGTTGCAGTACTGCCGGTAGCAGTAGTCGACGCAGCGCTGGTCGTGCTAGCCGCGTTGGGGATGGCGTTGGCAGTTGCCCCTTGTACAGGCGCCGTGATTGCTGGGACTACTCCTTGAATATTCATCTATTTCCTCTCTTGACGTGATTCCGTCCTAAATTCTGATGTCCAATCCATGTCCATTTTCTGCATGTATCGCCACTCCCAGGCTTACCTCTGCATCGCCACCGGCAGAAAAGATGGAGGGCTCGGACCCCGTAAAGCGGGGGTACGACTGCTGCTCCTGTCGCGAAGAATCTCCCGACCCACCGGACAGGGATGAACTCTGGTTATTGACCTCGATCGAGGTATGAAGACCATAGTCCGCTCCAAGCTTTGCCTGCACGGTTGCAACGTGAGCCGATATCGCCTGGCTCAGATCGTTATGATTAAGGGATATCTGCGCCACCATCTGCTGCTGCGATATGGTCGTACGAATAGAGATATCGCCGAACTCAGTCGTACGCATCCCTACCTGCATCTCTGTTTCACCCATCGTCTGAATGAGCTTCGCGGCATTGATGCCAGACGACGCCGTCACGTCTCCAGCAGAGCCGTGAACTGCTACCGGAGCTCCCTGTGACTTCACCGATGCATCTGTGTTGACGAGGCTATCCGTTGCATTCAGGACCGGCGCAGCCTCGTGAGAGGCAACATGCATGACAACCGACTGCGCCTGCACCGGAGAGACTCCGCTATCCGGCGATCTCAGCGCAGTCTCTACTGTCTTCAACGCGTCAACCGGCGGACCCGACACTGTCTGGCCATCGCTTTGAACGCTCTGGAACAACATGTCACCAGGAGTACCCGTAGAGCCATTCCCGGCATCCAGAGCGTTGACCAGGTCGGAACTCTTAGCAACAGCAGAATGATTGGCGGGTGGCTTCGACGTGGCCTGGACACTCGATGGACTGCTCGCGTCACCGCTTGGCGAATCAGAAGCGGGAGGTATAGTCATCGCGCCGCCGGATGTAGCTGCTTGGACATTGGCGGAGATACCCGGCTCGGAAGCTGGTGTATCGACCGGAGCAACGCCTGTCTTCAAATCCCCATCCACAGCGCCTGCAATAGACCTGGCCGGCACGTCATGGATACCTCTGGAAGCACCCATGGAAGCACTCGTGAAGGCACTCTCCGCCAACGCACTTGACGAAGTAGTCGAGGACTTGTCGCCCTGGCCATGCCCACTTCCCTGCCAACTCGACAGGTTTACCGCGGTAACAATGCTCTGATTCGGGATGGCGGCCACCGTGGGCACAGCGGCTTCGGCATTGCTCTGAATCGAAGGCGCATTTGACTTTTCCTTTTTGCCAGTGGGTCGAGTGGGGGCGCCCGCATCTGCATATGTGCTCCCGCTGATACTGATCACATTGCTCGCCGGCACGGCACCGTTTGAACCCATCGCGAGTCCAGCCTGCATTGCACCGGGGCCCGGAATGACTTGCGTCGGTGTCGGCAGAACCACGGGTGATGGCATCGCCGGAGATGAGGACTGCCCATTCGCCGCGTTTGCCGTCGTCTGCGAGGTTGACGCACTCCGAGCGGCCGCGATGCCAGCGCCGCTTCCGCTGCTGAGAGTGGGGGAAGACTGCGACGCTTCCGACTGACTCGCCTTGTGACTCGTTGCGGTCTCTTCCACACGAGTATTTGTGTCCCGCGCCACCGGCTTGGGAGCCGAACCTGCCTTGTCCGAGGCACCTGCAAACACCGATTCAAACGTGCTCTCAGGCGACCTCGCCGGCGACTGCGTGGAAGGGGTCGCGCTCGAACTTACCGCCACTGATGGAATACGCACGCCAGTAGTACAGCACGTCGCGCGCCAACTTCCAGACATCGCGTTCTTTCACACTTGCAATCCAGATGGGTTGATTTCAAATGACTTCCACGCCGCTGACTGCGAACGATCGCGGACTCCCATCTTCAGGGCGGCAATCGTTACCGGGTCACTGGGCAATCCATGCCTACTCCGACGAGAGAGATGGAACGGAAGACGAAAGCACGCCCGGCATACCGCGCGATGGAAAGCGGTTCAGCACACGTACTGGTTCTTATCATGGAATCACTTCGCGCCAAAGGCTGTGCACCATACGACCTACAGACACCAGAGGCAGACGCAACCAGAAACCCGGCAACGGCATACATGCAGATACTTGTCAGGGGCATTCATGTACCACCAGGGACCACGCGGTTGATCCGCCTTTAACTCCTGTGGCGTCTCGCTATGAATATATCGTCTAATTTTTTTTGCTCGGTGCTAACGGACTCCCGTGCATAGGCATCTTGCTGCCGGTTGAACATCTCCGTCAGCATCTCCCGGTCCCGGTGTGCAGCCTGATAGATGTTCATTTGGACTGCACGCTGCTGCTCCAGGATCGCGAGATGCTGAAGGAGATCCTTCCTTTGATCGGCGAT